>JAZSRU010000131.1:0-53759 GCA_045538635.1 Victivallaceae bacterium
AAAAAAACTGAGGGGTTTGGGGTATAGTATTTTGCGCAAGCAAAATACAGGGCGTTTCATCGCCTTTTATTTGCTATCGCCTTGGCAAAATCTCAAAGTATATTTTTACTTTTGAATATGCTAATGCGACAGCATACAAAAAGAGAGCTTGCTCTCCCCAATGTGGCTAATCGTGGCAAAAGATTTTCTTTGTCATCCCTCAGCGTTCCACCCGCTTTCATAATGGAGGGAGGACAAAGGAAACATTTTGCCACAACCAGACAAGCCTGACACCACTCAGTCGCTGACATTCACGCGCCAGCGTTACAAAATGGGGATGGATATCCCCCGCCAGGGTCGCAAGGGGGCGGCGCAAGCCCCCTTGCAATAAAAAATCAGTCTGCGTTTTTCAATATTTCTGTCTGTAATTATTTTGCGTGCAGTTCAGCGGCAGTTGCGCGGGCATTGGCGATGATTGCCTCTTCGGCAGAATGAGCAGGCGCAAAACCGAGGTCGCGTTTGGCTTTCGCATTGGTAAAGCACATATGTGTTGCAAAAAATCTCAGCCATGTTTCATCAATGGCCCCTGCATATTTCTTGCACATTTCCTCCAGCGGGAGATAGTTGATATGCGCTTTTTTGCCAAGAGCTTCGGCATTGAGTTCAATGTAGCGGGTGAGGGTTACGGCGTGATCGAGTGTGATATTGTAGATTTCTCCGATGCTGACGGGATGTTCGATTGCCAAACGGAATGAAACAGCGAGGTCGTCAATATGAATGGGCTGCAGCAGAGCCAGACCGTTATCAGGCAGATCAAGAGTTTTTTCAGCAAGAATATCCGGAATAAAATCTGTTCTTCTGCCGCCGAGATTGTCAAGCGGTACAAGTCCGTCTTCGCCGTTGATATAGCAGGGGCGCATGACGGTTGCCGGGAATTTGTTTTCTTTGAAAAAATTCATTGCCAGATTGTCAACGACAGCTTTTGCCGCCCAACCTGAATTTTTTTCAAAACCGCCGTATGGAGCGGTTTCATCACAGGGGATAAACGGCAGCGGAGCATAGCCGCCCGTACTTGAGCAATGGATGTAATGTTTGATATTTTTTGCATATTTGAAAATAAATTCGATTGATTCTGTATGCGGTGCAGTATCAATGACATAATCAAAATCATTTTTTTCAAAAATATCTCTGATAAAAGCTTCCTCGCGCTTGTTGCCGATGATGGTGCGTAAATGTTTGATTTTATCAAGAAAAACTGTTTTCCTGCCTCTGAATGAAACAGTAACATCATAATTGTGTGCTGCAAGGTCAAGTGCGATTTTATGTCCGAGCCAGCCGCTGCCGCCGAAAATTATTACTTTTGACATATTTGAATCCTTTCTGCTGTTGTATCCATGTTTTTAAGATAGCATTTCTGCGGTCAAAATCAAGATGATTAAAAAAAATACTCAAAAAAACATTTTTTTCAATAAAAAACTTGAAAAATCGTTAAATGTGTGTTACATTTTATGAGATGTATTTTAATATTAAACAATAATTATATATAAAGGAAAAGAAAAATATGTGGAAAGCATTTTTTAACATCTTCAAAGTAAAAGAATTGCGCAGCCGTCTGCTGTTTACAGCTCTCATTATTGTTCTGGTGCGTCTTGCCAGCAATATTCCCTGTCCCGGCGTCGATCCGGTCGCATTGGAAGAGTATATGAAAGAGCTCGCCGCCAACGCCGGAGCCGGAAGCGGTCTGCTCAATACTTTGACATTGTTTACCGGCGGTGCGCTGGAGAAATTCGCTATCGGTGCTTTGGGTATCATGCCCTACATTACCGCATCCATTGTCGTTCAGCTCCTTACTCCCTGTCTTCCCGCGCTTGAAAAAATGAAACGCGAGGGTGAATCCGGTCATCAGAAACTTAATCAGTACACCCGTTACCTGACTATTCTCGTCTGTCTGGTTCAGGGCGCAGTTGTCGCTATGACAATGGTCGATCCCGGCCGTTTCAACCTGCCGCCTGTTACCGGCAAAGCTCTTTTTGTCGGCAATCAGCAGTTGTTTGTGATAATGTCCATCATAGTTCTGACCTGTACCACCATGCTTTTTATGTGGCTGGGAGAACAGATCACCGAGCGCGGTATCGGTAATGGTGTTTCATTGATCATCACCATCAATATCATCGCCCGTATGCCTGATGCAGTAGTTGAACTTATCCGTATGACTAAAACCGGAGAAATCACAGCCGGAACTTCTTTCAAACCGATCCATCTTCTGATTCTGGTTGTGCTGTTTGCAGTTGTTACAGCTGCCACAATTCTGCTGTCACAGGGATATCGCCGTGTGCCTATCCAGATGGTTCGCAAGACTATCGGCAAACAGATGTCCGGCGGTTCTACTTATATGCCTTTGAAAGTTAACTTCGCCGGTGTTATGCCCATCATTTTTGCCGGTGCCATCATGATGATTCCCGGTGCATTGTTTGCCTATCTCGGCTGGTACAGAGGTGCTGCATTTTTCCAGCAGGGCAGCTGGGGATATATGCTTACAGAGGGTATTTTGATTTTTGCCTTTACTTACTTCTGGGTTGCCAATCAGTTCAATCCTCTGCAGATTGCTGACAATCTCAAAAAAGAAGGTGCATTCATTCCCGGTATCAGCCCCGGAGAAGCAACTTCAAAATTCCTGGATCACACTATGACCAAAGTTACTTTCGGCGGAGCCGTATTTCTTGTTGTATTGGCATTGTTCCCGATGTTTCTGTATGTCAATATGAAGCTTCCGTTTATGGTTTCCCAGTTCTTCGGCGGCACAAGTCTGCTCATTATGGTCGGTGTTACTCTTGATACTGTAAGTCAGCTTGAATCTCATCTGGCAATGCGTCATTACGATGGATTTTTGAAATCCGGCAGATTGCGCAGCCGCAATTCTCATTGATGAGGTGTTTCGATGAGTGCTGATGTTATAGCCATCGATGGGCCGGCCGCATCCGGCAAAAGTACAGTAGCCTCGCATCTTGCGAGGCTTTTGTCTATTCCGTATGTAAATACCGGCAGCATGTATCGTGCCGTAACTTATGCGGCATTGCAGAATGGTGTGGATCATGCGGATATTGCGGCGGTGGAAAATCTGCTCGACAGTATGAAACTTGATTATACCGCTGATGCAGAAGGCAAATTTTCACTTTCGCTGAATGGGGTGTTTTTGTCTGATGAACTCGTTACTCCGGAAGTCAATTCGCATGTAAGTTTGTTCGCTGCAATTCCGGTCGTCCGTGAAAAACTCAAGGAACTTCAGCGTTCTCTGGCGAAGAAACAGCGTATCGTCATGGAGGGCAGAGATATCGGAAGTGTGGTATTCCCTGATGCCAAATGGAAATTTTTCGTTACCGCTTCTCCGGAAGTGCGTGCCAAACGCCGACTGGATCAGTCAAAAGAATCTTACAGCAGCGCAACTCTTGAAGAAATCGCAAAATCCATAGCCGGGCGCGACCGCATTGATTCCGAGCGTCCGGTTGCGCCGTTGAAAAAATGTGATGATGCAATTCTGGTGGACAGCAGCAATATGAATGTTGAAGAAACTGTTGCTTTTATTGCAGAAAGGATTTCCTGAAATGGCTTATTTTGAATCGACATATCGTGTTTCATACGGCGATACCGACCAGATGGGTGTGGTTTATTACGCCAATTATCTTGAATTTTTTGAGCGCAGCCGTACGGAAATGCTGCGCAGTATAGGATTGCCTTACCGTGAGCTTGAGGAACGCGGAGTGATTTTTCCTGTTCGGGAGGCGCATTGTGATTATCTGGCATCTGCCCGGTATGATGATCTGCTGACTTTCCGGTCATGGGTTGAAGAAGCCAAAGGGGCGCGATTGAAAGTTGCAACTGAGATTTATTGCGGAGATAAACTGCTGGTAAAGGGTTATGTGATTCTCGTCAGTATAAATCCGGAGCGCAAAATCATCCGTTTGCCTGATTTTGTTCTTGAAGCTTGTGAAAAATTGAAAAAGAATGAGGATTGAAAATGGCCGGAAATAAATTTTACCCGTTGAAGTTCGCTCCGATTTATATGAAAAGAATGTGGGGCGGTACTATGATGACCGAATTGCTCGGACGCGATGTCCCGTGCAACGGTATTGATCCTGTCGGAGAATCATGGGAACTTGTTGATCGCAAAGATGAACAGAGTGTGGTCGTCAACGGGAAATTTGCCGGTATGCAGATAGAGGAACTCATGAAGCGGTACAAATTTGAACTGCTGGGACCTCAACATGACAGATATGACAGTTTTCCGCTGCTGGTCAAGCTGATTGATGCAGGCGAGAGATTGTCATTGCAGGTGCATCCTGACGCTGAAGCATGCGAAAAAATCGGCGGCGGCGCACAGCCCAAAACCGAAATGTGGTATATTCTCGGCTGCCGTCCGGAAGGCTGTATTCTGGCAGGACTTTCGGCAGGAGCTACCGGATTTAAACTGCAGGAGAGTATCAATTCACCTGAAGTTGAAAATCTTTTGCAGAAATTCACTTCAAATCTCGGCGATGGATATTTTATTACTTCCGGGACATTGCATGCTATCGGCGGCGGCAATCTGATCCTTGAAATACAGCAGAACAGTGATACGACTTACCGCATAAGTGATTGGGGCCGCGTGGATCAGCACGGCAAACCGCGGGAACTCCATATCGAAAAAGGCATGAAGTCGATCAACTTTTCCAATATTGTAAATTGCCGTATTGCCGGTGATGTCAATAATACAAAATTCAATCGTAAAATTCCGATGGTCAATTGTCCGTTTTTCCGGATTTCTGCGTTGCATTTGTGTGCTGATTTGCAGGAAAATACCGCAGATGACGGCAGTTTCCATCTGTTGAGTGCGGCGAAAGGCGCATTTAATATCAAAACTGACGGCATGGAGCTGACTGTCCGTATGGGGGAAACAGTCCTTATGCCGTACGCACTTGGTAATTATGTTATTTCTCCGCTTGAAAAAGACGGCGAAAACATTTTGATAAAAACAACATTGTGAGCAAATTAAGGAAAAATTTTTATGCAGTTCGCTTTTGTAAATGATCTTAAAAAGTATTTCTCTGAAAAATACAGCATTCAGAATGATTGGGATATTCAGGTCGAGCTTTGTCCTGAAAATATGAATGGTGATTATACCGTAAATTGTTTCCGTTTTGCCAGATTCTGCAAAAATGCCCCCGATAAAGTCGCCGCAGAAGCCGGAGATTTTCTCCGCGCTCATGCTGATGTCGAATCTGTTGAAATCATCAAGGCTTTTGTCAATGTGACATTGAAAAGTGCCGCGCTTTTCCGCGATACCGTCGGCGATATGGATAAACTTATGGCAGATGGAATTCTCAACGAAAATGAAAGGAAGCGCATCCTTATTGAGTATTCTGCGCCCAATACCAACAAACCCCAGCATCTCGGTCATGTCCGCAACAATGTTCTCGGTATGTCGCTGGCTTCACTTTTGAAACGCGTCGGCAATGATGTCGTTGAAATCAATCTCGTCAATGACCGCGGTATCCATATTTGCAAATCAATGCTTGCTTATCAGCGTGCGGGCAATAACTGCAATCCGGAAAGCACCGGTATCAAAGGCGATCATCTGGTCGGTAATTTTTATGTTGAATACAATAAAATGCTTTCTGCTGAAATCGACGAACTCCGCAAAAACAGACCTGAACTCGCAGATAAATCAAGCGAAGAATTGTTCCTTGAAACTGAAATCGGTCAGGCCACTCAGAAAATGCTTCAGCAATGGGAAGCAAATGATCCCGCTGTCCGTGAACTCTGGAGCATGATGAACAGCTGGGTTTTTGCCGGATTTGATCAGACATACAAGCGTCTTGGTATTAATTTTGATCATACTTATCTGGAGAGCAACACCTATTTGCTCGGCAAGGATATTATTGCCGACGGGCTTGCCAAAGGCGTTTTTGCCAAACGCGCAGACGGTGCTGTTATCGCCGATCTCGGTAAAATGGGACAGAAAGTCGTCCTGCGTTCCGACGGTACCAGCGTTTATATCACTCAGGATATGGGAACAACGCTCAAAAAGTATGAGGATTACAAGCCCGAATCAATGATCTGGGTAGTCGGAGATGAACAGAATCTCCATTTCCAGATGCTGTTTGCCATTATGAAAAAACTTGGTTATGACTGGGCGGATCAGCTCTTCCACCTCTCATACGGTATGGTGAATCTGCCGTCCGGCAAAATGAAGAGCCGCGAGGGAACAGTTGTTGATGCGGATGATCTTTTTGATGAAATGACAGCACTTGCTGCTGCCGCATGCAGAGAGCGTGATGGCGAAGCAAGTGATGAAAAAATTGCAGAACGGGGTGAGATAATCGGACTTGGAGCATTAAAGTTCATGCTGTTGAAGTTCAATGCTAAAACAACTATCATGTTTGATCCGGCTGCTTCGATCCGTTTTGAAGGCGATACCGGACCTTATGTTCAGTATGTTTGCGCCCGTATCCGTTCTATTGAGCGCAAGGCGGCGGACAGAAATTTCAACGGTGCTGTTGATTGGTCGCTTCTTTCGCAGAAAGAGGAAAAAGATCTGGCTTCTATCTGTTCCATGTATGGTTCTGTTTTGAAGAGTGCCGCTGGCAAAAAAGATTGTTCTCCCCTGGTTGAATATCTGCTCAATGTTGCCAAGGCTTTCAACCGTTTTTATCGTGAATGTCCGATTTTGTCAAATGAAACCGGAGAAGAACTGGCCAAAGCAAGATTGCGTCTGGCTCAGTGCTGCCGCGAGGTTCTGGTTGACGGACTTGCAACTTTGACTGTCAGCGTTCCTGACGCTATGTAAAAGGAGTATGATGCGCGCATTTTTCTATACTGCTGATGCTGAAATTGGAGATTGTGTGAATCTTGAAAAAGATGAACACAATCACCTTTTCAAAATATTGCGTGCCAGAGCAGGTGAATCTGTTCTGCTGCTTGACGGCAAGGGCAGAAAGATGATGGCGGAAATTCAGGAAGATAAAAGTTTGAAAATCGTTTCTGTGCAGCATTGTGAGGCACAGAAACAGAAAATATATGTTTTTACGGCAGCTCCGCGCAAGCAGAAACTTGATATTCTGCTCAAGCAATGCTGTGAATTGGGCGTTGATGGTATCGGCATTATGCAATGTGATTATTCGGTGGCGAACCCTGAAAATATCAACCGTTTCCGTGAACTGTTGATTGAGGGCTGCAAGCAGTCAAATAATCCGTTCCTGCCGGAGATAATCGGGCCTTTGAAGTTCAAACAGGCGATGGAGTATGTCGGAGAAAACAATATGACAGGAACTTATGGTGCTGTCGGCGGCGCAGAAGAAGGCAAAGACCGTTTGAAAAAAGCGGAAAAACTTGCTTTTTTTGTCGGTCCGGAGGGAGGTTTCAGTCCAGCTGAACTTGAGTCGATTACAGATGCCGGTTTTACCGGAATCAGTTTGAGTCCGTATATTTTGCGTTTGGAAACTGCGGTCGCGGGTGCGATACCGCTTTTAAGGGAGTTTATGAAATGAAGAATTTTTGCCTGATGTTTTTGCTTGCAGGTGTGATGGTATTGACCGCGGCGGGCTGTTCAGAAAAAGAACCCAATCATCCTTTGCTGAAAAAAGCCGCTCAATCAATGCGTGTCGGAGAATATCGTAATGCGGAATTGTGCTACAAAAAATATCTTGCAAAACATCCGGATTCTGCGGCTGTGCATCAGGCATTGGCAGAGTTGTGTGATGAGCATCTCGGCGACTATCTGCTGGCGGCTTATCATTACAAAGAAGTTTTGCGTCTGTCACCGGATATGCCGGAAAATCAGGTCAGAGAGATAAAAGGTTTTATTGAACGCTGCGAACAGCGTTATTTCAATCAGGGCAGAAAAAGCAAAAAAGTCGTTCTGACTGATGAGCAGGAAATCGAAAGATTGACTGCCGCTTATAAAAAAAGATTGGCAGATGAACAGAAAAAACAGGAAGAGGAACTTGCCCGCTTGAAAAAAGAGCTTGAAGAATCTGAAAAAGAAAAGACTCCGGCTCCCGTAAATAATGACGGAAAAGATAAGAAAGCTGCAGAACAGAATGTTGCTGCTGCTGAACCGCAAAAAACTGTTGCTGATTCCGGAGTGAAAATTGAAACTTCTGTTGCAGAAAAGCAGTCCGCCGACAGTACCTTTACAGAAAAACAACCGGAGCAGAAAGCTGAAGCTTCTGTTGCAGAAAAAGTAAATCCCGCAGCTGAAACTTCAGAAAAAAATATTGCCGACAGTGCTGTTGCAACAGAAAAAACAGCAGAAAAGGCTCCGCTTAAAAAAGAAATTGCTCCAAGTAATGAAACTGCTTATCCCAAAATGGAAAATATTCATAAAGCAGATAAAAAACAGGATAAGATAATTGAATATAAAGTCAAACGCGGTGATACTTTTACCCATTTGAGCAGAAATTTTTACGGCTCTGTCAGGTATTACAAAAAGTTGATGGAATACAATAAAATAACAAATCCGAATGTTTTGCGGGCCGGTAAGATTCTGCAGATACCGCCGCTTGAGGTGTTGAAAGGAGAGAAGAAATGAAAAACGGAATGTTGCATTTATTGGGTGTGGTTTTGATTGCAATTGTTTTGAGCGGATGCTCAATTATCTCCCCTGCAGTGACCAGACAGAATTATTATGATCTTGCTTTCAATGGCGGAAAAAAATTGAATATTCCATTCAATGTCGTTTTCAGCAGTTTCCGCAATGTTTCTCCGGCAGAATTGAATCTTTTGTATTTTGAACAGGACGGAAAAGTTGTTCCCGATCAGTATAATTTCTGGGTGCAGAGTCCGGAAAATATGCTCCGCCGTTTCATGCTGAATGCGATAGAGGGAAATTATAAAGCTGATGGCAGAAATATGGATATCGGAGTTGTTATTTTTGAATTCAAATTCGATACAGCTCATAAAAAATCTGTCCTCGGTGTCCGGGGCAATGTCCGCATCCATGATGGTGCAGCAAAAAAATGGGAGAAAACTTATGTTCTGGAAACTCCTGTTGACAAAAAAGACAGAACTGCTTATGTTCAGGCAATGAATGTCTGCGCAGAAAAATTTGTAAATCAACTTGTAAATGATATAAATAAACTTTAACAATTTATGGAGGTTAGTATGGAAAATTTGAATGTCCCGCCTGAAAATCATGTCAAGGTCCTCGGCGGTCAGGGCTGGGTCGGTTTGATCGATCACATGGGTACTGAAACTACTTTTGTAAATGCCGCCCGCGTTTCTTTCGGCAAACTCAAAAAAGAGATGGATGAAAGAGATATCCAGTTGACCGAATATCTCATCGCCAATAAACATACCAGTCCGCTGGAACATATGGTTTTTACTTTCAGCGTTCATTGTCCTTTGTTTGTTCGCGGTCAGTGGCATCGCCACCGCACCTGGAGTTATAATGAAATCTCCCGCCGTTATACCGATTTCAATATCGAATTTTATACTCCGCCGAAACTCCGCCGTCAGGCCAAAAGCAACCGTCAGGCATCTTTTGCGGACGAAGCTTTTGCGGATGAAGCATTGCGTCAGGAAATTGAAAAGCACAACCTTGAATCCCTCAAACTTTATGAATATCTGCTTGACAGCGGTGTTTGCCGTGAACAGGCTCGCGGTGTGCTGCCGCAGAATATGATGGTTACATTCTGGGCAACTGTTGATCTCTCCAATCTTCTCCATTTTCTGGAACTGCGCGACAGCGAACATGCACAATGGGAAATCCGTGAATACGCTGTTGCCATCAAAAAACTTATCAAACCTTTCATTCCCAATGTGGCAGAATATTTCCGCAAACAGGGACAGGACTGGTAATATATGTGCAGAATTGCAATAAGTATGGGCGACCCCGCGGGGGTCGGCCCTGAACTTGCCGCAAAAGCTGTTGCTGATAAGAATTTTGCGGCAAAATGCGAATTTGTCCTTTACGGAGAGCGTTCTGTTCTTGAGGCGGCATTGAAAAAATATGCACCGCAGGTGAATATCAATGAGGTGAATATTGTTGAAAGTTCCAGGCTCATTGAGTTTGACCGTATGAAAACCGGAGAGGCTGACGGGGTATGCGGCAGAGCTGCTTTTGAGGCTATAAAGGCGGCGACACAATCGGTTATTGACGGGATGAATGATGCTGTCGTTACAGCTCCGGTCAATAAATATTCGGTAAATCTTGCCGGAGTTGATTTCTCCGGTCATACCGAGATGATCGCTGAAATGTGCAATTGTAATGATTTTGCCATGATGCAGTCAAGCGGCAGACTGCATGTCGCTTTTGTAACAACTCATATTCCGATTGCCGAAGTTCCGGCTAATGTTACTGTGGAACGGATATTGAGCGTTGCGGATATGCTTGTGGATGCCTTGCAGAGTGAGGGAGTTGCTGAACCGTATCTCGCATTGATGGCTCTCAATCCCCATGCCGGAGAAAACGGCTGTATGGGACGCGAAGATGAGGAAGTTACCAAAAAGGCAATTGAAATACTGCACTCACGCGGTATCCGTGTTGACGGGCCGGTGGTGCCTGATGTGCTTTTTGTGCCCCGCAGATATGAAAAATATGATGGAATTCTGTCAATGTATCACGATCAGGGACATATTCCGTTTAAAATGCTGGCGTTTGACAGCGGTGTAAATTCAACTATCGGTTTGCCGATAATCCGCTGCAGTCCGGATCACGGAAGTGCATTTGATATTGCATGGGGCAGGGGAGAATGCGGATGCGGAAGTTTTTTCGCGGCAATTGAGCTTGCTTTGAAGCGTGCTGAACGGAAAAAGTAAGAAAAATCATGAAATTTTTCAGCAGTATTGTTATTTTTTTCCTTACTGCGGCAGTCAGTTTGACCGCTGCAGAGGCTGATACTGCCAATATTCAGACTGACAGTGTACTGGCATCGGTCAATGGAGAGCCGGTAAGTTTGAGTGATATTCTTTTTGAAACACAGAATGAAGAATATTATTTTGCAAATTCTCTTGACAAAACACAGGCCTCCAAAGCAATTTATGAGCTTCGCAAAAAAACTCTTGAGGAGCTTATTGATCGTAAACTGATTCTGAATGAATACCGCAAAAAACCTTTTCCGATAGATAATCAGTCAATTTCTGCCGTGCTGGACGATATGGCGGTCAAGGCAAATTGCCGGACCCGCAGTGAATTTTATGCCAAGCTCCGTGAATCGGGACTGTCAGTTGATGAATTCAAGCGGAGGGTGGAGGAGCGGATAACCGTTCAATATATGGTCGGACGCGAATTGTATATCAATGTTCATATTTCTCCCAAGGCAGTATTTGAGTATTACCGTGAGCATGAGGATGAATTTGCCACACCGGAAGAGTTGCGTATGAATATTCTTTTTCTCAACCGGGCGAATCCGGAATTTGACTCGCGCAGAAAAATCGTCACCGAGAAACTCCGTGCCAATCCGTCTGATTTTTATTCATTGCTGAAGGAATATTCAGAACTTCCCGGCGGCAGACAATCTGATTATGCCGTGCTGGTATCCAGAGATAAAATGCGGACGGAATTTAAAAAAGTTATAAATGAAAAAAATATAAATCAACTCATCGGACCACTTGAAATTTCTGATGAGGGCGTGTATTATTTATTGGTTGACAAAGTCGTGCCCGGAAATAAAAAAACTCTGGATGAGGTGCGGCAGGAAATTATAAAAAAACTGGAAGAAAAAGAACGGGAGGCGCAATATCGCAAATATGTCAATAAATTGCGTTCAAAAGCCATAATCCGTTATATGTTTTAGAAAGGAATGTTATGAAAAAATTTTTTTGTTCAGTGATGGCTGTTGCCGCATTGCTCTGCGGTTGTGCAAAAACTGTTGTCGTTTCAGAAGTTATGCAGCAGGGTGAAAATGATAAACTTTACACTAAATATAATATTTTTTATACCAATCCGGAAAAAATAAATTGCCTTAATTTCATCTCCGGAAATATAATCCCATACGGAACTGAAATCGAAGCTGTCGAATGTACAGAGGATAAATTTGTTTTCAAAACAGCCGGCAGTGAACAGTTTTATACCATTTTGTTCAGCAAAGGTGAGCGCATGGCGTCCATGCAGCAGTTTTTGAAATCTCTCATCGGTTTTGAAAATCGCGACGCCATATCCAAAAAAATCCGTGCCGAATATCTGGATGAGGTGCAAGCCGGTGAAATTGCAATCGGTATGACCAAGGCTGAAATCGCTGTCGCATGGGGCGATGTGCCGCCGGTACATACTCCGGATGCAAAAAATATGACATGGATCTATATGAAAAATCATCATGATCTGATACGTCTTATTTTCCGCGGACAGACTTTGCGTACCACTATTCCTAAACTTCAGGATGCAGAATGAAAAATATTTTAGTTACCGGCGGTGCCGGATTTGTCGGCAGAAATCTGTGTGCATCATTGCTTGATGATGGGCACAGGGTTTATGCACTTGATAATTTCTATACCGGCACAGAGAAAAATGTGGAAAAGCTTCTTGATAATGAGCATTTCCAGTTGATAGAACATAATGTGATTGATCCGTTTGAGCCGGATTTTGAAGTGGATGAGATTTATCATCTGGCGTGTCCGGCATCTCCGCCTTATTATCAGAAAGATCCGGTTTTTACCGCAAAAACCGCTTTCTGCGGCGTGCTTAATATGCTGGAAGCGGCACGCAGAAAAAATGCAAAAATTCTGTTGTCTTCGACCAGTGAGATATATGGTGAGCCGCAAGTCCATCCGCAGGTGGAGAGTTATCGCGGCAATGTCAATACTATCGGTATCCGCAGCTGTTATGATGAGGGTAAACGCATTGGAGAAACTCTTTTTTTCGATTACTGGCGGATGTATGGTGTCAAAATCAAAGTCGTGCGTATTTTTAATACTTACGGCCCCTATATGCAGAAAGATGACGGCAGAGTTGTCAGTAATTTTATCAATCAGGCACTTGAGGGCAAAGATATCACAATTTTCGGCAGCGGTGAGCAGACCAGAAGTTTCTGTTTTGTTTCCGATCTGGTGCGCGGATTGAAAAAGATGATGGCGTCCGGAGATGATTTCAAAGGGCCGGTCAATCTCGGCAATCCCGGCGAATTTACCATGCTGGAACTGGCGCAAATGGTGCTTGATATGACCGGTTCTGATTCAAAACTTGTTTTTAAACCCCTTCCTTCTGATGATCCGACCCGCCGCCGTCCTGATATAACTCTGGCTCGGAAAGAGCTGGATTGGCAGCCGGAAGTTTCATTGAAAGAGGGGTTGAAATATACGGTTGAATATTTCCGGGAGGTACAGCAATGATTCCGGTAACAATGGCTGAAATCATTGCATTTTGCGGCGGTGAACTGATAAATGTCAGTTGCGATACTGTGATAAAAAAAGCAGAAACTGACAGCCGCAAAGATATGACTGCCGGGATTTTTTTCGCCCTCAAAGGAGAGCGTTTTGATGCTCATGATTTTGTGGAACAGGCCATGGCGAATAATGCCGCCGTTTTGTGCGTGCAAAAGAATCGCGTAAGTGAAAAACTGCCTTGCTGGATTGTCGATGATACTTTGAAAGCATATCAGCAGCTGGGAAAATTGATGCTCAAAAAAAATCCCGTTCCCTGTGCCGCAGTAACCGGCAGCGTCGGCAAAACCAGTGTCAAAGAGATGACCCGCGCCGTTCTGGAACAGAAATTCGGCAGCGGCAAGGTTCTTTTTACTGAGGGCAATACCAATAATCATATCGGAGTTCCGCAAAATCTGCTGCGTATGACATATGAATATCAAGCCGCAGTTATTGAAATGGGGACGAGTTCATTTGGAGAAATCGCAGTTCTGACAGCTATTGTTGAGCCGGAGATTGCGGTGGTTAATTCTATTGCTCCCTGCCATTTGGAAAATCTCTGTAATTTGGATGGAGTTGCCAGGGAGAAAGCTTCGATTTTTGACTGCACTTCAAAAACTGCCGTTTTTCCCGGCAATATCCCGCAGACGGAGATTATAGTTCGTACTGCTGCAAAAAGAGGTTTGCAATGTGTCCGTTTCGGCAGTTGTCCGGCAGAAAATATTGATGTTTATTACAGTAATTTTTCCGGAGGTATTTTTGAGAGTTCATTTTTGCTGCATTGCGGTACTGAATCTGTCAGGATAAATTGGAATCTGCAGGGGGAGCATCAGGCGCAGAATGCCTGTGCCGCAGCGGCAGTCGGCAAATATTTCGGTATGACTCTCTCAGAAATCGCGGCCGGATTGAAAAATACCGTTCTGCCCGGAATGCGTGCCAAAATAACAGTCTGCAACGGGGTGAATATTTATAATGATGCTTATAATGCCAATCCGGCAAGTATGCGCGCTGTTTTGAAAATGGCGGCAGAAAGTGTGAAAAACGGAGAAATCGCTGAAAAAGATTTGATATTTGTTATCGGAGATATGCTTGAACTTGGTGAAAATTCTGCACTTGAGCATTTGAGTTTGCTGGAGGATTTTGCAGAACAGCTTCCTCAAGCGCAGGTATTGGCAGTCGGCAGTAATTTCATGCAGCATGCAGACAGATTTGAGATGAAGTTTTTTGCAGATTCAGTCGAAGCCGGAATATTCCTGCGTGGAATTGCTCATAAAGGCAATTGGATTTTTCTGAAAGGGTCGCGTTCAATGCATATGGAAAATGCGTTGAGCGGTGATGACTGGAAAATATGAAGAAATTACGGAAAATAAGCGAATATGCTGAATTCCTCAAAAATTATCTTCTTGAATATCAGGTCAACGATGATTTTGAGGTTGAGTCAGTTTTTTCAGATTCCGGTAAATGTACTGACGGGACGGTTTTCTGTGCTGTAAAAGGGGTGAAAACTGACGGTAATGCTTTTGTCAATGATGCACTTTCAAGAGGTGCTGGATGCATTGTTTCCGCAAATGAAAACAAGTACGGAATCAATAATTTTATGCAGGTTTCTGATGACCGTATGGCATACAGCGAAATGCAGCGTTTTTTCTATGGCGAACCGGACAGAAATCTTTCACTTGTCGGCGTAACCGGAACAAACGGCAAGACAACGAGTGTTTATCTTTTTTTTGCATTGCTGCGTAAACTGGGACGGAATCCGGCAATTTTTTCAACCGTTCAGAATTTTGACGGCATAAATTATAATGATTCACAATGTACGACTCCTGATACGGGGGTATTGTTTGACTTCTGCCGCCGTGCGCTGGATAACGGCGCGGATCATTTGCTGCTGGAATGTTCAAGTCATGCCCTGAGTCAGAGCCGGTTGGGCAATAGTATGTTCAAAACGGCAGTTTTTACCAATCTGACTGGTGATCATCTGGATTATCATCAGGATATGGAAAATTATTTTGCGGCGAAAAAGATATTGTTTTACCGCAATCTTGCTCCGGATGGTACCGCAGTGATAAATATTGATGACAGTTATGGCGCACGGCTCGCAGAGGAATTGAAAAATGCGGGCAGAAATGTAAAAACTTTCGGTTTCAGCAATAGTGCCGATATGCATATGGAGATAATTGATACAAAATTTTATCTGAACGGCAGAGAGTTGAAAACTTCACTTTTCGGCAGACATAATTTTTATAATATCACAGGCGTTCTCGGCGCGCTGACGGCGATCGGATTTGGGCTTGACAGATGTTTCAGGATTCTGGCGGCGGAAAATATTGCAGTTCCCGGCAGGCTTGAAAAAATAGAACTCGGACAGCATGGAACCGCATTTGTTGATTATGCCCATACTGATGATGCATTGCAGAATGTGCTTGCCATTCTGCGCGAAGAGGCGAAGTTGCGGAATGGTAAGGTCATTTGTGTTTTCGGCTGCGGCGGCGACCGTGACCGCAGCAAACGCCCGCGAATGGGCAGAGTTGCATCGGAGTTGGCAGATGAATTTATTCTGACCTCGGATAATCCGCGCAGTGAAAATCCCGATGATATAATCAAAGAGATTCTGCAGGGATGCAGCAAAGCCCCGCTGGCAATCCGGCTTGATCGCAGCGAAGCAATAAAAGCCGCATTTGAACATTCCGGCGCAAACGATTTTATACTTGTTGCAGGCAAGGGACATGAAAAAGAACAGCAGTTCAGAGATCGTAAGATATATTTTGATGATTGTCAGGAATTGAGAAATCTTTTAAGGGGGAAAGAGTTGTGAAGAAAAAAATTTTGATATTTGTGATTTTTTCTTTTGTTTTTGCCGCTGGTGCGGCGGAGCAGAAAGTTTATGAATTTTCAATGGAGCCGGAACATATTTTACAGGATTTTGATTTGCGGCTTCAGAATTATTGGCGTTTTCCGGAAAAAGATGCACAGAAAATGCTCACTCCGGAATTGAATGCATTGTTGAAATCATTTCAGGACGGGATAGCTCAATTGCGTCAGGTTTTGAAGCTTTCCGGTTTGCATGATATTGAGGAAATAAGCGGCAAATCGGTGAAAGTCAGCAATGATGCGGGAGATTTTTATTTCCGTAATACAGCAGAAATAGAATATGATGAAAAAAGTACAGGTTTTCTGGCTGCGCTGCTGAAAAAATTGCCGCCTGAAAAGGTTGTGAAAGATACGGTAAATGACGGGATGAATGATCTGCATTTTATTACAGATGATACGGTTTGTGCTTTTTCTCTGCCGCTGAATTTTGAAGAGGCGGCAAAGACGCTTGCGGCTGATTCAGCATTGTACTCCCGTCTGGATGCGTGGATAAAAGATTTTTCCGGAATGACATTGACTGAATTTGCAACATGTGTTACCGGAGAGTGGGGGGGATTGATAAATTTCAAAAAGATGCCGGGGCGCAGAAACAATGACAATTTATTTGAATTTATGCTGATAATACCGGATCTGGACAAAAAGATATTTTCAAAAATCGGCGAATATCTGTCCATGCGCAAAATGGCTCAATTCAAGGATAATATTCTGCATGTGAGAATGGCGAAATATAATGATATAATGATAATGCCGATCGATAATTATATGGTTGTTGTTTCATCTGCGGATTTTTTCCGCGGGATAGATGCACACAGCAAACAAAAGAAAATATGCAGCAAAATAAAAAAATTGGAAATTCCGGCAGATTTTGACCGCGATTGCAATTCGTATTTTTACCGGGGGCGTGATTTTATTTCCCTGCTGAATACCATCTTTGTGAGCCGCTCTCTGCCGTTCGCTTTTATGACCGGATTTTCAGGAAATGACAGTTTCAGTATGTTTTATGCCGATGATGGCGAGATTGAGATAAAACAGTATTCAACAGCAGCGATGACTGATATTGCAGTGCTGCCGTACCGTATAGATATGATGGTGCATTATGACAATATGATATTCAGGAACGGCAGACGCGAATATTTCAGAAAACTTGAGGAAATTCAGAGCCGTAAATGTTTGGAAGATATGAAACTTATCGCTGAAAAATTGCGTCTGTATGCTGAAAAAAACGGCGGCAGATATCCTGATGGTTTGAATCAAAACGGATTGCAGAAGCTTATTGATTTTGCCGGTCTTGACAGAAAGCTTTTTTCGGCAGCAGACGGCAGAGGCGGAGAATTGCCGTTTAAACGCTTTTATTATTGGGGCGGCAATGCGGGCAGCATGGGGGGAAATATGGTTCTGCTGTCCGATCGCGGCGGCATTCATCAGAAGCATATCCATGTATTGTTCTGTGATGGTTCAATACGGGAATTTGAGCTTGAAAATGTGCGTTCTGCACAGCGTATTGCAGGCTTTCTGCACAGCATGTTCCACTATGAACAGGCGGTGTTTAAAAAACTTATGAAGCAGGCGGATGCACTTGACTCGCAAAAACTTTAAAAAAAAATCAATATAGCAGTATAAAAAATGAAAAATTGTGCTATATTATTATAACTTTGTTTATCGAAGATAAAAAGCAGTAACTTTTTTAACATAGGAAGAATGAAATTATGAGTATTTACAGAACTCACACATGCGGTGAACTCCGCAAAAGCGATGTCGGACAGGAAGCCACTATTTCCGGCTGGATCCACAGTGTCCGTGACCATGGCGGCGTTATTTTTATTGACTTGCGTGACAATTACGGTCTGACACAGGTCGTAATCAATCCCGAATGTGATTTTTATCAGTCATTGGAACGCTGGCGCGTGGAAACAGTTGTCATGTTCCGCGGCGATGTCGTCGCCCGTACCGAAGGTACCGTCAATCCCAAACTCGCTACCGGCGAAATCGAACTCGTTGCCAAAACTATGGAAATCCTCGGCGAAGCAGAAGTTATTCCCTTCCAGATCGCCAAAGATGATCAGGCTCCGGAAGCAATGCGCTTGAAATACCGTTTCCTGGATCTGCGCAAGGATCGTCTGCACAAAAATATTATCCTGCGTTCTGAAGTCATTGCCGCTATGCGCAGCTATATGACCGGAATCGGTTTCCATGAGTTCCAGACTCCGATTCTGACTGCCAGCAGCCCCGAAGGCGCACGCGACTATCTCGTTCCCAGCCGTCTGCATCCCGGTAAATTTTATGCTTTGCCGCAGGCCCCGCAGCAGTTCAAACAGCTGCTTATGGTTGCCGGTTTTGACCGTTATTTCCAGATTGCTCCGTGCTTCCGCGATGAAGATGCCCGCGCTGACCGCAGTCCCGGTGAATTCTATCAGCTGGATATGGAGATGAGCTTTGTCGATCAGGAAGAAATTTTCAAAGTTGTCGAAGGACTTTTTGATCACATTTTCGGTAAGTTCAGCACCAAGAAATTTGCCCGTTCACCGTTCCCCAGAATTCCTTATCTCGAAGCGATGCGCCGTTTCGGTTCAGATAAACCCGACCTCCGCAACCCGTTGGAAATGATCGATGTAAGCGAATGTTTCCGCGATTGTGAATTCAAAGCTTTTGCTTCAACAGTCGCCAATGGCGGTGTCGTCCGTGCCATCCGCGCACCGCAGGTCGCCGGCAAACCCCGCAAGTTCTTTGATGACCTTATCAAATTCGCACAGGAAAACGGCGCCAAAGGTATGGCTTATATCATTTGGACCGGAACAGAAGAAAAAAGCCCCATTGTCAAGTTCCTCTCCCGTGAAATCCTTGATGAACTCAAGAAAGTCGGCGGTGTGGAAGACGGCGATGCTCTTTTCTTCCTCGCTGATAATGAAAAACTCGTTCAGAAAATCGGTGGAGCTGTCATTCCTGAACTTGGCCGTCAGCTTGATCTCATTGATCCCAATGAATTCAAATTCTGCTGGATCGTTGACTTCCCGATGTTTGAACTCGATGAAGAAACCAATCAGGTTTGCTTCAGCCATAATCCGTTCTCAATGCCGCAAGGCGGTCTGAAAGCTCTCGAAACAATGAATCCTCTGGATATTCTTGCATATCAGTATGATATCGTTTGCAATGGTATTGAACTTTCATCCGGTGCTATCCGTAATCATCAGCCCGCTGTCATGTACAAGGCTTTTGAAATTGCAGGTTACGACCGCAGCGTTGTCGATGAGAAGTTCGGCGGTATGATCAATGCATTCAAACTTGGTGCGCCCCCGCACGGCGGTATCGCTCCCGGTGTTGACCGTATTGTAATGCTGCTTGCTGATGAACCCAATATCCGCGAAGTTATTGCTTTCCCGTTCAATCAGCAGGCTCAGGATTTGATGATGAATGCTCCTGCAGAAGTTACTCTCAAGCAGTTACGTGAATTGCATTTGCAGGTTGTGCTGCCCAAAAAAATGGCAGAACAGCAGGCAGAGAAAGAAAAATCTGCTGAATAATTGAAAAATCACCTCACTCTTCATTGTGTAAGAGTGAGGTTTTTTTGAATTGAATGTGCTGGAGAAAACTCATTTGTTTGCAAAAGTTGAAAAGATAAGAATTTTTTTACTGACGGCAGCTCTGTTGGTCATGGTGACGGCATTTTTTTTCTATCTGCTTCAGAGTAAAGGATTTTTTATAGATGAGGATCGGTATGATACATTGATTTTTCAGGCGGGCAGAAAGCATCAGGTAGATCCTTTTCTGATAAAAGCGGTGATTTTCCGCGAGAGTGCTTTTGACAGTAAAAGTGTCGGCAGCGCGGGTGAAATCGGTTTGATGCAGATATTGCCGGCTGGGGCAGTAACGGATTGGGCCAAATTTCATAAACGCAAGGTCCCGCAGACTGTATTTCTTTTCGACCCGGCGATGAATATTGAAATTGGAACATGGTATCTCAAAAGAGCATTGAACCGCTGGAAAGATTACGAAAAATGTGTCGAGTTGGCTCTTTGTCAGTATAATGCAGGTGAGAGCAGGGCAAATAAATGGAAGCCGGAAAAATTATCCGGGGAGGTGGTGGAAAGAATTACTATCAAATCCACCAGAATGTATGTAAAAAAGATTATGAACAAATATCGGGATTACAAAGATGCGCAAGGTCTTTAACAGTTTGGTTTTTGTATTGGTGACTGCTATTGCCGTCTGGGTGTTTTTTTCCCGTTCAAATATCAGCAGCGTAGATATTGAAATCATTGAGCCGCAAAGTATTGAAATAGAAGATATTGCGGTCGTTGAGAAAAATGTTCCCGAAATAGAGAAGCTGGAAAAAAACAGCCACGATACAGCGAAACTTGAAAAAAATAATATTCCGCCGCAAAAAGTCAGAACTACCGGGGAGAAAAGTGCTGCAGAAATAACAGAAAAAGTTGTTGTGCCTGCCGCAGAAGTTCAAACTCCTCCTGCAGTCGTTAATGAAAAAGTCAGCTCAGTAGAAAATAAAACCGGTTATGCCCGGGATCCTCCGGTGGATAAAATTGAGCCGGTACAGGAAAATAAGGGGGATGCAGCAGTAAAAATTGTACCGCTCAAAGATAAATCAATTGTTTCTGCAAAAGTTGTAAAAAAAGCAGAAGCAGCCGCTCCTGATGCTGAAAAAGTTGAAAAAACAGCAAAATATATCTGTGCATGGAATGAAGATTTCATGCCTGACGGTCATGAAAACGGCGTAAAATTTGTCGATGACTGGCAGCGGGAGGGCGGTATGCTGTTCACTCCCAAAACCCGATTTTATTTGCAGGAAGATAAAACAGCCCGCGATGGCAAAGTACTGGTCATTGAATCAAAAAAATCATCAGCAGTATTTGCATGTGATCTCTCCGGCAAGGTGGATTTGAATAAAACTCCGCTGCTCCGCTGGCGATGGAGAGTAAAAAAACTGCCGCCTTCAGCTGACGGACGCCATCGCAAAAAAGATGATCAGGCTGTCGGAGTTTACATCGGAGCCGGTAATCCTTTTGATCAGAAAGCTGTCGCCTACCGCTGGGAAACTGAAACTCCGCTCGGTCACTGGGGGAAAATAAATTATTCAAAAATGATGAAAGTATGGTTCCTTTGTATGCGCAATCAGGATAGTGGTTTGAATGTCTGGTATGAGGAATGCAGAAATGTTAAAGAAGATTTTATTGCCAAATACGGTTATGTGCCGTCAAAAATCGCACTTGTGATTTGCGGCAACAGTCAGAATTCCAAAAGTGACGCTCTGGCTGAAATTGACTTTATCGGCTTTTACAGTGAAATAAAAGATTAGAGAAAGGATTTTTATGAAAAACTTTTTATGGTTCCGTAATTCTTTATGGATTTGCTTGATATTATCGGCTGTGATGCTGATTGTATGCGGATGTGATAAAAATAAAAGTGAAGAAAAAGTCAATGTCATCCGTATCGTCCATGGTAATGATCAGTTGGCATTGCCGGGAGAAAAATTTGCTTCTGATATAAAAGTGGAACTTTTATCTGCGCCTAAAAGGGGTTTGCTTGGCGGTAAAGGCAGTCCGAAAGCAGTAACAGATTGTGTTGTTAATGTATCTGTGCTTGAAGGTTCATCATTGCAGCTTGCTGATACTCAATACAAAAGCGATATTGCCGGAGTTGTTCAGATACCGGTAACGGCTGGAAAAATCACCGGAGATCATTATCTGCAGATCAAAGAGCCCAAATCCGGAAAAACTGCCATCGTCCGTCTTGGTGTCGGTATGAAAATAAAAGGCGGCGACCAGGAGATCATGGTCAATCATGAAGCGGATGATAAACTTCAGGTCAAAATCGTTGATAATAACGGCAATCCTGTCAGCGGAGTTCCAGTTTATTTTAAGATTGGACAGAATCCTGAAGGCCGCAAAGTAAAATCTTCATTTTCTGCCGCGACTGCTGTAACCGGCAAGGATGGTATCGCAAAAAGTTCATTTAAAGTCGGAAGTAAAACCGGAGAATATTTCATTAATATTGAAGCATCCGCTCCGGAAAAAAATATTTTCTTCCGCACCCGGACAATTAAAATGTACGGAATTGATTTTCTGAATGTTATAATCACAGTTGCCGGCGGACTTGCGATTTTTATTCTCGGTATGAAACTTATGAGTGATGGTTTGCAGAAAACTGCCGGAGAAAAGATGAAAAAAATTCTTCAGCTCTTTTCGCAGAATGCATTTGTTGCTATTATTGCCGGTGCAGCGGTAACGGCTGTTATTCAGTCTTCAAGTGCTACAACGGTTATGGTTATCGGTTTTATTAATGCCGGTCTTTTGAATCTGGTACAATCTGTCGGAATTATTTTCGGTGCGAATATCGGTACAACTATCACTGCTCAGATTATTTCATTCAATCTTGATGGATTGGCATTGCCGGCAGTCATTGTTGGTTTTCTTATCACCATATCCAAGAATCGTGTTATAAATGGCTGGGGGACAACAATTCTCGGTTTCGGTTTGCTTTTCTTTGGAATGACGATGATGAGTAATGAATTGAAACTGCTGGGCAACTTTCCGTCATTTTTTGAATTTTTCCAGACTTTTGACTGCGCTCCGGTCAAAGCCGGAGGATTCATGCCCCTTGGTGCAGTTCTCGGCGCTTTGGGGATCGGCATATTGGTAACGGTAATTATTCAATCAAGTTCAGCAGCCATGGGTATTGTGCTGGCTCTGGCGGCGGGCGGACTTATCAATTTTTATACAGCTATTCCGTTGTTGCTCGGAACCAATATAGGAACAACTATTACCGCATTTTTTGCAGCATTGGCGGCAAACAGGGTTGCTAAACAGGCGGCATTGGCGCATACAATGTTCAATGTTTTCGGCAGTGTGGTGATGTTGATATTGTTTTATGTTCCGGTTGGAGTTGAAAGCCGTCCGGTGTTCCTTTATTTCATAAATGCGATTACTCCCGGCGATGCATTTGCTGCCGTTCCGCAGAATCTGGTGCGTCATATCGCTATGGCGCATACATTTTTCAATGTAACAGTTGTCATCATATTGCTGCCGTTTATAAATCTTTTTGCTAAAATCTGTTGTGCTTTGATCAAAGTCAAGGATGATGCTGAAGTTAAATTTGAAATGCTTGAACCTCATTTGCTCAATACTCCGTCGATTGCTATTGAACAGGCTGTCAATACCATCCGTGTCATGACCAGAAAAGCATGGCACATGGTTGATACTGCGATCAATGATATTTTCATGAACGGAAAAATTGATGAGGAACTTTTTGCAAAACTTGCAGAAAAAGAGAAAAAAGTTGATGCTATGCAGGGGGCGATTACTGATTATCTGGTCAAAATCACCCGCCATGAACTGACAGAGCCGCAGTCTGCACTTGTCCCGCTGCTGATGCATTGTACCAACGATGCCGAACGCATTGCCGACCATACTGAAAATATTATAAATTTGACTCAGCGTATGGTCAATTCAGATAAAAAACTTTCAGCCGGTGCGCAGAATGAACTCAAATATATGGGGGCATTACTCAATAAAATGGCTGAAAATGTTTTGCAGGCTATTCATGGTACAGAGGGCGATTGTGTTGAACATGCTTTGAAACTTGAGGGCGAAATCAATCAGCTTGCAAAATCTTTGGAAGATAATCACATCAAGCGTTTGCAGGCAGGCAAATGCACACTTGATGCCGGTATTATATTTATTGAAATGGTTGGCGAAATGGAGAAAATCGGGGACCATTTGGTAAATATCGCAGAACGCGCTCCGCAAATTCAAAAACATTACATAAAGATTTGAGGCTATGAGAATTTTACCAGTTAACCTTTTGGTCGATACCGTGCGCCAATGTTGCATCGAAGGTGCAACATTGCTGCCGGACGATGTCCTTGCGGCATTGAAAAATGCTGAAACAAATGAACAGTCCACTCTGGGAAGAAGCTTTTTGAATCAATGCATTGAAAATGCTGATATCGCCCGCAATGAAAGTATGCCGATTTGTCAGGATACCGGATTTGCTGTATTTTTCGCTGAAATCGGGCAGGAAGTTCTGCTCGAAAGCGGAACTTGGGATGAGGCATTCAATGAGGGAGTGCGTCAGGGATATACAGACGGTTATCTGCGTAAATCCATTGTCTGTGATCCTCTTTTTGACCGCAAAAATACCCGCGATAATACTCCGGCTGTTGTTCATTACAGCTTTGTACCCGGCGATAAAGTGAGAATCGTTTTCGCGCCCAAAGGCGGCGGTTCTGAGAATATGAGCGCGGTCAAAATGCTGAAAGTTTCCGAAGGTCGGCAGGGAATCGTTGATTTTGTAGTCAACAGCGTGATCAATGCCGGCGGCAATCCCTGTCCGCCGACAATCGTAGGTGTCGGTATCGGCGGGACTTTTGAAAAATGTGCCTTCCTCGCCAAAAAAGCTTTGCTGCGCAAAGTCGGTTCAGTCAATCCTGATGAGCGTTACGCCGAACTTGAACGCGAAATTCTTGAAAAAATCAATGCATCCGGTGTCGGGCCGCAGGGGCTTGGCGGCAATACCACCGCGCTTGCTGTTCATATTGAACATCATCCGTGCCATATTGCCAGTCTGCCATGTGCCGTTAATTTGAATTGTCATGCCGCCCGGCATGTTGAAAAGGAGATTTGATATGATTGAGATAAAAACTCCGTTGACCGCTGAAGCTGTCAGAAATCTTCATGCCGGAGATGAAGTGCTGCTTTCCGGAATTATTTATACCGGTCGTGATGCCGCTCACAAGCGTTTGTGTGCATTGCTGGATGAGGGCAAATCTTTGCCGGTTGAGTTGAAAGATCAGGTTATTTATTTTGTCGGACCATGTCCCGCCAAACCGGGGCAAGTTATTGGCAGTGCAGGGCCCACCACCAGTGGTCGTATGGATGCATATTCGCCCCGTTTGATCAGTGAATGCGGACTTCGCGGCATGATCGGCAAAGGCAATCGCGGAGCAAATGTCGTTGACGCAATGCAGAGTGATGGTGCGGTTTATTTTGCTGCTGCCGGCGGAGCTGCCGCATTGATTGCCAAGTGCATCAAAAAAGCCGAAGTCGTCGCCTTTGATGACCTCGGACCGGAAGCAATCTATAAACTTGAAGTGGAAAACTTCAAACTTGTCGTTGCGATTGACTCTTACGGTAAAAATCTTTATAAATAAAAACTGATTTGCTGTTGCCAAAATGTCTTTGCCGGAGATTTATTTTTGATACTTGCATGTAATCAATAGTTATGTCTGAAATTTTGTGAAAATCTCAGGGGTGAATTTATTGTGCAGTTGATAAATACTTCGGGCTTTATTGAAAGATAAAGGTCAGATGCGCTTTTGTCAGGTATTTTTATATTTTACAAAATATCAGACAATAACAAATTAAAAGAAAATTATTGAAAGGAGCTTTTATGAAAGAAGCTAATTATGATGAATCTCTGATACCGGATTTTGTGCTGCCGGATGTTTTGCAATGTAATGATGGTACGCGCGTATGCAGCGCATTTGACTGGGTACAGAAACGCCGCCCCGAAGTCCTTGATGCTTTCCGCAAAACAATGTTCGGCAGTCTGCCGCCCCGCCCTGATAAAACATATTTTGAAACTCTTTCTGTCAAAGAAGATGCATTCAATGGCACTGCGATCCGCAAGGAGATCCGTTTGAATTTCGCCATGAATGACGGCAAAACTCATTCATTTGTCATGCTGCTGTATATTCCTAAAAATGCGGCAAAAACAGTTCCTGTCTATCTCGGCTTGAATTTTAAGGGCAATCATAACTGTACAAGCGAAGCTGATGTTATGATGACCGGCTTTAACAGCCACGGCGAAATCGTGGAAAAAGAACGTTCAAATCAAGTCCACCGCTGGCAGTTCGAGGAAACTGTCAAACGCGGCTTTGCTTCCGCAACTGTTTGTTATCATGATATTTATCCCGATGAAAAAGAATCTGATTCGTGGCGCAAAAGTATTTATAATCTTTTTTTCAGTAATGAAAGCGATGAAGAATTTCATACTCACGGCTCCGCAATCAGCGCATGGGCATGGGGATTGTCCCGTATGCTTGACTGCCTTGTGGGCGAATCTGCCATCGACTGTTCAAAAGCTATGGTTCATGGACATTCCAGATTGGGCAAAACCTCTCTTTGGGCAGGCGCAAATGATACCCGTTTCAAACTCGTTGTCAGCAATGATTCCGGCTGTTCCGGTGCGGCAATATCACGCCGCTGTATCGGTGAAACGGTCGAGATCATTACCCATTATTTTCCGCATTGGTTCGTTTCAGAGTATTACAAATACGCCAATCGCGAACTTGAACTTCCGCTGGATCAGCATTGGCTCATCAGTTTGATTGCTCCCCGCTGCGGAGCTATCGCCAGCGCGGTCAAAGATACATGGGCTGATCCCAAAGGTGAATTTCTGTCCGGGGCATACGCCAATGATGTTTATAAACTTTTCGGTACAGAAACCTATTCACCTGATGCCATGCCTGAAATTGATACATATCTCACCAGCGCAGTAAGTTATCATATCCGTACCGGCGGTCATGATCAGACTCTTGTTGACTGGACGCATTATTGGGAAATCGGCGATAAGCTTAAATAACTTTTCCCGTATAAATACTTTCCTTGTCCGAAGCTTACTTCGTTAACGCTCGTGAAATGATTCTGTCCTCGCGGCGCGGCCTACGCTATTGTTATGCCTATATAGCTACAGTTATGTTTAATAAAAAAAACTCTGCCATAAATGACAGAGGGCGTTCCACCCGCCTTTTTGTTTGCTATCGCATTTACCAGCCTCGTCTGCAAGCAAACATTTACCCTTGAATATAAACTAAATATTCTTTTCTTTTTTGAAAAGGTGAGGGGGGCTTGGGGGGAGTGGAAAAATATTTTTTCTTTTAATCAAGAAAAAAGTTTTTCCGCTCCCCCCAAAAAGTCACCATCCTCTCAGATTACTTCTTTTCGAAGAGGCTGCGGATGCGTTTGCCGACGATTTCGACTTCGTGAGCGCCGAGGCCTTCGCGTTTAGCCTTGAGGACAGGATAACCGCTGCGGGCTTCTTTGAGCCATTTTTCAGCGAATTCACCGGATTCGATACGGCGGAGAGATTCTTTCATGCGTTCTTTGACATCAGCGGGGAGGATGAAGGGACCGTTGTCATATTCACCCCATTCAGCGGTGTTGGAGATGACCTGATTCATGCGCTGGATGCCGCCTTCGTAGATGAGGTCAACGATGAGTTTGGCTTCGTGGACGCATTCAAAGTAAGCCATTTCGGGGGGATAACCGGCTTCGGTAAGAACTTCAAAACCGTATTTCATCAAATCGACAGTACCGCCGCAGAGAACGTTCTGTTCGCCGAAGAGGTCTTCGTAAGTTTCCTGTTCCATGGTGCATTCGAGAACGCCGGCGCGGGTAAGACCTTCAGCTTTGGCGATAGCGAGAGCGACTTCGCGGGCTTTGCCGGAGCAGTTCTGACGGACAGCGATCAAGCCGGGAACGCCGAAGCCTTCGACGAAGCGTTTACGAACTTCGGTACCGGGGCTTTTGGGAGCGACCATGATGACATCAACATCAGCGGGGGGAACGATTTCGCCGAAAACGTAAGCAAAACCGTGTGAGCACATAAGAGTTTTGCCGGCGGTGACGTAGGGAGCGATTTCAGATTTGTAGATGGGGCCGTGGTTTTCATCGGGGAGGAGGAGATGAATGACATCGGCTTTTTTGGCAGCTTCAGAGACAGAGAGGACTTCAAAACCGTCCTGAGTTGCGGCATCCCATGATTTGCCGGGACGGGCACCGATAACGACATTCAAGCCGGAGTCTCTCATGCAGAGAGCCTGGGCGCGACCTTGAGCACCATAGCCCATAATGGCAATGGTTTTTCCGTTCAATACGCTGAGATCAGCAGCGGAATCGTGAATAATTTCCATTTTTAACTCCTTTAAGTTTATGGATTGGAACTATACAAAAGTACAATAATGAAGTTAATATAACACTTTTTGAGTTTTTGTCAATAAAAAAAGCGAAAAAAAATGAGTAATGCTGTCATTTTTGTTTAAATATGAAAAAAATGCGGAGGAATTTACCTTGCTTAAAAGATTCCCCCGCAGAAAGTTTTGATAAATATTTGTTCCGGAAAGATTTTATGGCAAATCAGGCTTGTCCCAATTGCTGCGGAGATGGCAGCTGCCGGTGGCATTGCCGTTGACAAAATAGCTGAATTCCCAGCAGATGCATTTTTCTGTATAAGGTGCGACATTGGTTATCTGGCATTTTACTCTGTCGGAAGTTGCGGCATCAAATGGATCTTCCCCGCCGAAAGTGCGGCGTTCAAAAAGTTCAATATTCGCCCAGAGTCTGCAAAATTTTTCATCGGCAAGTTTTTTCCACAAAGCCCACATTGCAGATTGGTTGGCAAGGTTGCTGCCGCCGCAGCCGATGGAATCCTGCGGAGCGAGGATATCCGGAGCTGCTACTGAAAACAGATTTTTCCAGCATGCCAGGAAATCGTCATCGCAACCGGCAAAATATTTACTTGCCGGTGACATGATGATTTGTTTGCCGGGCAGAAGTTCACGGGCAGTACGGCAGAATTCTCCGAGTATCTTGCTGTATTGGTTTTCATGCTCAATGTTGCGTTTGCCGCGGAAAGCTGTTTCGCATGGAAAGTAGAATCCGTTTATTTTGCTGCCGTAAAGTTCTGCCAATTCGTTCAAAACGGATTTATGAAGTTCAATTTCACGATTGGTTTTTTCTTCATTTTGCAGATCCCAGCCGGCAACGGACCCCAATCCGCCGAGAAAAAGTGTCATTTTTTCGGTTTGTGCTGCTTCAACAAGCGGAGTGATGATATCGAAATTTTCAAAATTTTTTAAAATTTCTGAAGGGAAATAACATTCTTCAAGTTCTTTCCATGCCGCCGCCTGCAATATTACCGTATCCAGACCGTAATTTTTCATGGTACGGAATTCTCTGCCCCAATCTTCAGCTGTCCAGTTGATAGTGGGGACGCCGATATAATCCGGGGCATGCGCGGAGATAAAACTGCCGGTAATTGAGATTTTTAAAGACTGAGAAGGGGGATTTTGCTTCAGAAAATTTTTGTTTAATGCCAAACGATCAGGCAGATTTTTTTCTGCATCAGCTGCTTCCTGTGCTGTCGGCTGAAATAATTTGAAATCATTAAATTTTTTTATGAAAGCCATATTCAAACCTTATTATCTGTTTTGGTAAAATCAAGACTCATCTTTCGCCTCTTACCGGTTATTGATAAGTTTTATTTTGCAATGTCGGCGAAAATTGCCATATAGTCATTGCGCGGGATGTCGCATTTGACAACACCGTTTGACACATTGAGAGCCTTGCCGGTTTCAGCATTGCGTACATTGACAAGCTTTATGCCGTTAAGTTTGAGTTCAATGCTGCGGTTTTTGCGGGCAAGATTGCTGACAATGAGCAGCAGTTTGCCATTGCTTCTGGTATAATATGAGATGTAAGTATCTTTGTCGCTGGTGATGTTTTTGTTTTCCCAGTAGGGGATGAATTCGACATCATCGCTGCCGATACCATATTGGCGGCGGACTTCATCCATTTTATAAACTTCATATTTGTTGCACCAGAGAGGCCAGAAAATTACATCAGCGTGCATGATGCGGCTCATAAGGTCGCGGGTGGGAATGCTTTTGCTCATAATGTCACGCTGATTTTTGAGACATGGCAGCCAGGCGATGACTGCACCCCATTGGCGGTGGAAAAATTCACCGCGAACGCGCTCCATCGGCAGAGAATAACTGTAATAGTACATGCGGTCATGTTTGGGCGGAATAAGTACCGGATCATCCGGGAAATAGCCGCTGTAAAGATGTTCACCGGTCAGAAAAACTGTAAACGGTGAAAGAATTTCCATCATGCTGGTTGCAGAGCAATGGGCAATAGACCATGGATAAAGGTTGCCGTTGCGTTTGGCGATGACATAATGCATCCGTTTGTAAAGATTGCGGTCGGCAAGCCATGAATAGGTCGGACGGCGTTCTCCGTCAAAATCTGTGTATCCGCCGCCGGAACGGGCATTTTTATTGGGATCCAGAATCAATTCGTCGATGTAAGCACCATCGATAGTGCCGAAAACTTCATTCCATTGATCGATGCACCAGACCATATAATCCGCCCATTCACTAGTTCCTGCACAACGCATCCAGTCAAAACGGCCGGCTCTGGCACGCTGGGGATCAGGACTCCAGTCATCGTAAATGAGATCGGCATCGGGATTGATTTTGTTTTTCTGGGAGATCGGCATATGGCGGCGGTCCCAGTATGGGACGATTTTGCGTCCGGAGGCGCGGTCGGCTTTGACTTTGGCTTGAGTACGGGATTTATTCAGACCGCGGTGAGGTTCCGGGTCAAGGCTGATTTGCGCCCATTCATCGGGCCAGTAAACCAGAATGCCGCCCCGTGTTTTGCCGGAAAAAGCATCATATTGTGCGCTCATGGTCATTGCACGCCAGTTTTTGGGCATGGGTTTGACAGGAGTGGCGATAAATCCGAAATCGAGAGTGAACTCCTCCGGAGCATTTTCGGGATACGGTTTTACAACCATTTTAACCAGCAGATCTGCGCTGCCGTCGGCATTGCGGACGATTTCCAGCAGATCCTGGCGTTTGCGGGGATAGCAATATTGTTCGCTGCCGACAAAAAACTGTAATCCGCTGCGGGTTGAACCGAGCCAGGTATGAGTGCCGAAGCGTTTGGTCCAGACAGTGCCGGGAGTTTCTGAAAGTTTGAATGTATTGCTGCCTTTGGGGCTGGAGGGACCGTAATCGCCTCCGATGCGGTCAGTTGCACCGACAAAATGGAGCAATTCTGATGCCGCCTTGGTCATAGGCATACGCAGAGTCATTTCTTTGACCTGTTCGCCGGGTTTGAGAGTCAGACGGAAGTGTACCATGCCGTCATATTCAAAAGTACCTTTGAGGTCGGCATTTTTTGCTGTTTTGGTGAATTCGACTCTGCCTTTCTGCTGTTTGGTAACTTTGTAATTGCCGAGTTCGAGTTCTTTGCCGTTGATGGTCAGATTGATATTTCTGCGTAAAAGTTTTTCATTTTTTACTGTAACTTGATCAAGCAGACCTTTGCCGCTGAAATCGTAATCGCGCGCCCAGACGGAAAGCTGTTTATTTTTGACTGCAACAGGTTGAAATGGAGTCGGGACATAATTGCCGTCAAGTGCTTCCATACCGAGTTTTACGCGGTTTTTGAACCACGGACTTGGTGCCATTACCTCTTCTTTAATTACCTGGAGTCCTTTTTTTTTAAGTTCAGGAATCAATTCTCCGGCAAGGACAATGATTTCTTTGTCAGTGAGGGCGCGGTCATAAATTCTGACATGTCCGATGGCGGTTTGACCATTTGCACCGAAGCGTCCGGTAGAACCGATATCAATATATCTGACCGCTTCGCCGGGGAGTTCACAAAATCCTCTGCTGTTCAACTGTCCGTCGAGATAGAGAGCAGAGTTTCCGGCTCCGTCCCAAGTGTAAACGAGGTGGTGAATGCTGTTGAGTTTCCAGTTATCCGGTCTGTCATGGAGAAAGAGGGCTTTTTTTGTTTTGTTGTTGCGGACATAAACGCCGATGCCGTCATCGCTGTGTTTGTAAACATAAAAAGTCAGATTGCCGCCGATAGTGCTTACGAACATGTGAACTTTTTTTGATTTATATTCCCAGTCGCAGTTTTTGACGGTCAATTCAATGGAACCGGCATTGAGCGGGAAATTGGCAATGCCGTCATAACGGACTCCAGAGCGGCCAGCACCGACCATCAGACCGTAATTGGTTGTTGACAGCGGGTCGAAATCAAATCTGACAGGAATTGAGGCGGGGATGATTTTACCGTCAGCTTTTCCTTTTGCGAATTGAGCTTTGACAGTTTCCTGACTCAAGGTGTAATTTACTGCAAATGTGCGTGCGGCAGTAATATCCTCGATTTTCGGAGCACCCAGCAGGTTTACCGCTGCGGTTGCAATAACTAAAGTTGTTGCTAATTTCATTTTTTTCTCCTATTTTTGTGCTTTGTTGCGATAAATTCTCAAATTGTTTATGACGGGGATGTGGTCTGAAGCGATTTTTTCATCGATTCCGATACGATCAAGTATTTCTATGCGTTTATCTGCAGTTTGAGTAAAAATATGGTCGATAGCTTTTTGGGGGGCAGATGAGGGGTATGTGGGCAGAACTTTACCGATGCTCCAGCCGAGTTCGGTCATTTTTTTCACAGGATTGCTGTCAGGATAGCAGTTGTAATCACCGATAACGATAACGGGAAGTTTGCCGGGATTATTGTTGCGAACAAGTTTATCAATACTTTCTGCGGCTTTGACGCGCTGGAGATTTTCTTCCGGGGTCTGACGCCAGCACAAATGAGTAAGGGCGATGAGGAAAGGATTCGGAGCTTTGATTTTTACAAGAGTCATGCCTCTTGTTTCATCAAATGAAGCCGGGATAATCCATGAACCGACCAGTTCCATTGCATAACGCGAAAGCACCGCGTTGCCGTACAGACCTTCAGGAGGCAGAACTCTTGCTGCCCCGAACTGGGAAAAACACATCCCGGTCATGGTTGCAAGTTCTTTGGTCATATCAATATAGCCTGTACGGGCGCAATTTTTATCAATTTCATTCAAAACAACAACATCAGGGTTATGCTTCAGGATCACATCAGCTTGAGTTTTGAGATTGTAACGGCCGTTCATATCAATTGCGATATGGAGGTTCCATTGCATAACCTTTACATCGCAGTATCTGGGCGCGGCATTGAGCAGAAAACTTGAAAATACCGCTGCGAAAATAAAAAGTATTTTTTTCATGAGTGAAGTTACCTTGATGTATTACAGTTTGCCATTGCGTTTAGCGGTACGATCCCAATAATTGCCGTCGCCGATATTTGAGCGTCCTGACATGTTGCCGAGGATGTCATAGCAGCCGAACGGTGATTTTGCTTTAAGCGGGCGTGCAGAGCCGTCACACCATGCGATGTTGCAGATGTTTTTGTGTCTTGCATATGCAACAACACCATCGGTACGGCTGTACGGGTAAACGCTGGCGTGTCCGATGGAGGGATCGGCGTAATTGTATGAGTCGAGGAAAAGGATGCTTTGTGACGGAGCGGCGAGCTGATTTTCATGAACCGGGATATTCTGCCAGTCAGTATATGCGGGAGAACCGGCAGTTTTGCTGATCCAGTAGCTGCCGGTGACATTGAAATAATTTGTTCCGTAAGTGCTGTTGTAGTTTGTCGGCATTTCATCTGTAAAGTTTATTTTCAGGTTGGGACAATGATAAATTTTGACATTATTCATATAGTTTGAATAAAGATGATATGTCATACTGTCGCCGTTTTTGAGATATGTGGAGATGTAGTAACCGTTATTGTCATCTTTGTACATCATGATGCCGACGGCAAGTTGTTTCTGATTTGAAAGGCATGATGAACTTTTGGCTCTTTCGCGGGCATTGCCGAGAGCGGGGAGCAGCATTCCGGCAAGGATTGCAATGATTGCGATGACGACGAGAAGTTCAATCAAAGTGAAGCAACTTCCGATAATGTGTACTCTGTCATGTTGTTTGTTTTTCATATTTTATCCTTTCTGTTAGAGGTTGTATTTCTATATGCTTTTGTCCGCAGATGCGTAATGTTTGCCGCCTTGACGCGTCAAGCAATACATACTTTCTTTGCGTCAAAGAAAGTATCAAAGAAAACTTTTCTGCACTTAAATCCTTTCTTTATTTTATGCCCGATGCAGAGTTACAGCGTCCCCTGCAATATTTTACAATATTTTCGCAGGGGACTTACCCTTCGCCGCTTAAAGCGGCTCGCCCCTCAACGGACTCGCTTCGCTCGCCTATGCCGGGGAGGCTCGCTTCACGGCGTTCGCTGCTTGGCAATTTCTTGCCTGCGCTCACTTCGCTTTCGCTCGTGAACCGCTCCTTGTTCGCGGCGCTGACCGCGCTTTACTTACTCCGGGAGAGCTTTGAATCTCAATCACGGCAACTTCCTATAATGTATATTATCGGAAGTTTCACCCTGATTGAACTTCTTGTCGTAATCGCCATTATAGCGATTCTCGCCGGAATGCTGCTCCCCGCATTGAACAATGCCCGCTCCAGAGCAAGAGCCGCAACCTGTCAATCAAATTTGAAAACTCTCGGTACATATATAAATTTTTACACAACCGACTTTGACGATATTTTGCCGTCTGAATGGATTCAGGCCTGGGACAGTCATATCTGGAGCAGATTTCTCTATCGCGGATATGTCGGCGCGGAACCGGATAGTGATGCAAAGAAAAATCCCAAAGAATGGGTGTGTCCGGCTCAAGCTGATGTTCTCTCAGCATACCGCCCTAACTCCAATTATTGCTACAATCCCTATTTGGGCCGTACCGGATGGCATGTCCTGCCGCATTTGAAAGTTACTAAAATCAAACGCCCCAGCGGTATTGTAAATCTGGCAGATATGTATCCCAAAGGCGGCAGCTATTATTGCAATACCCAGCTCGGAGAGGCTTCATTCGATGACCCGCGCAAGGTTCCGTCAACCGGTTATTTTGCTGTTCATAACAAATTTGTCAATGTTCTTTTCTGCGATGGTCATGTAGCACCTGTGGGATTGAAAGATTTTTCTGATAATACTTCAAAATATATTGACAGCAGATATTAAAACATAATAACATAAGATAATATAAAGACAGGGAAGTAAATGAAAAAGTTTATTTTGCTGGCGTGCATGACTGTATTCAGTGTCTGCATGGCGAAGCCGCTTTTTGAAATGTCGGAAAAAAATATTCCGAAACTGCAGATGTCGCCCGGAACCGATATGATCGGCGGCAGATTTTTCATGCAAAATAAAGGCGAAGGCGCAGTTATCCCCAACAGTCAGAACTGGCATTTGACCGACAAGGGATTCACTATTGCTGCAACTGTCAAATTGAACCGCCGCCATGTCGATTTCGGAACCGGTTACGGCATTGACGGCAAATTCCTGTACGACCATGATATTATCGCTGCCAAAGACGGCGAATTTGTTTTCGGCAGACGCAGTGACAACTGGAGTGACCAGCTTTATTTTAACTTTGCCCGTAACGGCGTATGGTCGGTGCCGCTGGTCGGTACTGTCGGAATGCCGAGCTACGGCAATTATGCCCATGTGGCAATCACCGTTGAGCGGCGCGTTCAGGACAACCGCGGACTTAACGGCTACAATGTTACCTATTACCTCAACGGCGAACCGGAGAAAGAACAGCTCGTGAACTGCAACGGCGCAGTAACTTTCAATAATTCGCCATGGCGTCTGGGCGCGGGTCTTGGAATTCGCAACGACAAATGGAGTTATGACGGCGAAATGACCGATGTTTTCATGTTCGACCGCGTTTTGAATGAAAATGAAATCCTGAAACTTGCCGCAGATTCCCGCCCCGCCAAAATCGCCAAACAGGCGGGTATTCCACTTACACCCGCATTCAGCAGCAAAATTGCCTCTCTCAACAAAAATGCTTCTGTTTACGGCAAATGGGCATTGGATGTGATCAGCAGAAACTGCCGCAACGGTGAATCTCAAACTGCTGCCGCAGCTGAACTCGATTGCACCGCAAATGTTTTGAAAATAAATGATGCAAAACAATTCGCCGCTGAATGGAACCGTGTCAGCAAAATATCAAAAATTTTGTTTTCATCCCGTTCAATGTTGATGGTCAATACGGGCAAACACTCATCCGGTTTTCCGATTTGCGGCTGGTTTGACCTCAAGCGCAATGCTGAACTTTTCGGTATGGTTCCGCCCAACTGGGAATTAAGCTCGCATATGGCTGACGGTCAGCCGGTCAAACAGAACTCTCCCGGCACTGCATACACTCTCCAATATAAATCCATCGGCAAGAATGCTTATTCCGGAGTTATCACATGGCTGAAACCCGGTATGCTGAAAGCAGTTTCCAATTTCACTTTCCGGAACGGCAGACTGGAGATGGATTTGAACATGGAATCTTTGAATAAATCATTTTTCCTTGATCAAATTGCATTCCCCCATGTCCGCTTCCGCAAACTCGCCAAAGGTCAGGACAAATTGCTCTGCCCAAAAATGTCAGGTGTAGTTTTCCCCAAACCCATTACCAATCAGCCGCCCCAGCCGTGGAAAAGATACCCCAACGGCGAACTCAATATGCAGTTTCATGCATACTATGACGATTTAGGCGGCATCTATCTCGGTGCAGAAGACCCCTATGCGGGCATCAAACATTTTGTGACCCGCGGCCGCAACGGCGAACTCGAACTTATGTGGTCCCACCCTGTCGCATACAATCAAAATGAAAAAGGCGGCAGTAAATTTAGCTTGAGCGGCAAAGCCGCATTGGAAATTTTCGATGGCGACTGGTTCGATGCCGGCAGAATATATCGCCGCTTCCTTGCCTCAAAAGCAAAATGGTGGATCAAAGAACTTCCGCGTGCTTCGACGCCCGAATGGTTCCGCAACAATACATTCTGGATACTCCAGCTCTGTTTCAATGAATGGGAGCATTACAATACCGTTACCTCTCTTAAAGAGTTGAGAGAATATTTTGAATTGCCGTTCGGCATACATTATTATGAATGGTTTGACCGCACCAGAGGCGAATTCCCCCATTTTTATACCAAAACCCGCGCTTTGCAGACTCTGGTCGAACTCAAAGATGCCAATATTTATGTCAAACCGTACATCGACAACCGTTTATGGGCTCGAATGGACGGTCATGCCCCCGGCAAAGATCATACCGACTGCCTCGGGTTCCATGACCGCAAAACCGGCAGACACGACTTCCAGTTTAGCAGTCATGCCGCCAAATACGCCGCCCGCACCAAAGAAAATGCTTTGTATCTTGAAGGCAGCGGCACCCGCTGTGCCGTCATGTGTCCCGCAGTCCCCGAATGGCAGGATTTCATATACAATATGGTCAAACGCCTTGCCGGTCAGGGCTTTGACGCGATTTATCACGATGAAGTCACAACCGGTCAGCCTGTTCACTGCTACAACCCCGACCACGGTCATCAAATCAATTCTCCACGCAACTGGCTCGAAAACGGTTACTGGAAAATGCTGGCAAAAGTTGCAGAACTGCGCAGCAAATATCCCGGTTTGTGCCATGACTCGGAGGATGCTTCCGAACCGTACATGAAGTATCTTGACGGTGTCGGACCTTTCCGCTGGGTCGATCCCGGTCAGGTTCCGTTATTTGTTTCGATTTATTCCGGCAGAGCGCAATTTACAGGCAGAATGTATGACCATGTCCGCCCCGGTCACAAAGAGTCTTTCTACGACAAAATGGCAACCCAGCTGGTCAATGCAGAACAAATGGGCTGGTTTACCGCCAATTACCTCAACAACCCTGAACAAAGACTCTTTACCAAAAAATTGATGCATTTGCGTTATACTCTGCTCAACTTTTTCAATACCGGAGAAATGGATCGCCCCTTGAAATTCAAAGGCGATTTTCCGACCCGCAGTCTGATGTGGGGCTGCTTGCAGGCACAACGCATTACCACTCCGAAAATCCATCACAGCGTTTTCAAACTTGATAACGGCACCAGAGCGGTGATTTTCCTCAATGCAACCCCCGAAAAAGTCACAGTTGAACCCGTGATCCCCGCATATTTCGGCAAAATCGCGGTTGTTTCAGGCAAAAACGATGCGGTAAATTACAACCGCGTCACACAAGTTGCACTTGAACCGCGCCAATTTGAAGTCTGGGTCGCTTCAAACGATGAAAATAATCTTCGCAAAGAAGCTGAACGCATCCATGAAGCATTGGTCAGAATAGATAAGTTCCAAAGCGGTAAACTTATGTTCGAGCGCGATAATAAGCCGCAGGAAATCCCTGCTGAAGGTTTGCATTACACATGGGATGAATATCCTGTATGGCACACTCAACCCGCATACGAGGGGCTTGGCTGTTTTGAATTGATCGGCCATCCCGAAAAAACGCGTATAAAGTCATTTACCCTCAAACTCGAACCGGACAGCACCTATGAACTGGAAGTTGCCATCCGCAAAGATCTTGATACTGACAGTGTTCTCCGGGTCTGCAACTATTCAAAATCCGGCACCCTTGCCCATTATGCAGTCATCGGCGACAAAGTTCCGTCCGACGGCAGATGGCACCATTGCAAAGTAACTTTCAAAACAAATAAAGATGCTTACCGCAGTGCATTGTATCTTTATTTGAATAAAACAATCAAAACTTTAAGAATTGATGATCTCAAAATCAGAAAGGTTAAATGATATGAAAAAAATATTTGTTTCAATGTTATCTGTTTTGGCATGTATCGGCGCATTTGCCGCAGAAATCTCCGCTCCATGGGGCGGCAGTACTGAAATAAAGGGGACGGGAAAATTTGCGTTCCGCAATGCAAAAATCGCGCTGAAACCGGGAAAATCATACCGTTTCGATTTCAAAATGAGCAAAATCCCGCCCCTCAGTGCAAAAAAAATCGAACATCAGCTTGTGCTTTATTCTATTTTAAACAACAAACCCAAAGCAATTAAAAATATGGCGGCGGAAGTTCCCGCTGACGGCAAAGTTTATCAGGTCACATCCGTTTTTACAATTCCCGCGGATGCACAGGGCGATATCATGCTTTTTGCCTATAACTGCTTTGCCAAAGGAACGATTAAAATTTTTGATTTCAAGGTAACTGACGCCGAAAATGTCCAACCTGTTAACAGTGCAGTTACTGCCGTACAGCAAGTTGCTGAAACTTCAGACACCAAATCCAATGAGATACTTCCGTCTTTCAGCAACAGAAAACGCGCCCTGCTTGAAGGAAACGGCAGATTTCTCTTCCTTGAAGAATCATTGCAGTTCAAACCTGCAACAAAATATTCCATTTCTTTTGAAATTTGTAAAATCGGTCCTTTGAGTCCGAAAAACATTGAGCACCGTCTGGTACTGGCTTTTACCGATGAGAACGGCAAATATTCAGAATTCGGTCACTTCGGAGAAAAAATCCCCGTTGACGGCAAATGGCACACCGTCAACAGCACTTTCACCACCCCTGCCGCTAATGGCAAATACAAAATGTATATATACAACTGCAACGCCGACGGCTCCATGGAAATCAAAAAAATCCGTATCACTCCGCCGCGTCAGCCTGCACCGTGGGGCAATGATGAAATCTTTGCCGTCAAAGGAAACGGCAAGTTCCTCGGCAAACATTTTCATATCAATGTAAAAGCGAATGCCGGATTGGATATCAGTTTCAAAATGATGAAAACTCCGAAAATGAGCGCAAATTCCGTCGAACAGCGCATGGTTATCGCTTATATTCCTAAAAATGGCAATATACGCGAAATCGCGTGGCTGGGCGAAAAAATCCCCGCTGATTCACAATGGCACGATGTCAAACATTCTATCAAAATTCCTGCCGATTCCAACGGAACTTTGCGCGTTATTATCTATAACTGCAAAGCAAGCGGCACCATATCCATTAAAGATTTTAAATACAAGCAATAAAAAGGTTTCTGTATGAATTTCAAAAATTATTCCCGCCCTAAACTTAATAAAATTTCTGTCAATGACCTCATTCTCAAGCGCGCCATTGAAACAGACAAAACATCAACCATCCCGTCATCTCTTGCCAAATGTTATGAAACCGGACGCATTGATGCATTCAATCTCAATTGGCAGGAGGGAATGCCCAATCGGCCGCATATTTACTGGGATTCCGATGTTGCCAAAGTTTTGGAGGGAATTGCAAATATTCTGGCAGTTTATCCCGACAAAGAACTTGAAGCCGAATATGATAAAATCGTTGAATTGATTATCAGCGCACAACAGAAAGACGGCTATCTCAACAGTTATTACAGTTCAATCGAACCGCATAAACGCTGGAGTGTTTTGTGGCTTCATCACGAACTTTACTGTGCCGGACATCTGATGGAAGCGGCAGTTGCCCGCTATGAACTGCTCGGCAAACGCGATTTTCTCGATGCCATGTGCCATTATGCTGATTATATTGCCAAAGTTTTCGGCCGCGGCGAGGGACAAATAAAGGGTTATCCCGGTCATCAGGAAATCGAACTTGCACTGGTCAGACTTTATCAGGCAACCGGCAACAAAAAATACTTTGAGCTTGCCAAATACTTTATTGATGAACGCGGTCAATCTCCCAATTATTTTGCGGAAAAAGAAAACGCCCCCATGGTGCATTGCGCCAACCGTCAGGCTCATAAGCCCGTCCGCGAACAGGAAGAGGCCCAGGGACACGCCGTACGGCTGGTGTATATGTGTGCCGGTATGGCTGATGTGGCGGGAATTTCCGGAGATGAAGAATTGCTGAAAGCCTGTGAAAATCTTTTCAACAGCATCGTAAACCGCCGCATGTATATCACCGCCGGTATCGGTTCCAGTTTTCTCGGTGAAGAATTGACTGTTGATTACGATTTGCAGAATGGCTCATTGATGTATGCAGAGAGCTGTGCGGCAATCGGTCTGGTGCGTTTCACCTCCCGTATGCTCAATATCACCGGTGACGGACGCTATGCGGAAATCATGGAGCGCGCAATATTCAATGGTGTTCTCTCCGGCATAAGTCTTTCAGGAGATAAATTTTTCTACACCAACTATCTGGAAGTCGATGACAATCTCAAAACCTACAATTCCGGAGCCAAAGAACGCCAGCCGTGGTTCAGCACTTCATGCTGTCCGACCAATTTCTGCCGTTTTCTGCCGGAAACAATGGAATATCTCTGGAGTACCGGCGAAAATGAAGTGCGTTTGAATATTCCTGTTGCAAATACATTTGATTCACCTTTCGGCAAATTGACGGTTGAATCGCTTTATCCCTACGACGGCAAGATCAAAGTTACAGTCAATTGCAGCGGCAAATTCAAATTTGCAATCCGTATTCCGCAATGGTGCAAAAAGTACAGCATGACTTTGAACGGTGCTGCCGTAAATGCCGATGCAGTTGCAGATTATGTTGTTTTTGACCGCGACTGGACAAACGGTGATGTGATTAAATACACACTTGAAATGCCAGTAGTGATCATGCGTGCAAATTTGAAAGTTACCAATAATGCCGGACGCATTGCTTTGATGCGCGGACCGCTGGTATATGCTGTGGAATCAGTTGACAATCCTGACGGCATCTGCAATATGCTGATTGTGGAAAAACAGGATTTTGAACTTACAACTGTCAAGGGCCTGGATGAAAATGTTGTCGGTATCTGCGGCGATGCATTTTACGAGCAAGCCGCCGATCCCGAAGCATTGTATTTCAGCGGCGAACCGACTTACCGCAAGGGCCGATTTACTGCGATCCCGTATTTTCTGTGGCAGAATCGCGGTCCGGTAAATATGGCAGTATGGATCCGCAGCAAACAGTAAAAAAATGTTTTGAGCCTGATTTTTTTCGGATTAAAGGCATTTTTTACCACTTTTTTCAAAAAAAATGAGATTTTTTTCGGAATTTGATTTGCATTTTTCAAAAAAAGGTGTATCTTAAGTTCCATACAAGAAAAGAACATGCGAGTGTAGCTCAGTTGGTAGAGCATCACGTTGCCAACGTGATTGTCGCCGGTTCGAATCCGGTCTCTCGCTCCATTTGAAATTCACACCTGTTTCCAACAGGTGTTTTTTTTTGCTTTTTTCAGGGATATAAATTCTTGCTATTGTCCGGAATCTTTAAAAAACAGCAATCAAGAGAAAGCTTTTGATTGTTTTTTATTCGGCTGCGTACTGAACGCAGGCTGATTTTTATTGCAAAAGGAGCTTACGCCGCCGGCAGCTCCACTGAAAAAAATCAGCCGATATGAAAATATTTAAATCCGATTTCATTCAAACGATGCGGATTGTATTGATTTCTGCCGTCGAATATCACCGGATTTTTCATAAGCAAACGCATCCTTTCAAAATCAGGACGGCGGAATTCGTTCCATTCAGTCAGCAGCAGCAGACAATCTGCATTCTGCAATGCTTCATAAGCATTTGACGCATACTTTATCTGATCAGCGAAATGAACTTTTGCACTGTTTACAGCTTTAGGATCAAAAGCGGTGATTTCCGCTCCGAGTTTCAGCAGTTCGTTGATGACAGTAATAGACGGAGCTTCACGCATGTCATCAGTTTTAGGCTTGAACGCAAGTCCCCAGACTGCAATTTTCAAACCTTTTACATTAGAAAAGAAATTTTTTACCTTATCAACAAAAAGCAAACGCTGTTTCTTGTTTACCTCATTTGCAGCCTTGATAACAGACATTGTGCAGCCGTGTTCCTCTCCGATATTGATAAGTGCCTTGACATCTTTCGGGAAACAGCTGCCGCCGTAACCAAGACCCGGGAACAGAAATTTATTGCCGATACGCGAATCCGTTGACATACCGACACGCACCATTTCCGCATCAGCCCCTACTTTTTCGCACAGATTGGCGATCTCATTCATGAATGAAATTTTAGCGGCAAGAAACGAATTTGAAGCGTATTTGGTCATTTCAGCCGATTTGACATCCATGACGATAACTCTGTTGCCGGTACGGAAAAACGGAGCATAAATCTCCTGCATGATAAGAGTTGCGCGCTCTGAATCAGAACCTATAACCACGCGGTCCGGATAGAGAAAATCATCAACCGCATTGCCCTGTTTCAGAAATTCAGGATTTGAAACAACATCAAAATCATAATCAGTATATTGTCTGATAAGCTCACTGACTTTTTCGGCGGTTCCAACAGGAACTGTTGACTTGTCAACGATAACTTTATATGAATTCATGGCAAGGGCAATCTCCTTTGCAACCTCCAGAACATACTGCAGATCGCATGAGCCATCCTCTCCCTGCGGTGTCCCGACAGCGATAAAACATACTTCGGAGCGTTTGACAGCATCAGCGAGCGAACAGGAAAATTCCAGCCGCTTTTCTTTCATATTTGACTTGACGAGTTCTTCCAACCCGGGTTCATAAATTGGAATTATTCCCTGCCGCAGAGCATCTATTTTAGCAGCATTATTATCAACACATATTACATTATTGCCCATGTCGGCAAGACAGGCTCCTGCGACCAATCCGACATATCCGGTACCGATGACAGACATTTGCATAGTTTAAACAGCCTTTCTTTTGTCATTAAATATTTCAATAAATAAGATAATACATCACAGAAAAATTGCAAATCAATTTTACTATTTGATTTGAAATTAATAAAATATGTGATACATTAAAATACTTCGATATTTTTGTATCGAACTCCATTAAAATCAATTTTTTCAATCCCAACAATACAGAAAGTGAGTTTATCATGACAGAAATGGCAACAGCTGCAGTACTCGTCGCTCCCGGAAAATTTGAATTCCGCGAATTCCCGATCCCCGAAATAAACGATGACGAAATGATCATCAAAGTCCAGGGCTGCGGCGTTTGCGGAACAGACGGACATGAATATAAACGCGACCCTTTCGGCCTCTGCCCGGTCGTTCTCGGTCATGAAGGCTCAGGCGAAATCATTAAACTCGGCAAAAATATCACCAAAGATTCCGCCGGTGTCCCCCTCAAAGTCGGCGACAGTATCGTTACATGCATTATCCCCTGCGGCGAATGTTCTGCCTGCAAAAACACACCCGCCCGCACCAATCTGTGCGAAACTGTCGGTGTTTACGGTCTTTTCCCTGATGATGAAACCCACCTCAACGGCTATTTTGCAACCCATATGAAAGTCCGCGCCAATTCAACATTTTTCAATGTTTCCGATATGACTTTGGATCAGCGTCTTCTGGTCGAACCGGCAGCAGTTGCAGTTCACGCCGTTGAACGCGCCAAAACCACAGGACTGCTCAATTTCAATACCAAAGTTCTGGTGCAGGGCACAGGTCCCATCGGCTTGCTGGTAATGTCAGTTCTCCGCACTCTCGGCATTGAAAATATCATCGCAGTTGACGGCAACGACAGCCGGCTTGAAATCGCCAAAACTCTCGGCGCAACCCATACTTTCAATTTCACTAAATACGCCTCTTTTGATGAAATGCTTGCAGATGTCAAAAAAGTCACAGACGGCCTCGGTGCAGAATTTGTTTTCCAGTGTACCGGTGTCGCACAGGCAGGTGCAAATGCATGGAAACTCATCCGCCGCGGCGGCGGTCTTTGCGAAGTCGGTTTCTTCATGGATGGCGGCAACTGCTCCATCAATCACCATTTTGACCTCTGCAACAAAGAAGTTACTGCAGTCGGTTCATGGGTTTACACTCCGCAGGATTATCCCATTACCTTCGCATTTCTCAAGCGTGCCGCCGGTATCGGCTTGCCGGTCGAAAAACTTGTGACCCACCATTTCCCGCTCAAAGATATCACCGAAGCACTCGAAACCAATGTCAAAATGCTTGGCATCAAAGTCGCAGTTGTCAACGAATAAGGATCGTTTAAAATGAGTTTCAGCTATATTCACCCTCGCAATATTCTCGTGCAGACACTTCAGCGTCTGTACGATTACGGTATGACAACCACCAGCGGCGGCAATCTGTCGATAAAAGATGATGACGGCAATATCTGGATCACTCCGTCAGGTATCGACAAAGGTTCTCTGCGCCCCGAAGATATCGTCAAAGTCACTCCATCAGGCGAAATCTTCGGCAAACACCGTCCCAGCTGTGAATTGCCGTTTCACCGCTCTGTTTACGGTTTGAGAGAAGATGTGCGTGCTGTTCTGCATGCACACTCTCCCGCTCTGGTGGCGTTCAGTCTGACCGGACGCATGCCCGACCCGACATTGATTCCCGGCGCGGCAAAAGTCTGCGGCAAAGTCGCATTTGCCGCATACGAGGTCCCCGGCAGTGAAAAACTCGGCAAAATCATTGCCGATGAATTTGCCAAAGGTGCCGATTCTGTTATCATGGAAAATCACGGTGCCGTAATGTGCGGTTCGACGATTGCAGAAGCATTTGCCAGATTTGAGTCACTGGATTATGTGGCCCGTATTCAGATCAATTCAACCAGCCTCGGCGCAGAAAAACCGCTTACCGGCAAACTTCCCAAACCGAGTTATCCTGAATTTATTCCCAATGTCATTTCCGCAGAGGAATGTGAACTCCGCGATGAACTGGCAAATTTCCGTGCGCGTTCCTACAAACAGCGGCTTCTTTTCAGCGGCAGTGCATTTCTTGCGGGGCGTCTTGGTGAAGATGATTTTCTCATCACTCCCGCCAATTTTGAACCGATGTATCTGGACTCTCTCGGCATGGTCAGAATGCATAAAGGTATGCGCGAAGCCGGTAAAACCCCCTCCAGCGCAACCGCCATCTGCCGCAACATTTTCAATAAATGTCCCTGGGTGAATTCAGTTATTATGACCCGCCCGCCATATCTGATGGCATTTGCGGTAACAGGTACGCCGATTGACAGCCGTACCATTCCGGAAAGTTATATCATGATGCGTGATGTACCGATTCTGAGTGCGGAACAGTATTTCAGCGATCCCAATGCGGTCGTGGAACTGCTCTCTCCGGCAACTCCGGTCATCCTGATTGAAAACTGCGGCATCCTCACCACCGGCAAGACAATGCTGGAAGCATTTGACCGCCTTGAAGTATCGGAATTTACTGCAAAATGTATCATTATGGCAGGAAAACTCGGCAAACTCAATCCCATCAATCAGGAACAGGTCAATGAAATCATCAAAGATTTCAAACTGCCGTGATTTCTTTTGTGTTTTCTCTATAAAAAAGTACACCTCAAAAGTTATGTTAAACTTTTGGGGTGTACTTCATTTTTTTAATGTATTTTCAATTATTTTTTCTATTGCAATATGCAACTGCGCCCATTATCAGAAATGTCGGAATGAGGACAAAGAGTGCGGGCAGGAGAATTTTATTCAAAAATTCAACCATTTTTTTGCTCCTGTTTAAAATTGGATTACAGTTCTCTGCATAAAATGCAGTTCATCACAAAATTTCAAACAGTTTGCGGCCCCGCCCGCGCCGGCAATGAATTTTTCAGATAATCCTGAAAAACAAATTCAGCAAAAATGCACAATTCAGCACGCTGCACTGTTGCAGCAATTTCAAATTCCACGCTGTTATCCAGAGCAGTACGGCGCGGAGTTACCGCATTTGAATTATCATTGCGGCGCACCGTTCCGGACAAAAGAAGTGATGTCATATTGCCGGACGGCAGAATAAAAAATTCTTCCGGCATCTGCGATGCATACTGTCCGGCATGTTTAACCGTCCGGAATGCGGCATTGCCGCCGGAATACACCGCACCGGCAATGAACAGCACACATAATGCACCGGTCAATATTATTATAGATTTTAATTTTTTCAATAAAACTGACATCTGTTATCCTTTGTCCTCCAATATATCACTCAAATATGCTTAATACAAGCCTTTTTTGTGTAAATCTTCACAAAAACAGAACGGACAGGAGTTGAAACTCCTGTCCCGTTCCAGTTGTTAGTTGATATTCAAACTCAAATAAGCTTATTGATTGCGATTTCGTATTCAATATTCTTTTCTTTGGGTTTGTTGTTCTTGACAGTCAGGTAATAATCAGCATCAGCCATCAGAATGGTCTTGCTGGTGTATGTACCTGCGACCTTGTCATAGGTAAGAGCAACTTTCTTGCCTTTGGCATCGACCAGCGACAGAGTGATATCTTTGCCGACAAGAGCAGCGATATCATCAGCGTCATTACCACCGAAGACCAACTGACCGTTTTCGGAAGTCTGAATCTTGAAGACGTCAACAGAATCTCCGAAGCCGACCCAGTTTTCAATGATTTCGCCATCCTTGTAGCGATCAGCCTTGACATTGCCTGCGACCTGCTTCCAACTGTCATCATCATTGCTGTAACCGACATAAGTGCTTTCATTGCGGTTCCATTCAAGAGTGTATTCAGAAGCGGTATTCTTGCCGACGCTTTCGACCTTGACGATGTACTCACCGGCGGCAAGTTCGCGTGACAGAGTCATTGCGGATGCGCCGTTCTTGCCGGTTACACTCTGGAGAGCTTTGAATTTGCCCTTCTTGTCAACAGTACCGATGGAGACCTTGATAGTCTTGCCGTTGATACCGTCAACATCCAGAGAGTAGTGGCCGTGTTCATCAACTGTGACGAGGAAGTAATCAACCTTGTCTGTATAAGCGGCATTGGTGCTGCTGTTGATGGTAGCTTTGGCTGTTGTTTCGCCGGCGAACAATCTGTCATCAGTGGTTCTGAAATCATTGTTTGATGCATCGCTTTCAGCAATGAATTTCCAATTACTGACATTGAGTTCATAATCAGCAGTACCTCCCTTGCTTGCCTTGGCGGCAATAACTTCGATTGTATAGGAAGCACTTGCATCAAGGATGAGATCGCCGGTACTGACAGTCAATGTCTTGCTGTTGGCAGTCAATGTCTTGACTGTTGTGGTCTTTTTGCCGTTATTCTTCTTGATGACGACTTTAACATCACCGGTTTCATCCCCATTCAATGTCAGAGTGATATTGGTGGTGCCGTCTGCGATAGCGCTGAAGCTGTAATAATCAGTGGCATCGCCATAACCGACCCAGCCATTTGCAATGTATGACTCACCTTCAGCACTAAATTTATTCATACTGTCGTAAGTATCGTCTGCAAAATCACTCTGAGACTTGATATCCTGTGTCAGGGTCAAATTATAACGTGTATCTTTGGTACCCTTGGCATTGGATGCCTGAACCATTGCATAGTATGTCTTGCTGCCATCAAGCATCAGAGTACTGATGACACCATCTTTGACTGCAGTACCGGTAACGCTCTTTACTGCTTTGTATTTGCCATTGACAAATTCATAAACTGTAAGTTTGGCATTATTCTGCAGATTGTCAAGTGTCATAGTGTAGATACCTGTACCTGATGCAGAGAGGTCAAGTTTGTAATAATCCTTGGCATCGCCGAGACCGACCCATTCATCACTGACAGGCGTTCCTACTGCAATATCTGCCGCATTTGCATAAGAATCATTAAGTGTTGTTTCTTCGCGATAAACGACATCGAGGATGTAAGCAGAAGTCTTTTCTTTGCCTGCGGCTTCAAGCTTGAGGATATAATCACCTGCCTTGAAGTCATAGGAGACAGAAGCGAAATCAGCTTTGGCTCCGGGAGTGATACTCTTGAGAACCTTGCCGGTTTTCTGATCGACAATGGAGAACTTGATGTTATTGCCGTTGACATTATCGAGTTCAAAACCGTAAACACCTTGAGCATCCTCTGCTACTGTGAACTTGTAACCATCAATATTACTGTCAGTATCAGCAGAAACCTCGCCCGTCACCTGATCTGTACCGGTTATTTTTGTACTACTCATCAGCGAATTATCGATAGAGAGCTTATAACGGGTATTCTGACCTTTTTTGGCGCCGGTAGCAGCAACGCTGACGTAATATTCCGCATTGGGATCATTGTCAAGGAGCATACCGTTGAGAACTCCTTCATGGTGAGTTCCGTTGACGGTAACGGACTTGACCTGAACGATCTTGCCTTTGGCATTGCGTGTCCAGAGAGTCATCTTGACCGGGCTTTCAACACCTTCAATATTGATATTGACATAACCGTCGCCAGTGACCTTGAAGTAGTCAACGCTGTCGCCGAGACCGACCCAGTTATCTCCAGAAACTGCATCCAAATTATATGCACCTTCAAATGTATTATCATCAGGATTGAAACCAGTGATAGAAGCATTTGAATTCATGGTCAATGTGTAATATGAATTACCGGTTTTGCCATTTGCCTGAACCAGAATGTAGAATTCATTGCCTGCGGCTTCGATCTCTTTGGTGGAGAAGGTGCGAGACAGGATCAATTCATCAGTTCCGGCGGTTCCGGTCTTGGTCATCAATGACTTGAATTTACCATTGGCATCGTAATAACCGATAGAAGCCTTGATCTGGCTGCCGTTGGTGTTTGCAAGATGGAACTCGTAAGCTTCTGCTGCTGCAACGCCGAACTTGTAAGCATCAGCGGTATCACCGACACCGACCCAGCCTTCATTTTCTTTAGCAAAGTCATTTGCGGCGACTTCACCGGTTTGTTTGTTGTAAGTGCCATTATCGCTGTTGGCGTCAACATCGACCATGTCAGACGTGATTTCATAGCCTTCTGCAGTCAGAGTATAATCGCTGTTCAATGCTTTGGCAGCACCACTTGCGATGACTTCAGCGAAGTAATGACCTCCGGTCAAATAGAGATATCCGGTTGAAACGGAATCTTTACCTTTGCCGAGAGTTACAGTCTTGACATTGCGGATCTTGCCGTCAGCTTTGCGTTCAAAGATGATCAGCTTGACAGCTTCACTTTCAGCGCCATTATGGGCAATTGTGAAGTTGTAAACTCCGCCATTTTCATTAACCTCAAACTTGCGGTAATCAAGTGCGTCACCATAACCGACCCACCCGGTATTGACATTATCTTTACCGATATTGAGGTCTGCAGCAGTATTCAGTTCGTTATCATTGTCAGTACCGGCGTTGTAAATCACATCGGCATTGACAGTAACAGTATAATCTGTACCGCGAACCTTGGTATTGGTGGACTCAACTTTGACATAATAGCTCTTGCTGTCATCGATGAGCAGTGACTTGGTTGAAACTCCGTCAAGCTTGCTCTGGCTGCCGGAGATTGAACCGAGGCTCTTGGACTTGCCGGTGGATGTATTATATTCATACACCGTCAGCTTGACAGAAGCGGCGACATCGGTCAAGTCAAATGTGTACTTGCCGGATGCCTGCAGATTGAGCTTCATGAAGTCAACAGTATCATCATAACCGACCCAGTCGGTAATAACGGTGGGAACTTCGGTATCATTTGTGATTGTAACTGTTTTTGCATTACCGTAAACATTGTCAGAGTTATCGCCCTTGAGAGTGATCTTGTCCATAACAAGTTCATACTCAACTGCAGATTCGTCAGTACCGCTGATTGCAAAGACATATGATGTATTTGCCTTGAGCAATATTTCATTACTGACGCTGCCGATATCTTTGACGGAGAAGGTATGCGATGCTTTGGATGCACCCTGCTCATAAATCATGATCTTGATATCATTATTGGGACCGAATGAATCAGAGAGTTCAGTGACTGTCAGAGAGATACCGGCGCCGTTTTCTTTTGCTGTTGTAACGACAAAGCAATCAAGAATATCTTTCATACCGATCATATCTTTTACGATAATGATACCATCTTCGGCTTCAGCGAAGGTAATACTGTCACCCTTGGCATTTTCAAATACCAGTTCTCCGGCCATTTCAACGCTGTTTGCGAACTTATCTTCAACAGCTTCCAGAGTGCGACAATCCTCATCGCCCCATTCGACACCGCGGTTGCCGCTCTTGTCAATGGCAACGATCTGATATTCATATTCCTCTGCAGTGCCGTCGAATGTGACATCAATAGCGGCATTGCTCTGATTACCGTCAACCTTTCTGGTAATCCATTCGTTGCCGGAATCTTTAACGCGGTATTTGATTTCATAATGATCGATACCGGATGCATCTGCGACAGGGATCCATGCCAGCAGCAGGATATTATGTCCCTGAGTTCCTGATGTATAAGCAATAGTTTTGGCATCAATGACCTCAACCATATCGGGACGGACAGTATCAACAGTAAATTTCTGTTTGCCACTGGCGGCTTTGCTGCCGGCGGCGCTGTGAGCAGTTACGCTCAACTGATAATTGCCGTCTGCAAGTTTTGTTTCACCCAGGAAGAATTTGAGATCCTTGATGATAAGCTTGCCGTCTTTGACTTCAAAATATCTGCTGTCAGGACGCAGGTCTGCAGTAAGTTTATCCGCCATATCCAGAGTATTGGCAGATTTTATCACATTCTTGCCGGTGCTGTCGTAGAGGGTCACGGTGTAGTAATAAACACCGAGAACATCATTGCCGGCATTCCAGCTGACAGTAACAACATCTGTATTGCAGTTGTTGACCTGTTCGCCGTTACCGATAACGACATTGCCGGGAGCTTTGATACTGCTCGGAGCCTTGATTTTTTCGTATTTTCCGTTAACCTCTTCTTCAAACTTGAATGCATCTGCGTAGAGAATATCTGTTGCCGCATTATAACTTGCGTCATAAGCATATACGCGCCAATAAATATTCTTCATGCCTTCAAAGACACCGACCGGACGGCCGACCATTTCATTGCCGAATGACATTGACTTGTTTTCAGCTTCCGCCGCAGTGGTCCAGAAGCTGTAAGTTGCGCCATCCGGGAACTGTGATGAGCTGGAAATTTCCACTTTATAGTGTTCAGCATCATCAAATGTATCTTGCCATGAAAGTGTTACATCGACATCGGTGAATTTAACGATCTCCTTGTAGATGTAATTTTTGTCAGCATCCAGCATAGGCAGCTGGGTGACAGGATCAATCAATTTTTCATCGGTCTTCACCATTTCATAATCGGCATTGATGGTAACATTGGTTGAACCATCAATAAATGAACCTACCGGATTGGTTATATCAGGAGCGCCGAAAGTGCCGGTGATTTCATCTGTTTTGCCGAACCAGTCATGGACAACGACTTTATATTCATAGCTCTTGTTAGTGTCAAATTTGCCGTCTGTAACAGTAACTTTATTGGTGTTGCTGTCAACAACTTTAACTTTGTTCCATGTATCAGTACCATTTTCACGGACATAAAGTTCATAGCAGCGCACACCGAGATCGCCGCTGTAATCATTGGCGCTTGACCAGCTGATAGTCGGAATGATCTCTGTCTTTTTATCGTTGAGTTTAACTTCAACATTGCTGTTGTCTTCGGTAAACATCGGTGCGCCGAGATCAACTGTGATTTCTGCACCGTATCTCCAATCGCTGTACTTGTTGGTATAATCGACAACGCGGACGCGGAACTTGTATGCACTTGCAGATGCATCCCAGTTTTCGATATCGACACTATTTACTGAAGAATCGACTGTCTTCCATGTCTTATAGGTATGACCGCCGTCAGTACTGTATTCGATTTCGTATGCCTTGACGCCGCTGACATCATCGGTTGCAGACTGCCAGCTGATCTTGCCGCCGCTGATAGTTGCGAATGTACCGACTTTATCGTAGTCAGGCTTGATCCAGCTGTAACCTTCAGCGACAGGATTGCTGCTCAATACAGGTGCTTTCTCGTCCAAAACCGGGCTGACGCGGAAAGTTTCGCCATAGAAATATCCGCTGGCAACATCAGTTCCTGCGACCGCCTTGATGCGCCAGTATGCGAAACCGGCGGCAGAATTGAGCTGCAATTCATATCCAACGGTATCTTTGCCATCGACTGAAACTGTAGTTGCCTTTGTCCAATCAACTTCTGTCAGAGCTGTTTCGGAAATGACATATTCAATGACATATCCGGTAATATCAGAACCGGTCTTGATCGAAGTGTTCCAGCTGAACTTGGCAGCTTCAGTATAAATACCATCATTGGGTTTATTATCTACATCTGCGACAGTGGCTTTGAAATCTTCGATATTGAACCACGGCTTATCGGATACAGTCTGTTCAATGTCAAAGTGATACTTGCTGGAGCCGTCATTACCATTCTTGATCATGAATGTGTAAGTTGTGCCGCCGTCAAGATTGATTGTCTGAATATCACCGGCATTGAATGTGTATCTTCCGGCAAGTTTGAAATCCTTGCCTGCATAAAGTTCAACAACGATCTCGCTGTCAGCATCAGTTTCTGTACCGTTGAGAGTGAAGGTAAGTTCTCTTGCCTCTTCAGTAACGATTCTGAATGCATCGACATTGTCGCCGCGGCCGACGGAATCGGCAACTTTTGCAGTATTACCGACAAATTCCAAATCTTCTGCAGTTTCAAAAGTATTGAAGTAATTGTCGGAAACGACATTGACAACAACATTTTCTGTCCATTCTTCACCGCGGTTGCCGCACTTGTCAACAGCAACAATACGGAATTCAAATGCTTCAACTGTAGAAGTTGACAATGCTTCAAAATTGAATTCGGTTGTATTGCCGGCAATCTCTCTGGTGGTCCAGTCGTTTGTACCTTTGGCACGATACTGAACTTCATAGTGATCTATACCGGAAGTTGCATCAACAACATCCTTCCAGTCAATGATCAATGAATTGTACAACTGATCGCCTTTTCTGACAGCCACAGCATTGCAGAAGTCAAGTTCGACTTTTGCCGGCGGTACGCTGTCAACAATGACTTCGACCAGCTGACTGACAGAAGAGCTGCCATTGGCATCATATGCGGTAATACGGAGCATATACTTGCCGTCAGCGATAGAATCTTCCTTGAAGAACTTGCGCAGATCGGAAATCTTCAGCACGCTGCTGCCGCTGAATTTAGTAATCTGAACTGCCTTGGGATCGATATCCGCAGCAAATCTGTCATAATCAGTAACAGCCAATGTTGAACCGCTGTATTTGACTTTATCGCCGTCTTTAATAGCCTCACCATTTTCATCGAGCAGCTGAAGCTCGTAATAGTAAGTACCGAGAGCGGAGTGTTTACTGCTCCATTCAACACCGAAATTATCGGAGTTGAGCATGCCGCCATTATCAACTTTGATATCAGACGGTATTGCCGGAGCG
>JAZSRU010000135.1:0-2999 GCA_045538635.1 Victivallaceae bacterium
ATTTGCAGGAAAGCTAAAACAATAATCCTGTCCATGCTGCCGGAATGATACCGTAAAGCATTATTTCCTATTTCTTACTGCGGATCAGATCTTCAGGTGTGGCTTTCCAGATGCCGTTTTCTTTGCGGAACTCAATGTCGCCCACATCAGAACTTTTCAGGATAAAGCAATCATTCCCCAGCCATTCCCATTTTGTGTTATGGTAAATTGAGGCTTTTGTATAGAAAATTTGCTCGTCTATTTTTACAGTATAACAATTATTGTTATCTTGCCGGGAGAGAATAGCCGTATTTTTTCCATCCGGAGAAACTTCGGTTATCAATCGGGGGTTTATGTCATGGTAATATACAAAACTCAGACCAAGGAATAATGCCCCCGAAAACTGTGCTGCGATCAGAGCCGTTGCAGCTAAAATAAGTCCTCCCGCAAAGAGAACAATTTTATTTTTATAATGCGCAAACAATTTTTGCCAAAGTTTATACGTCCCGTAAAAAGAATATCCGAGAAACCATAACGCAATCATCGGCAGATAGAGATACGCGGCGATTATTCCGGCAACAAGGATCACCCCGTGAATAAAAAAATTGTTTGTCAGAAAAAATTTCATCATCTCAGTCTTACAATCCTATGAAAAGATAAAGAGTTAATAATGCAAGTTCCACATTGAAGTTATCTAATAAAATCTTACCGTAGATATATTCATTTCAACGGGGGGCAATTTCATACATGTTTTTCATTTGAAATATTTTCTTTGGCTTTTTAATTGTTACGGTAATATATCACCAGTAGTTTAGATTGTCAAACAGAAATACATTTCAGGATAATTTATCTACAGCGTCTTGTCGTCCCCATTGACTGCTGTGATTTTTCAGCGTAGTGATAAAGGTTTTTTACGGGGCGGAACAGCGGATTTTTCGGCATTGAGTTTTTGTTGGCAGTCGGGGCAGATCGTTTGAAACTCAAGGTGATAATTCTGGAAGCCCAGTTCAGATGTTTTCTCCAGCAAAAATCTATCCAGCTGCAAATCAACTGAAATATCTTCAAGTTTTCCGCAACACGGACAGCAGTTATGAAAATGTCTGGCGCGATTATTTTCAAAATATTGTTTACTGCTGATCGAGATCACATTTTTTATAAAACCGGCAGATGAAAGTTGTTTTAAATTGCGGTAAATCGTCGCCAGACTGATTTGCGGCACCTCAAACATTAAAATTCTATGGATGTCATACGCGGTAAAATGTTTTTTAGGATTTTGCAGAACTTTCAAAATCGCATTTCTTTGCAATGTATTATGCATATCGACTCCTGTTTAAGTGTTTTGTGAAATATAATAATGTAATATACATTTTAATTAAAAAAATACAATACTAATTTTCATTTTTCCTTAAAAATAATAATGTATATCAAATTATTATAATTGATTTTGAGCTTGAATTTCTAAAAATAATAATAAAAATAATACTTAATTTTTAAAGCAAACAGTTTATAAATAATTAAAAAATAATGATAATTATAATCAAATTCAATTTTTCGTTTGTATAAGCATCTGATTATCAGAACCTTCCGCGAACAACACAAAAAAACTTAAACAATCATTACCAACATTATGGATGAACAGAAAAAGTTTTTCGGCATCGAGTAACGCAACACAGCTTTGGGCGGTAGGAATTATCCTGCCGCCTTTTTTGTTTTTATTGATTGTATTTCTCTTGTGCGAGGTTATATTATAGCGTGAGGTATATGTATGAAAGAAAAATTGTTTATCCGCTTTTTTATGGAGTCCGATGCCGAGGCTGTACAAAATATTATTCATAGAGGTTTGCGGGAAATCAACGGTAAAGATTATCCGGCAGAACTTATTGAAGAATATTGTGCTTATTTTACGCTTGAAAAAATCAAAAGTCAAGCAGATTCTGCACACATGTATGTTGCCGCATCTGGGGATAAAATTCTCGGAACCGGCTCAATCGCGCCTTATTGGGGAAGCGAAAAAGAAAGCATTTTGCTGACGATTTATATTCTGCCGGAAATGATTGGGCAAGGTATCGGTACTGCCATCATCAACGCTTTAGAACAAGATGAATACTTTTTGCGGGCTAACCGCATAGAAATACCCTCATCAATTACTGCAGTAAAGTTTTATCAGAAAATGGGATATGCCCCGAAAAACGGAATCGAACCGGACAAAGAAGGCATCGTTCCTATGGAAAAATTCAAATAAGCCGCCTTTCGTTTTTGCGGAAAATGTGAGATGTCGGCGTTCTCTTACAACTGAAAATCGCAGGTAATATACCATATCCTGCAGATGTTTACAACTGCAAAAGGAAAATTTTTTGCGTTTCCGGGGGCAATACAAATAAAGAACCAAACTTTTTCCACATAATTATTTCTCCTGATTATTCAGCATTGTTTTTATTTTTTCCAGTGTATCGGGAGACAAACTTGTCGAACTGCACAAGGGATAAATAAAAAATCCGGTCTCTCCTTCTGCAAGGTCATTCCACTCTGACTTAAATTTTCCATCAGATTCATTTGTGGTTTTAAAGAAAAACTCCCCCCATTGAACATCTTTTTCTTTATATTTTGTGCCGGAGCAGCCCTGTAATACTTGCGACATACACCAGCCGCCTTCGGTTCGACCTCTGCGAAGGAAAATTTGCAGATTTTTATTGTCTATTGCTTTTAAATACAATTCTGCTGATACATAGTCTATTAACTTTGGCGGGATAAAAAAACTGCCGCATATTTTTAATTTATCCGGAAAGGTCTTCTGAAACAGGATGAAGGTATTATATTTGCTATCATCAGGAATTGGTATTTCAAAATAGCGAAAGCCCTTGGCAATTCTTTCGATGTGAAAACGCCGCAATTCGGGTTTTGTTATCGTCATTGGTTGTTCTGTCGGACCTGGTCTGTATTCCCTTTTTGCAAAGAACTCAAACCATATGAGCCAAGGTAATATAAAAATCCCGGCATAAAGAATAAGCGCACAGATTGCC
>JAZSRU010000007.1:0-5969 GCA_045538635.1 Victivallaceae bacterium
TTTAAGGAAATAAAAAAAATTCGGAATTGTTTTTATCGGGAACGATAAAAGCAATTCCTCTTAAAAGTTTTTGAAAGATGGGGTGCGGGGAAGATAACCTTTTTTCAAAAAGGTGTCTTCCCCGCAGAATCATTTTTGCAACAGCCGAAAATGTTTTTTGGCGATTCAACGCTGTGGCATCTGCGTTGAAATTATCTCATATTTTCAATAAATTTCCACTTCTGTGAGCAATCTATTTCTGACAGCCATTGTTTCTTTTCCGGGATAGGAGAATTTTGTACAGTAGATACTGCACCGTATCAAATTTTCAATTTTTGTAATTTGATAGTGAAAAATTTTCTCATTAATTTTATCCGGCGGTTTGAAAATTTTTTCTTTTGTTATATATTATACAAGTCAGGATTTACCGGAAACTTGCTGTGCAAGTTGATATGTTTATAAAAATGCTTAAAAGGAAGGGTATATTATGAATTACAAAATTCTGTCAATTATGGCTGTGCTTCTGACAGTTGTTTCTGTGCATGCTGCATTTCAGTTTGTTCAAGGAAATGGTCATCAGGGATGGATTAAATTTGACTCTCAAACAACTGTGGCATTTGATCTTTTCCGCAGCGGCAAAGATAAAGATCATGAAAATTTTATTGACCGCGGTCAGGGTGTTGCCGATTACGGCTGGTACAATCTGGATACCGGTGCGACCGGTTCTTTCAGTAATGGCCTTGCCGCAACATTCACTGAAAATGACCGGATCGGTTTTTATGTAACTGATAATACCGGAAAAACATATATGTCAACCAGAGTCAAAAAGGACAGTCCTTTTGAAAATCATGATTTTGGAAAGTCCAAAATCGTTGACGGCAATCTTCTCCTGGGCGGCGGTAATATGGGATCCAACGGAACTCATGAATTTTATGTTTTCAAAGTGAATAATGCCAATGCTTCCGGCAAGACTCCGTCCGGTCAGCCTCTGCCCGGAATTATTGCCACCTTGCTCATCGGCGGCGGTGCTGCAGTTTATATGAAAAAACGCAAAAAACTTTATGCTGCAAAATAATTTTGTTATTTAAAGTGCAGCAAAAATAATGAAAAAATACCGTCTTATATTGATTATTTTATCTGTACTGATACTGCTTGGGTGTATCGGTATGATGGTATTTTTGCTTTTTTCCAACTATCAGAATATTCGCATTGCCAAACAGGCCCGAAGTAATTTTGACAGAGGCGATGATGAATCTCTTGCTCTCGCTGAAGCACAGCTGCTGCAGCTTATCCGCAATGACAGCGACAATGAAACTGCTTTTGTAATGCTGGGGGAAATCGCGCGGAAAAAGAAAATTTATCCGGAGCAGGTTTATTATTGTGCAATGGCCCGCCGGCTTAATCCTCTCAGCAGTGAAAATAAGGCAAAATACATCGACAGTTTGTGTTCTGCCCGGTATTTTGACCGATTGGAAGTGCTGCTGTCTCAGGAAAGTTCTTTGAGTGATAAGCATCACCAACTTCTTCTTTATGCAGCCGGACGCAGCGGCAATATCAACAAATACAGACAGAGTCTGTCGCGGCGGGATGCGGACAACCGTATAGGAGAACTTGCACTTTTGCTTTTTGTGCATAATCATCTCACCGTTGAACAGAAATTGTCCGCTCTTGAAAAGTTTAAGAATCCGGACAGTTTTCTGAGACAGGAAATTCTCGCAGCACAAACAGAACTTTATCTTGAGAAGCAGGATATTGACCGGGCAGAAAAGAGTCTGGTTGAGGCATACGGGCAAAACAATTATGCTTTTGCTCCGGCATTGGGATGGTTTTATGCTCAATACCGGAATTTCGGCAGAGCACTGGATGTTTTTGAAAAGCATCTTGCGGTCTATCACGATCAATCCGTTGCTGTGCAGGCCGCAGAAATATATTGTCTGTTGAACAGAACGGATAAAATTGCCAAACTGCGTGCTGACTATCAATCCGATTCCGGTATCCGTGCCATGCTGTGCAATTATTACTTTGATGCCTTGCTTGCTCTGGCAAAAAAGAATATGACAGAATTAAAGGAACTGACTGCTCCTTTGCGGGGAAATATCAACACTCCGCTTTCTGCATTTATGTTTCTGTGCGCCGATATTCAGACCGGCAACATTCCGGCAATACAAGCAAGCTATGAAACATTGCTTGCCCACCGGAATTATCTGAATTTGCAGGAACAATCTGACAATATGCTGTCAGAATTTTTGAAAACATCTTTTTTTAAAAATATTCCGCAGGAAAAACTTCTGCCGCTGGCAACCACTCTTTATAACCGCAAACCGGATGTTTTTACCGCAAAATTCATACTGCTTGCCCAGAAGAAAAATAATTCAGTGAATATCATTCTGCTGAAAGATGCTTTGACCCGTTTCGGCAATGATCCGGGTGTAATAAAAATAGCCATAGAATACTATTTGCAGCAAAATCCCGCTGAAGCAGAACGCCTTATTGACCGTTACAAGCAGAAGTTTGCTCAAAAATCCGGTGATATGGTGCGTTATGAGCTTTTCCTGAATATGCAGAAAAAAGATTACGAAAAGGTCTCTTTATTATTCCGGAGTAACTTCAAGCAGGAAATGCTGCCGGATTACTGGAATTTTGCCAGCAGGACAATGCGTGAAAAAGATTTGATATTTTTGAGCAGGAATAAACTTTATGAGCCATTTTGTCTGGCGTTGCTCCATCTGAAAAAGAATGAAGTAAACAAAGCCTGCGATATTCTGGAAAAGGCGGAAGCAAAAAATAATTATGCACTGCTGTTTTTTGCCGCCAAAACACTTGCTGAAAACGGCAGAAATCAGGCGGCATTGAAAAAATATGCTCTTTTTCCGGAAAAATCCCCGTACACGATCGTAGTTTTGCTGAACATGGCAGAATTGTATTCAGAAGCCGGAAATATCGATCAGGCGTTGATTTTATCTGCCAGAGCATATAATTCGGCCCCCACAATGCCGGAAACCCAATTTTGTTACGCGGATAAACTTCATAAAAAAGGTGACTGTAAAATGATTCCCGATATCGTAAACTTGTCATCATCCAATCCATTCCGCCGCAGATTGGAACCTTTGTGGATAGCCGGAATGGAGCAACGGATAAAAGATTGCAATATGAATACACAACGGGAAAAAATACGGGAGTTGTGCCGTCAGTTGCTGGTTATTGCTCCCGATAACAATATCGCGCTTGAATATTTGAAAAAACTACATCAGATGTCGCAGAGAATATGAATGATTTTTGTAAAAGTTTATTGAAAAAACATCCCCTGGGAGTGCTTTACGCAGTGCTTCTGGGGTTTGTCGCTTTTTCTGCATCTGTTCCGATGTTTACTTCCGGAACATATGATGCGGCACTGGTGGATCTGGCAATGGCGGGAATATTGATCTTTCTGATGTTGAAAAGATTTATTCAGACGGCCCGCCGTGAAGCGGCATTTAAGGAAAAATGTGCCGCATGGTTTGTGCTGATAATTGCCAATATCCTCGCTTTGCTGCCGACACACAGTTTTCCCGGCAGTTTGACTGCGGCGTTTGCTTTTGCTTTGCTGATTTGTGCATTTGTGCTGTATTTCAGCGGAACATTTACTGCAGTAAACAGTATAATGCCGGCTCTGTGGTGCTGTGTTTTTATGCCTTATCACGAAGAAATTATGCTTTTATTGAGTTATCCTTTGCGTTTAAGTGCCACTGCATTGAGTGCATTTATGCTGAAATTGTTCAGTGTCAAAGTTGTCTGTTCCGGCACATCGCTTCATTTGTCCGGATTGAATATAGCCATTACTGATGCATGCAGCGGTATAAATCAGCTTGATGCATTTATATTGATCGCTTTTCTTGCGGTACAGATATTACACAGGAAAACTGGATGGAAACTCCTGCATTTCGCCTTTATTATTCCGGCAATCATTATCGGCAACAGCTTGCGTATCGTGCTTACGGTATTGTTGTTTGAATTGTGCGGTGAAGTGGTTTTGCAGAATACCTGGCACACAGTTCTCGGTTATGTGCAAATCATTACAGCGTTGTCGTTTTTCTTTGTCATTGGAAAAATTTTTACGGTTTCAGACAGCAAAGATAAGGAGGAACAGCCATGAGAAAGATCATTTTTATATTGCTTGCCTTTATGCCGCTGTGCTGGCATTCTCCTTATCTTCTGCAGGCATGGCGGAGTTCCAGACTGGATCAATGGGATTGGATATTTTACCTTGCAACTGTTCCGGCGGCGATCTGGGCAATGCGAAAAGAAAAGTTTGGGAAATGTGATTTTTATGCACTGTTTCTGCTGATTCCCATGCTGTGCCTTACATTCGGTGAAAGATTTCATCATATAAATGCTCTTTTGATTATTTCGGCAGTTGGAATTATCTTTTCAGCAGTATGGATGATGGGGGCATGGACAGCGGCTTACAGAATCTTGCCGGCATCGGTCATATTGCTGTTGGGGACTCCCAGTTCGAGTTATCAGCTTTCATTGCTTCTGATGTGTCCGGTGTATCTGGCTTGGGCGGTGAAGTTTTTACTGGCGGTGTTGTGTTTCGGGTGGATATGGTACAATAAACGCTCCGGCACAGTGATAAGATGCGGTACACTCTGCTTTCTGGCGGCACTTGCGGTAAGTGCCTTATTGCTGCTGCACTCAAAGAATTTGTATTTTGAGGGCAGAAGTTTTATTCCGGCATTTCCCGCTCAATGCGGAGAATTATGGGGCAGAAATATACATCCGGATGCAAATACCAAGCGCTTTTTTGCCACAAGTAGCGTACAGCAATATCGCTACACAAAAAATAATGTTGATATATCCGTTCTTGCCGTGAAATGCGGCAGAGACATTCACGAGATACACCCGGCAAGTCACTGTTTGAGGACAAGTATGTGGACAGTCTATTCTGAAAATACATTATACTTGCAGGATAATTTTGCGGTAACAGAAATTGAAGCAAAAAAAGGAACAAATCATATTCTGGTATGGGTTTGGTTCAGCAGCGAAAAATTTTCCACTCCGGGATTTCTCGGTTTCAGAAGACATTTCAAGCCGGGCGGCAATTATTATACCTATCAGGTATCCATTCCATTGTCCGGCACGGTAGAAAACACCAGAGATGAATTGAAAAAATTTATGCAGGCGTTAAGGAGAACGAAATAAATATGACACATTACGAAGAAATTATCGCTCTGCGGCAGGAACTGAAAAAGCCGAGTATTTTCCGGTACAATCATATTCAAATGCGGATGCTTGTATGGCATTTGGCGATCCGCTGTTCTGTTTTTTTCAAGCGTTTTATGGATATTGTTTTAGCAGTTCTTGCCGTAGTATTGGGGTCTCCGGTTTTTCTGATTACCGCATTGCTGGTCAAAGTTACCAGTCCGGGACCGATTATTTTCAGTCAGGTACGCGTGGGGCGTTTCGGCAGACATTTCAAGTTCTACAAATTCCGCAGTATGTATATTGATGCTGAAGCCCGCAAGGCGGAACTTTTGAAGCACAATGAATCAGGTGATGGCGTGATTTTCAAGATGAAACGCGATCCGCGTATTACTCCGGTGGGGCGTTTTATCCGCAAATCCAGTATTGACGAACTGCCGCAGCTTTTCAATGTGATTTTAGGCGATATGAGTCTGGTCGGTCCCCGTCCGCCGCTGCCGTCGGAAGTGCGTACTTACACATTGGAAGAACGCAAACGGTTGAATATCACGCCGGGAATCACCTGTTTGTGGCAGGTTTCCGGCAGAAGTGAGTTGCCATTTTCCAAGCAGATCGCTCTGGATAAAGAGTATATTGCCAGCCGGAGTGTATGGAAGGGTTTTCTCATTCTGCTGAAAACCATTCCGGCGATCCTGACCGGCAGAGGAGCGTGGTAAAATGAAACATCTTCTGATAAATCCTTACTCCCAGAAACAGGAATGGTGCAAAGATTATTTTCCGGACCGCAGTCTGGGTATGATGCCGGTGGG
>JAZSRU010000080.1:0-4433 GCA_045538635.1 Victivallaceae bacterium
CAAAAATGTCGATTCCCGTATTTGTATTTTAAGTTCGCATGGCGATCAAAGATCATCAACGAACTTTTACCTTTCAAGTAGCCGACAAACTGTGCCACACTCAAATGAGGAGGTATACTGACCAACATATGAATATGATCATGGCAAGCCTCTGCTTCGTGAATTTCCACTTTTTTTTGCTCACATAAAGTTCGCAAAATACGCCCGACATCTTCTCTAATCTTACCATATACAATTTGACGGCGAAATTTGGGAGCAAATACTAAATGGTACTTGCATTTCCAACGAGTGTGTGATAAACTATTAGTAGTATCTTTTGTCATTTTTACACCTTTGTTATTACATTAAGTTCGACTGGCAGGTCTGAACATAGTGTAGTAGCAAAGGTGAACTTTTGCAAACTATTTCTAAAGATTTTTTCGGTACTCACCGGCAAAGCCGGTGGTTTTATTGACCTGAAGGTGTATAAAAACTAACTCCCCCTGCAAAAAATGCAGCGGGAGTTTCATTTTTATATAGTTAAGTTTTTGATTTATTCAACAAAAGGACCATGCCAAGCATCAATATTATCTGACGCTTTAAGTTCAATAATTTGCGGAAGTTGTCTGATTTCAGCGAGAAAATCATCTTTGACTTCAGTTATTTTTGTCTTATAATTCTCTACCGATACAAAAATAGAAACAACTCCATTATTTGCAGAACCGCCGAAACACAAAGAATATTTTTCACATATTAACGCTATATCATTAAATAAATCACAATATTCATCTTCTTTCAAGTCTTCAGTTTTTAAATTCAAATCAAATCCGAATTCTTTAAATTCACGTAGATGTTTTTTCTTACGCAATCTTTTTTTCATATGTACTCCTTTATCTTTTATACTCCCAGAACAATTTCGTAATCCAACAGGGGTTTACGTTCCTGCCAATCTGGCATAAGGACGGTCAAAGTTTCGTAAAATCCTTTATCGTGTCTTGGATAAATAAAGTGCAGAAGTTCATGGAGAATAACATATTCCACACAGGCGACCGGAGCTTTAAAAAGATAGAAGTTGAGATTTATCGTATGGTGTTTGCGGCTGCAGCTACCCCATAGAGTTTGCATTTGCTTTACACGCAAATCAGGCATTTCGACTCCATATTTTTGTACGATCGGAAACATTTTTTCCAACTGAGATAAAAAATATTGTTTTGAATGTTTCTGCCACCAGTTAAAAAATTGCTTATCTATATTTTCCTGATTATCTGTTTCGGTTGTATAGATCAAAAGCCAGCGGTCATCCCGGACAATACGCTTTCTTGCAGCCGGTATGATCTTGATTGATAACTGCCGTCCCAAAATCCGCGTTGATGTTCCGGTTTTGATCGCTTGCTCTTTTTCGACTGCGGCAGTTTGTGAAAAAACATTCAGCTGCTTGTTTATCCACATCAACTTTTGATTCAGAAAATTAATGATAAAATCTTCCGGAGTATTCAATGGAACAGACAACTTAATTTTTGATCCTGGAAATACTTTAAGCCGCAAAGATTTCATATCTTTGAATGTAATTTCCACCGGCAAGAGTCCTCGACAAGTTTGCAAAGAATATTCCATAAATCAATACCACCGCATTGCAGTTTTTTTGGTTATTTCAAGCATTTTATCCAATTCATCCATATCAATATCGAAATTATGATCATCTGCGAAATCCCAAATGAGATCTTCAATAGCTTGAGTCATATTTTTATGAATGGAATTATTATGGTGCCAGTCAACACGTGCTAATTCACAAATTGCCTGATTGATTTCCATAGCTAAATTACCCATTGCATTTTCGTACTCTGCATCATTCATATCACCGTATTTACCTAAAATTTCAACGGCGATACCATAGAAAGCTTTTGACTTTTGATCATTGGCAATACACGCAGGATAATGTTGTCCGATAAATCCTTGTTTAAAATCATCAGCCAACTGCTGCATTTTTTCAAGATAAGCATTTTCATCGCGTTGCTGGCGATATTCTTCGAGAGTATTTTTTATACGGTCAGAAAATTTCTTGAACATCAGCGGATCTTCATAGCGTTTGCCTTCAAGCTCTGCAACCAAACGGGTTTTGATATAGGCTGCTTTTGCTTTTTTCCCTTCAAGTTCAGCCATTTGTTTATTCATTGCATTAGTATCATGAAGCATGACAGCTTCTGTTTTTTGTTGAACAGGCTGAGAAGTAACAAAAGTATCCAACAGTGATCGTATGCCGTCTTCATATTTTGAAAAATCCACTTTTTCTCCATGAATCAACATCAATGCACGACGCAGTTTATGGAAAAATGACAAAGCATTTTTCAGTTCCTGAATTTTATCAAAACCAATTTCTTTATAGAGAGTATAACTGCTCAAAGCAATCTCCAGCAGGCTTGAAAAAATTCTTAATTTCTCATAAAAATCCTTGCGTAAATTTTTTGCATCCGGATTATCTTCTTCAGCAAAAACATTTTGGCAGGACTGCGAATCATTGAAGTCCACATCTTTTCCGTCAAAGATTGCCAGCAAATTGCGATGAGCTTCAAAAAGTTCCTCTTTTTTGCTGGTTACTGCAGAAATAGATTCTGTTAAATTTTCCAAATTGTACTTATCCAAATTGGCATCATCGGAGTTATACATATCCAGAGCAATATTAAGAGCTTTGAAAATGCCGTAATAATCTACGATCAAGCCGAACTCTTTTCCTTGGTGAATACGGTTTACACGGGCGATAGCCTGCAATAGAGTATGTTCTTTCAAAGATTTATCAACATAAAGGACAGCCAGCGGCGGAGCATCAAAGCCGGTTAAGAGCATATCTTTGACCACGACAATGTCCAAGTCCTCTCCGGCATTGAGATTATCTTTAATCCAATCAGCATAACCTTCATAATTCTGCCCCCATTTGGGTTCGATTTGTTTTTTGAAGAAGTCGCGAATTTTGACTTTCTCTTGTGTTGTCAATTCTTGGTCTTCTCCTTCGCTGACATTTTCAGGACAAATCAAAGCCGCAGCACGGATTCCGCCCATGGTGTTGATTTTTTCCGCAAGATCTATGGCGGCAGCACGGCTGGCAGCTGTTACCATCGCTTTAAAGCCGCGAGGTTTGCAGTAGGTCGAAAAGTGATGATGGATATCAAAAGCGATCATCGCTAAACGCTGATCGGTTTGCGCCAGTGCCTTGAAGCGGCTCCACTTGTTTTGCAAGTCATCTTTTTGTTCCGGCGTGAGCGGCTCAATAATTGTTTTTAAATAATCGTCGATTGCCGAACTGGACAAATCCTGATTTACAATGCGCCCTTCGTAAACGAGGGGGACGATTACGCCATCACGGATGCCATCAGCGAACTTGTAAGGATTGCCGATGATGGGACCAAATTTTTTATAGGTCGCAACTTCCTTTTTTAAAAGTGGGGTTCCGGTAAACCCGAGTTTGATCGCATTGGGCAGAGTTTCGACCATGTAGTTATGCAAATCTTTGGTATGGGAGCGATGACTTTCATCCACCAGCAGAATGATATTGCTGTCAGCGATTTTGAATTTTGCTTTGGCAGCAGTTTCAAATTTATTGATGGTGGTGGTAATAATGGTATTTTCTTTCTTTTCCAGAAGAGAAATCAAACCCTTTCCGGTTTTAGCATGAGTCGGATTTAGCCCGGTACGGACAAAGTTGGTACCGAGCTGCTTGATCAAGTTAACCCGGTCACAGACCAGAACAAAGCGGTAATTACGCATGGATTTTTCAGCGAGAATACGTTTTGCTAACATCACCATGGTAAGTGACTTGCCGCTGCCTTGGGTGTGCCAAATATAGCCGCTGTTGGTATTTTTTTTGTCGGCACCGGTAATGCGGCGCATGATGTTTTCCACGCCGAAAAACTGTTGATAGCGGGCAACTTTTTTCAAGCCGTTATCATAAAAGACATAGTAGCGGATAAGTTTCAAAAGCCGTTCAGGAGTAAGGAGCGAAATGATTGCCCTATCCTGATTGGTAAAAGTTTTGGCTTTAACGTGTTTTTTGACCTCTGATTCCTGCCATTGAAGATCTTCTTCCTGCCACTTGGCATAGAACTCTGCCGGAGTGGCACAAGTGCCATAGCGGACATCGTTGGGATTCATGGCAATAACCAACTGGGCGAACTTGAAAAGCTGCGGAATGTAATCCGGGTGCCAGTTGCGGACATTTTGTTTGATGCCTTCAGTCATATCCACGCTGGAGCGTTTGCACTCAATGACCACCAGTGGAATACCATTGACCATGATGATGATATCGGGGCGGGCATATTTGCCATTGGAGCGTTCAACGGAGAATTCTTCAGTTACCTGCCAGATGTTTTTTTCCGGGTGTTCCCAGTCGATAAAATGCAAGTCAAAAGATTGCTTGGCTCCATCGTGAAGCTGTTCTTCATAGGAGCGACCGAACAGAAGAG
>JAZSRU010000119.1:0-7410 GCA_045538635.1 Victivallaceae bacterium
GTAGGGATTGCGGCTGAAATTGTACCAGCCGGAGTTCGCCTGAAATGAAAGCTGGCTGTAAAGTTACAGCAAATCAAGTCCGGAGGTGAAGGAAAGTTTTTCATCAGTGGTTTTGAATCGGCGGTTTTTGTCCAGCAGTATGTCGGCGGGATAAAGCGGATAATCACCGTAAACATACTGATTGTTGTTGTCAATATTTTTATAAGTGAATCCGGGAATGGCAAGGAATGTTTTATCTGAGAATTTTTTACATTCTTTGCGGAGTTCTTCAAAATTTTTGTAAGAGAGTTTATCAAATTCTTCAAGGAAAATGATATAGTCCAGACCTGCTTTTTTTGCGGCAGCAACATATTGTGCAACTGTACTTTTTCCGCTTGAATAAACAGTTCTTGCTCCGATTATTCCACGATAAAGTTTTGGGGCAGTAATACCTTCTTCTGTTTCCGGTATGGGAGTAAATTTTGCATTTGCAAGCTGTCCGGAATTGGCAGAAAGATAATCATAAAGATTATTCATGAAAGCCATGAAGCCGTCGGCGGCAAAAAGCTGTTCAGCAATTTTTCTGCCCTGCTTCTGACGGTCATGCATGACAAAAGAGCAGCTGGGTTCTGCTCCGATGTAAGCGACATGACCTTTGCCGTATTTACGTATTCCTGCCATGGGAACATGGCTTTTGAAAGGCGTTCTGCCAATGAGTCGTTCCTGATAAACATTAAGGACGAAAGTTCTTGGGACTTGAGAGAAAGTTTTTTCATCTGCTTGGAGAATGACTTGCCAGTTTTTGTCTCCGGAAAAAGGAACATTACCGATGATTGAGCCAACTTCAGCAGCGGGGAAAAGCATGGATTTGACACCTTTGTTGAACGGTGCAGCGATATCATTACAGCGATAATACGCATCTCCGTGCTGATCTCCGAGTTTGACGATTTTTTCTTTGTTGAAAATGGTTTTTTCATAACGGATATCTGCTCCGAAGATATCTCCGAGTTTGACAGAAAGCAGAGAATCCGCAAGCATCTGACCGACGATTTGAGTTATAAGCAGACCGCCGCCATTGGCGACATATTCCTTCACCAGATTGAAGCGGGCATCGTCTTCCTTGCTGAAAGTAAGACGCTGAAGCGGAAAAATTGTCACACAGCGACTGCGTTTCAGCAAATCAGGATTGAGGTCATCCCAATGACAAAATTGCAGATTTTTGAATCCGTGTTTTTTAAGTCCTTCTTCAAAAACTGCTGAAATTTTGCCGGTATTGAAAGTTGCACCGACATTAACGAAAAGAATATCAATTTTGGATTGTTCAGCAGATGCGCTGCGGGTTTCGATTTTCAAATCGTCAATGAGCATGAAGCCTTTTTTGTTCAGACGTATCTCGACTCTGGCGGATTTTGCACCTTCTCCGAAAATGTGATCGAATTCGATTTTTTTCCATTCAGCAGTTGCAGGCAGATTCACCGCATAACTTTTCAAACCTTTTTTACCGTAAAAATTAAGCATGAAAAATCCGCCGCCTGCAGGAGCTTTATATTGAAATGAACCTTTGGCAATGCGGTCGGAAGGCTTCAAATTGAGATGTTGTGAAACACAAATATAAACCCGTGGAGAATCATTGATTTGCAGACGGAGAGATTTTTCTCCTTCCACATAATCAACTTTGTCCTGTGAAATTGCGGCAAAGTTTTGATTATGAAGGGCTTTCCCCCAGCGTTCAAGCGATTCAAATCCGCCATTTTTCACGATATTGGCAGAAGCACAAACCGTGAAAAAAAGCACAAAAACTCCCGATAATATTCTTTTCATTGTTTTTCTCTTTGCTGTAAATTATTTTGTTTCAGTTAAAAATTTTGCATCAATAGCATCAATTATCATGCTGCCCTGTTTGGTAAAACGTATTTCAAGTCTGCCGCTTTTGGCATTGGCAGGAATATCAACTTTAAAATTTACCTCTTTCCACTCTTTTGAGGGTGCGAGATTAAAAGCCTTGGATGATGCTTTGGGGAAAGTAAAGAGCAAAACACCGCCGCCTGCGGGAGCTTTGTATTTGACAGTGAAATCTATCGCTTTGAATTCAGGCTTGAGGTCAATATGCTGTGAAACGCAGATGTAGACTTTGGGCTTTTGGGTAAATTCAAATTTAAGAGCATTTTTGCCTTCCTGAACATCATCAGTTATCTGTTTGATTGAAGCAAAATCCTGACCGTGGAGAGCAACGCCCCAGCGATTCATTTTTTCAAATCCGCCGTTAATAACGGCAGTTTGAGCTGACAGCAAAGAAATTACTGAAAACATGGCAAGAGTAATAAAAGTTTTTTTCATAATTCAAATCCTCATTTTAAATTAGTTTGCAGGTGCGACTTCAGTATTCGGGTCAGACAGATTGTAGCCGCCCCAGAAATTGAATGCGACAGGGTCGGTTTTGATCGTTGAATAGTAGTCTGAAGACCCTTTGGAAAGGTACTTTTCACGCAGAGGAGCGGCATGTCCGTCAGCATAATTGCAGTTGATTGAAGTTCCTTTGAAGTGACGGTAATAATTTTTTGCATCTTTATCCCATTCTTTGAGACCGGGAGTTGCGGCGTAAAGGCCGACACCGTAATATGCGCCGGACTGGATTTCCGGTTCAGTGAAAACCATACGGGCGGAGGGAGTTGCAATATTGGTTACTTTTCGCCACTTGGAGGGCTGACGTCCGAAAGTATGACGGTTCAGAGCATAGTTGCCGTTTGCATAAGATGAACTTGAATTGAGCGGCATGCTGAAAAGTTTCGGACATGCGAGCATACGGGATGCTTTTGCTTCAGTTGATTTGCCGTTAGGATATGCAGAGCTTGTGTATTCGCAATAACTTGCGGGCCATATGCCGGAAGCTTCGAGGTGAGTGAGCCAGGTTTTGCTGTTTGCGTCAAGAATTGGCGGGAAAATTGCGTCATAAGAATCGGTGTATTCAATAAAAAATACCCCCATCTGCCGGAGATTGCCGAGGCATACAGAGTTATTGCCGGCTTCACGGGCGCGGCTCAGTGCCGGAAGAAGCATTCCGGCGAGAATGGCGATAATTGCAATTACTACCAATAGTTCGATAAGTGTGAATGTTTTTTTCATGTTTTTTCCTTTCGGTTAAAGGGTTGAATGGTATTGTTTTTATTTCAGGATTAATGTACGGATTTCAAACGGACGGAACGTTACGGATTTGTTAAGTTGACTTCTGATATTGCCTGACATATCTGCTTCATAAACATTTTTATTTGCAAAAAGTTTGCCGTTGAGTGTAATATCTGTTTCTGCTCCCAGTGCTTCATAGAGACGGACAACTGTTGCTCCGTTTTCCTGATAAACGGCTGAAAGCTGTATGTTTTCAGCATCATAATCAATATACGGAGTTTCATCTTCAACTGCGGAAGTGACTTCAACAGGACGGTTTAGCATCTGACCGAGTGAACAGGCTTTTGACATCTGCATCGGAGAATGCGGCATAATGAAAAACTCAAATTCACGTTCGCCGTTGTCGTATGCACCCTGCTGCGGAATCATTGCTCCGTCACGGATGGCTGTGCCGCTGCGTATCAGACTGACGATAATATCTCCGTTGACAAGTTGATGTCCGGGAGTTCCGTTATTGGCAATGGTCAGACCTTTGCGGAAGTCGCTGTAATTTACCCAGTTGAGGGCGGGCCAGTCTCCTTTTGCGGTTATATAATCAGCGGAGGAAGTCAATTCCTGCAAGGTTGGACCGTAAGCATTTTTAACTTCATAATAGGGCTTGCGGACGATTGTTCCGTAAGGTACTTCATAAGTAGCAATTGAGTTTGCGACTTCAATATCAACGGGGAAACGGACGGAGATTTTTGTATTGTTGCCGTGCCAGTCAAGTTTGATTTTAAGTTTGAAATATTCAGTATTTTTCGGGAAAATGTATTCCTTGGTGAACTTGAGTGATTCAAAATACGGCCATTGATTACCTTCATTCCCGTTACCGGAAGCAACAAAATTGACTTCACCCTCTGTAACTGCTTTGAAGAAAACGGGACCTTCTTCAACAGATACGACTTTTTCCGTCTGGCGGTTGTGTCCGTAATTTACGCCGATAAGGTTTTCGGTCCACATAGTACCGAAATCGGGACGGAAAAGTATTTCGCCGAAATGATCAGAACCGAAAACATTTTCGCCTTTTGTATTGCGGATAACAGGAAATGAAGCGGTAAAATCAACATTAAAAAAGTCTGTCTTGAATTTTGCATTGCATTTTGCAGCTTTGGCAGGCTCTGTCGATGATTTTTTGAAATTTTTGCTGCTGATTGAATCCAGGTCAGCGATAAAGTAAGTTTTGTTGTCATTGTCAAGCTGTGATGCAACACCTTCAGGAACGACCCCGTCAGTACCGATAAACTGTTTCAAATCCGTTTTAATAAATGAAGTCAGGCTGAATTTGTCACCTGAAGCAGCAGGAAAATATTTGACGGATTCGGTATTGACTTTGTTAAGTTTTGCCATGATTTCAACATGCGGTGCATCATGGTGGCAACCGCAGGCTCCGTCATGGAACTGTACTCGGAAAAGTTCTCTCCAGAGTTCTTCAAGGTCGCAGTTTTTATCGGCAGCGGCATTGAAAAAGTCAGCTTTGAAAATATTGTTTTCAGCTTTACGCATCTGTTGTTTGACTGTAATGCGAGTAGTGTAGCAGCCTGAAAAAGTCGGATTGAATTCGCCATAGAAAACAGGCAGTTCATTTTGCGATACGGCATCAAAATAATCTTCATTTCTGCCGAATTCAACGGTTTTGCCGGGAGTTTTATTGACGGCTTCAAGAATCCAGAAAAGTTCCTCTTTGATATAACCTTCCTCGGTCATATAATGGAAAAGGCGGTTTCCTTCGGTATATTTCAATGAATTTACTGCATGTACGAGCTGTTCTTCTTCATTGCGGATAATCGGAACGTTGCAGTTATAGCCGAGATGGGTTATATCCTTGACACCGGCAACAGTTGTAATAATTGAACCGTCCGGACCACACCACTGAAACGGTTCGTTGTCTTTCATCTCTTTCGGGCGGTTCGGCATTCTGCCGGGCAGAAGATAACGGAATCCGCAGTTGCCGAGAATTTGCGGGAGCTGACTGCTCATACCGAAAGCATCGGCGAGACAGGCAACTTCAGGAGTTTTGCCGAGGAGTTCTTTGTAAATTTTACGTCCGGACAGAAAGTTGCGGGCAATGGATTCGCCTGAAATCATATTCAAATCAGGAATGCAGAATCCTCCGAAAACTTCAAATCTGCCCTCTGCAAAAAGTTTTTTGATAAATTCATAGTCTTCAGGATGATCATTGATATATACACGCAGTATTTCCGCCTGTTCAACGGCAAAATGAAAATGTTTGTATTTCTTTGCCAGCATAAGCAGATGTTTCAACTGGTCTTCACGTATCTTTGTGTATTCTGCATAAGGATAACGCCATACAAGATCGGAATGGTGATTGGCGGAAAGATAAATTCTCTCTTCCGGAGGATTGTTGACTGTTATCTGTTGTTTTTCAGAATCTGAATCAGAAAATTTTTCTTTCGGCAAATCCTTGCGGATATAATACCCGCTGGCGCCGAGACATTCAATAAAACCGTCAGATGACAATTCCTGCAGCGCTTTTTGTATTACCGAAAAACTTACACCGAAATGCGCAGACATGTCACGAATAGTTGCAAGTCTGTCTCCCGGCTGAAGAGTTCCGTTTTTAATGTTTTCAATGATTTTTTTTATAATTTGTTTTCTTTTTGTCTCATTCGTTGTGAGTTTCATATATTTTCCTTATTTTGTATTAATCTGTATGTTAAATAACGATATATTTTTATTTATAGAATACAGCAAGATACAAAAAAGTCAAGATGAAAAATCAATAAAATACAAAAAAAATCAACAAAATACAGAATGATAATATTTACTCTGTATTACTGTGCCTTTATTTTGAAATTTACGAAAAGCTGTTTGAGTTGAGGCGTAACGTTTATAAAATATACGTCTGAAATATGCGGGGTCATTGAAACCGCATTCCGAAAGAATTTCTTTAACGGACATGTTGCTTTCCGTCAGAAGTTTTGCGAAGTTTCAGCAGTTTTGCGAGATTGTCATTTTTGGCAACTTTGAGAGATTTATCCAGAATGTCATCGAGTAGAGTATTCAAATATTTCTGTCTGGGAGAGAGAAGTTCTCCGAGCCTTGTTTTATTTGAATATTTGCCGAGATTCAGAATGCCGGTGATAAATTCAGACTGCTGTTCTTTTGGGAGATATTCACTGGCGAATTGAGCCGCCTGTTTTTGAACTGCCTGCAGATTGATACGGTCATTTTTAACCATATCTTTGATTTTTGCGAGCTGTTCACGGTAAGCCTCAATAAGTTTTGTCCGCTGTCTTTCGATTGCTTCGCGGGCAAGTGATTCATATTTTGAACGGATATTCTGAACTTTGATTTTGTATTCTTCGGTAAGCTGCTGTTTCTGATCAGCGGAGAGATTTGTTACCGGTTCAAGTTTTTCCGCAGTCTGTGCCGGTTGAGCCGTATCAATATTGATATTGTCGATATTGAGGTCAAGACCGAGAGCGTTGTATTTTTCCTTGAGTGTTTGAAGTTCAGCGGCTTCTTTTTCGGAAAAAATCTTGTTTTCAGAAAGTTTGTTCAAAAGATAGTTTTCATGTTCCTGAACTGTTTTTGAAGCGGGGTCAAACATTGAATCCCTGTATGCTTGCTGCAGTTTGGAAATATTCAAGCCGTCAAAAAACTTGAGGATTTTGCTTTCAAGATTTTTGGTATCTGTGCCGGATGCTTGAATTTTGTCAACGATGTCTTTGAGAGGGACGGCTGTACCGTTTTTGAGTTTGCCTCTGGCGAAGAAAGAACCGGAATAATTTTTGTAAAGTTCGCCTTTGGGGAGTAAAACTTTTGCGTTTTCTCCGCCGAGTTCGACCAATGCCCGATAAAAGGGATAATTGTCCATGATCCAGTCCTTGCGGCGTTTGGCGGCAAACTGTTTAATGATATCCTTGCGGCGTTGTCTGGCATTATTGAGCAAAGATTGAGCCATATCGTCTGACGGAACTTTGAACTGTTTTTGAGTGAGGTAATCGAGAGCGGCGGCACCATCCATATTGTCAAGCTGCTGTTGCGGAATCCCCATAAGGACAGTAATCATCTTTTCTCTGTCCGCAGTCGAAACAAAACCGTCCCCATCCACCGGCAAGGTCAAAAATTGCAGTTTTTTTCATTCAAGGCTCCTTTATTTGCAATTTTTTGTTATTGTCCGAAATTTTGTGAAAGATAAAAATACTTGACAAAAGTGCATCTGACCTTTATTTTTTAATAGAAACAACAAAAAAAGTAAAGGATTTATCAGATGCGTAATAAATTTAACATTGAAATGTCAAT
>JAZSRU010000132.1:0-2805 GCA_045538635.1 Victivallaceae bacterium
GCCACCAACTGGATGAAGATTTTGCATATGAACAAATGACCTTCAAAGAGTTTGTGGACCCGTTTACGGGTAGCAAGAATAACAAGACATAAAACAAATTCCTGCAAAGAGTAATCTGTTCGCAACGGTAGATTGCTTTGAACAAAAGAAAAAACTTCACAGACCGCTTTAGCGGCAGTCCGTGAAGTCAATGCGACTGGCAGATCCTATTCAGAGCCCGTGTCGGGCAGCCAGTAATTTCGCCTTCCAGGCGCAGTGCATACCACCGGCTCAGCCGGTGGTCCTGATTTCGCGGGTTGTATCTGACTGCAAAAATGGTATATTATAAGTATGAGGTGTTTTATGAATGAAAAAATTACTATCCGCCGCTTTGCAGAATCTGATACTGAAACGGTGCAGAATATTATTCATCGGGGCTTGCGGGAAATCAATGGCAAAGATTATCCGGCAGAATTGATGGAGGAGTATTGTAATTACTTTACCCTTGAAAAAATCAAAAATCAGGCAAATTCTGCACATATGTATGTTGCGGTATCTGGGGATGAAATTGTCGGTACGGGTTCAATAGCACCTTATTGGGGGAGAGAAAAAGAAAGTATTCTGCTGACGATTTATGTTTTGCCGGAAATGATCGGACAGGGCATCGGCACAGCCATCATCAACGCGCTGGAAATGGATGAATATTTTTTGCGGGCGAACCGTATCGAAATACCGTCATCAATTACAGCTGTAAAGTTTTATCAGAAAATGGGATATACTCCGAAAAACGGCATTGTTCCCGATGATGAAGGAAACGTCCGTGTGGAAAAATTCAGGTAAGTTTTTCAAGAAGGGGATCGTTATGAAAGAACTGCATATATTCAACGGTGACTATGCCCTGGAACTCTGGAAAAACAGCAACTTTGACAGCGAAAATCTGGTGTGGCGGGAAACTTATTTGGAAGGACCTCTTCCCGCAACGGATGATCTGCATCTGTTCAGAAAAGCAAGAGCTGATTTCCTTCCAGCTCTCGCAGGACTCTCCGCCGGACAACTGTATCAGCATTTGCAGAAACTGGATGATACAATTCTTGATTTTCCGGCGAATGCGGTTTTAATGCTGTGGTTCGATTCATGTATTTTCGATCAAACCCTTTTGATGCGGATCCTGTATCTTCTTAACCGGCGTAAAAATCAACCGGAAAATGTTTTTTTGTATTGCTGCAACAGCAACTGTTTGACTCCGGAGGATTTTTTGAATGGGGAAAAAGCAAAGATCAAGCTCCTGCCGCAAGACTTTTCTGCGGGCGAAAAAGCATGGCGGGTATTTGTGAGCAGAAATGCCTCCGCGATGTGTAATATTGCAAAAAGTGAAAACTTTGAACGCCTGCCTGCAATGCAGAAAGCGTTGATCCGCTGTGCAGATGAAGTGCCGGATACCGCAGGGCTCAACAGGACGCAACGGCAGATATTGCAGATCGCTGAACAGGGTGAATATTCTTTTGAAGAAATATTCAAAAAACTTGATGACTTTGAAGAATATCCATTCCTCGGCGATACTGCCTGCCTGCGGTTGCTGGATGATCTGCAAAACAGAGGCTTTCTGAAAATGACACCGGGAAAACGTTATCAACTGTCCGCCTCCAGCAGACAGAAAAAGACAAAAATCGTTTAATTGTAAATAAATGATTGAAAAATACTTATATAGAACAATGCCGATTGTTCAATTATTGAACAGCACCAATTATTTTTCCTGTTTCTCCTTATAACTATTAGACTATGCGAAAATACAAGCAAAAATCTTGCATAGATCTCCCAAAAAATCAAAATTTTATATATTTTCTTTGATACTTCATGCCTTTATAACACCCCTATGAACTGGGGATAAGGTTCGGATAAGTGTCAAAAAGCAGCGAAAAAGCCCTTGTGAAGCGTTTTGGTGAAAAAACTTTACAGGATTTTGTCAGACTTGAAAAATGGACGGCTTGGTTGTTTGAATTATTGGGTTCGTTTGCATTTATATCTGATGATCGTTTCTCCGTCATAATTTTCGGCGAACTCTTCGATTTCAAAGCTGTTCTTTTTATAGAATTCAACGGCATCTTTGTCTGTTTCGGCGAATATGGATTTTACGCTGTAATCATCGATCAAACAGTTTATCATATATGATCCGATTCCCTTGTTTCTGAATGGAACATCTACTGCAATACCAACGATTTCAATTTTATGTTGCCCGGTAAAGGAAACAACAATAATACCCGCAACTTTACCTTGATGAAAACAGGCAAAGATTTTTATTGAATCATCGGTTGCAAACTGATCGATTTTCTTTTGGAATTTTTCTTTTGTCGGCATGAACATGCAATATTTGTAGATATCATAAGTATTGCCGAACTCCAGTTTATTGGTCAGTTCTATCAATTCGAGTTTGAGAATACTCATTTGTTATGCCTTCAATATCGTTTATTTCCATAACAACAGCCTTTATTTGAACTTTTGATAATATACCATCTCCCGCAGGCGTTTACAACTGCGGAATGACAATTTTTTGAGTTTTAAGGGGCATGTCGTGGCGGTTGCGGTAGTGGTCGGGGCAGTGGCAAAAAGCAGCGAAAAATCCCTTGTGAAGCGGTTTTGTGAAAAAAACTTCACAGAATTTTTATCAGACTTGAAAAAATGGTCAGCGTTTTTTTATCTTCCCCCACGACCTCGGTAAGAATTGATGATTTTTGAGGGTAAAATGTCGGTAAAATCCCAATAGACCATTGGGTGAAGCAAGCATATCGCCATAAATATTTGATATATAAATCCATACTTGCAGCGGCT
>JAZSRU010000142.1:0-6437 GCA_045538635.1 Victivallaceae bacterium
AATTGACATTTCAATGTTAAATTTATTACGCATCTGATAAATCCTTTACTTTTTTTGTTGTTTCTATTAAAAAATAAAGGTCAGATGCACTTTTGTCAAGTATTTTTATCTTTCACAAAATTTCGGACAATAACAAAAAATAACATTGACGGCTATGTATTTACAACTAATCCGCCCGACGGTAAATACTCAAAACGCTACGGTACAAAAAATATCGAATACCGCAAAAATGCCATGTACTGTCTGTGGCCTGCTCTCTATATATGCGGCAAAATGCTCTGGAATTCCGACCTGGATCCGCAGGAAATATGGGAAGATGCAGGAAAACATTTTTACGGTTCGGCATGGCAAATAATGAAAGAATACAGAAAACTCCTTACTGATGCCTATATTCATACCGACGGGCATATAATCTACTGCAACCCGCCCGTCGATATCGGCAAGTGTCTGCAAAAACCGGGAATAAAACAAAAACTTCTCTCTTTACTGGAAAAAGCAGAAAAAACTGCCGCCGCCGATACTGACGGTAAAGTTGCAAAAAGAATTGCTCTTGAAAAGAAATATTTTTTGGAAACATGGCTCAAAAATGCTGTGGAGTTTGAAAAAACTCTTTCCAGAACAAGTTCAGCATCCGAAGTTGAGGAAAAAAGTTGCATTGATGGTATAATGCAGGAAAAAAGTTGGCGGGGGACACAATATATTACAGGCTTTATCAATAAAGTTGAACCTCCGGCTTATCCGGCGGATGTATTTGCAAAAGTGCTTTATGATAAAGATTTTATATATATGTTCCTTGTCGGAAGTAATCCGGTGGCGGGAGAAAAATGGTTATTGACGCTGCCTGACCATGGGAATTTGACTTCACCGTTTAAAATTTTTGAGCTTGATAAAAATACACCTTTTGAAAAATCTTCTGAAAAATCTGCAGAACAGATTTGTTTTGAGCTGAAAATTCCCCGCAAACTTATTAATCTTTCAGAAAATGCTGCTGCATTTTTTGTTAATGTCAGAAGAATGCAGTTTAATAATGTGTGTGGAGAACTTTTTAAAAGTAATATAGGAAGTATTGTTTTGGGGGTGGAGGCTGTTAAAAATGGTAATTTTGCTGATGAAAAAATGACTTCACTCAAACAGAAAAAAATAAAATCAAAAAAATTTCCTGCCAAGTGGGGATTTGCGGGTCAAAGCGGAAATTTTAAAGATGGAAAAGTTTCTCTTTCCGGTGCTTTATATCAATATATGCAAATAAACGGCAGCAGAAAAGGGGGATTTTTGAAAATTGATGTTATTGCAGCTGCAGAAAAAGGAAAAAAAGGTGATTTGAGACCATATTTGAGTTTGCAGAAGTCTGCCGGTGGCAGAAAATTCCGTCATGAAATAAAAAAATACGGAAAACAGACAGTTGTCAATTCCAAAGCAGTATATCATTTTGAATTTGAGCTCGCACCTGATGAAAAAGGTTATATTTATATCAAAGGCAATAATGTAATTATTGAAAATATAGCTGTGTCATTACAGGAACATGATTGAATTATTGCCAGAAAAGTGCTGCTCCGTTCAGTTTGAAGTGGCGGTTTACTGCAAAATTGAGTATGCTGCTGCCGCAGACAAGCTGCCAGAGTTTTGTTTCACGGTGACTCAGTATTTCCAACATTTTTTTATCAGCTTGAGATGGCGGCTCCCCTGAATATTTGCGTATTTCTCCAAATGGCAGTTCATTCATCGGATAACCCTGTTTCAGCCATGTGCCGGATATTTCAAAAGCTGCTTTATCTGACGGATGTTTTTTTACAAAATCTGCCAGCAGCAAAACTCTCTTTTTGAGATCAAGCGTAGAGAGAATGCCGATGTTTGCAGCAAGCATGAAATCTGTAAAAATTTTCAGTTTTTCAGCAGTATTCAATTCCAGCGCACGCACAATATTGCGCAAAGACGGATGATTGTGGAAAAGATCAAGCAGGCGCGATATGCCGCGGGTGTAAAGTATTTCCTCCGCAGCAAAAGTATTGGTGCGCATGACATCGTATGGTGGAGTTGGAGAATATGCGATACTGTAATTTTCAGTCAGGGATTGAAGCGGTGTTCCGTGCAGTATTTTCAGTGTTTCGAGCTGAATTTCATCGACATTGAGTTGAATCAGACAGGCAATATCATTCAGCAATGAATTCAAATCCTGTTCCGGCAGTCCGCAGATAAGGTCAACATGGGTTTCAAAATTTGTGCATGAAGCGAGAAATTTTATTCCGTCAATAACTTCATTGCTTTTTGAATTTCTGCCGATTGCGTGCTGAACTTTTTCATCAAGGCTTTGAATTCCCGCTTCAATATGCAGATTGGGCGCGCATGAAAGTTCTTTTCTGATTTCATTGTTGAGAAATTGAGGATGTATTTCCAGATGGAACTCCATGCCGGGAAATTTTTCGCGGAAAAGCCGCAATAAAGCAGCTCCGCGCCATTGGGGAAAATTGAAAGTGCGGTCGAGAAGCCGGATCTCTTTTACTCCTTTTGTCTGCAGGATTTCAAGTTCTTTTTCAATAATGCGCAAGTCTTTTAACCGCAACGGGATATTTGAACTTGTGCAGTATTTGCATCCTATTGGGCATCCGCGTGAAGTTTCATATTGAACGAATGCTTTTGATGTATTGAAAAAAACATCGTTTATTACTTGATTATTGCTCCAGTCATCATATTGGGCTCTGGTGTTTTCAGGCAGGATTCCGCGGGGCATGGAGTTAGAAAAATTCGCAAGATATTCAGCAAAAATTCCTTCTGCTTCACCAATGAAAACCGTATGGATAAATGGATAATTATGTAATAATTCCCTGCCGGATTCATGGGTACATTCCGGACCGCCGAGGACTATTTTTGTTTCAGGTTTCAGCCGGTGGAATCTGCTCAGAATATCCAGCGCGTGATTGCGGTTGAAAAGGTACAATGTGCATCCTATGATATCCGGAGCTGCCGCTGCGAGTTCAATTGCAACCGTTGCCGGATCAGATAAAATGGTACATTCTGTTTGTGTCCATTGCCAATTTTGTATGTTTTTTGCAGCACCATGCAGTACAGGTAAAGCCAGAGATGAATGAGAAAAAGATGAGTTTACGCTTAAAAAGTGGAATTTTTTAATCATTTTATTCGGCAGATTTGAGAGTTAAGAGAGGAATTTCACCCTTATAGAGGGTAAATGAATTGCCGAGGAGTGAACAGCGGTCGGCTTGAGATAATGCCTTCATGAATTTATCTTCAAAGCGCATTGCATCAGGTGCTCCGGCCATTTTGGTTGAGCCCATACCGCTGAAGCTTATTTTGCTGCCCTCAAGTTTGTAGCTGCCGAAAAAGCGGTTGACACCGGAAAAACCATGCAGAGTTCCGTCCTCTTTGAAGGTGATGGAGGCTTTGTGGCCGAAGATATCATTCAATTCAAAAGAGCGTTCACGGATGCTTTTTTCTGCAGATTTGCAGGAGCAGAAGACAAAGATGATCAGAATTTGGCAGAAAAATAATAAACACTTCATATATAACACCTTATAGTAATTTTGCAGCCAATGCGGAAAGTTCGCTGCGTTCACTTCTCTGCAAGCTTATATGCGCATGAAGAAAATTTCCTTTCATGCGTTCTGCTGTATATGTCAGACCGTTGCTGGAAGCGTCAAGATATGGATTGTCGATTTGCTGCGGATCTCCGGTCAGAACCATTTTGGTATCTTCTCCGGCGCGGCTTATAATTGTTTTGACTTCATGCGGGGTGAGGTTTTGGGCTTCATCGATGATGACAAACTGTTTCGGAATACTGCGTCCGCGGATATAAGTGATGGCTTCGAGTTCGATTTTTTTTGAATTTACCAGTTGTTCAACCGAGAGAGATGATGCGGATGAGCGGTGTTTTGTTTTGTCGTGGCTGTTCCGCAGCAGATAATTCATATTGTCAAAAATCGGCTGCATCCAATGGCTGAGTTTGGCATCTTTGTCGCCGGGCAGGAAACCGAGGTCATTGCCGAGTGGTATGATTGGGCGGGAAACGAGTATTTTTTCATACAGATTGTTGTGCAGAGCGCATTCAAGGGCTCCGGCGATGGCAAGCAGGGTTTTTCCGGTTCCGGCGCCGCCGACGAGAGTAACGAGTTTTATTGACGGATCGAGGAGGATATCGATTGCCATGCGCTGTTCTTTGTTGCGGGCAGTTATGTTCCACATGCGGTCATTTTTATTTGGTTCAAGCAGATGTATCATATTGTCGCTGTGCAGTCTGCCGAGCGCGTTGAGTTTTGAATTTTTCCGATCCTGGAAGAAAACAAATTCATTTGGCAGCAGATTGAATTTTTCGCCGGGAATTATTTTGTCAGCGAGGAAAGTGTCGATGAAACTGCTGTCTGTTTCAATAGTATGAAAACCGTTGTAAAGTGCGTTGTAATCTATTTTCTCCCGTTCAAAATCCATGACTTTGATACCGAGAGCGTCAGCTTTGAGGCGTAAGTTGATATCTTTGCTGATGAAGACAACTTTTTTCAGTTTGCGGTTGAGAGCAAATGCCACGCGCAGTATGCGGTTGTCCGGAGAATCGGTACCGAGATCGGAATTGAAAACTTCGCGCATGGCATCGCCGAGTTCGGAATCCAGCGAAGTTGCAGTAAGTACAAATAATTTACCGGTGGCGATTTTTGACGCTTTTTTCAGCGAAACGCCTTTGCTGAGGTTGCCGTTTTCGCGCAGGTTGTCAAGCATACGGATAACTTGACGGGCGTTTCTGCCCAGCTCATCCTGATATTTTTTGAACTTGTCAAGTTCTTCAATCACTGCCATCGGAATGACGACATTGTTTTCCTGAAAAGACTCTATACTGCCTGCAGAGTGAAGCAATACGTTTGTATCAAGAATAAAGGTTTTGGGCATTGCAAGTTCCTGTTTATCAATTATTTACCGACAGATTCCATAAATGGGATCTGGATGTATCTGCCGACTCTGTGCGGCTCGTAAATATTGAGATACTGAACAATGCAGAAAGTTGCCGCCGCAAGAATGAAAAGGAAAGCAAAAATCGAAATTACCAAATGGATGGTGTGAGCATCATTATTAGCTGATTTCGTAACTTTTTTAGTTGTTGCGGGAGTTCCGGTTTTCTTTTGCTTTGCGGCTTTCTTTTCCGGTGCGGCTGTTTTTGCCGCTGGGGCTTCGGCGGGTTTTTCGGCAGGTTTTTCTGCCGCTTTATCTTCTTTTTTAAGGCCGAGTTTGGGTTTCGGAGCTTCGGGGGCAGCCGTAGTTGCTGCAATAGTCGGAGCAGCCGGAGCAGCCGGAGCTTCCGGAGTGGCGGAAGCAGCCGGAGCGACTGCGGATGAAAATCCGGCTTTGGGTGCAGTATTGGCAGGGTTCAGATTGAGTTTAACGGTCGGCGCTGCGCTGGGAGTGACATTGGTCGGTGACTTGAGAGCAACGGTAGCGGGTGCGGGAGTGACCTGCGGTTTCTGCGGTGTGATGGAGGGAACTATAGAATTTGCATTTGTTGTTGTTGGGCGTGCGGGGCGTTTCAACTTGACAGTTGAATCATCAGACTCTTCTTTTGCAGCGGAGGTATTCAAGTTGATAACAGGTTTTGAAGCCTGAGGTTTGGCGACTGCGGAAGTTTGAGTATTATCTGCAACGGTCGGAGCTTCCGGGGCGGCAGGTTGCAATGCCGGAGCGGGAGCAGGTTGGGGAACGGCGGCAGATGTGGCGATTTTTATATTTGGTTTCAACGGAGCCGGAGTTTTGGGGATCGCTGAAGTCTGGGTATCTTCTTTTTTCTCCCCGTTATCGACAACGGTTGCTGCTGCGACTTTCGGTTTTAAATTGAGAGAGCTGAGGGCGCTTTTGGGAGCGGCGGCAACAGGTCTTGTGGTATTGGGGAGTGAGGTTGCGGGGGTGGCGATCTGCAATTCTGAAGTCTTCATGTTGGAAACTCCTCCAAGCGGAGAAGCAGATGAAGATTTGAGCGCGGAATTGATTTTGATGACTTTAGAAGTATTGGTAGCGATAGTGCTTATTTTGCCTGTTTGAGTTCCGACTTTGGGGAACATGCTGGAGTTGGTTGAAACTTTTTTCACCGGTTGAGAAGCGGTATCACTTCCGGCGAGGGGTTGTTTGACAAGCGGTTTCAACCGGACTGTTTTCTGGGTTGATGTATTGGGTTTGTTGGTATCGTTGTCCATAAAAAGCCTCGTTACATTTTTTACAAATATTTATTTTCTCAACAATATAACCCACAAAAAGTTATTCTTCAAATATTTATTTATAAAAAAATGCTTTTTTTGTTGTTTTTTTTGATTTTTTGTTATTGTCCGAAATTTTGTGAAAGATAAAAATACTTGACAAAAGTGCATCTGACCTTTATTTTTTAATAGAAACAACAAAAAAAGTAAAGGATTTATCAGATGCGTAATAAATTTAACATTGAAATGTCAATT
>JAZSRU010000036.1:0-2669 GCA_045538635.1 Victivallaceae bacterium
CATCGTCAATATCAATGCCAACGGCAAAAATAAACAGAAACTTATCGACGGAATCACTACTGACGGCTCAATGTGGTCCGCCACAGGTGAAAAACAGACAATAGATTTTGAATTTGACAAAAAAGAAAATATCGCACGCATCCGCATTTATCCCGGAGCCAGAGTATTTGCCGCACTGCCCAGCACAGAGGCAGGTCCGAGAGATATTATTGTCATGGGCAAAAAAGACGGAAAATTCATAAAACTCCATGACAATATCGTAACTCTTCCACGCGACCCGCAAAAAGGCAATGAATTTTTCTGTGATATTGATGTCGCAGGCAATGATATTTCCGCTGTCCGTCTGGAAATTCTGAACAGTCAGGACAGAGGCTTCCGCATGAGTTCCCCCAAAAAACCCGTTGCAGGTCCGGAAAAGCGTGAAGTAAAAATCCGTGAAGTAAAATTTTTCTCCGCAGAAGAAGTCGCCGCCGAAAAAGCCGCAATTCATGCCAAATTTTCACAATCTGCCAACCTCCTGAAAAAATATGACGATTTCATGGCTTCAAATTCCGATGTCAGCAGAGTTGTCAAAGATTTCTATGGTCGCCGCTTTGAAGAACTCCGTAAGGATTTGGCAAAAGGAATCAACTCGGAAAAAATCATCAAAGATACCGAATATCTCACAAAACAGGTTGTCCCTTATATGTCGCTCATAAATAATTACAAAGGTGATAATCCTGCATTTACTGTCAAAATAACCAACTCCATACTCCCCGGCACCCCTATTGAATTTCCCATACACTTCGGTATTTTTGAAAAACTTACCGGACAAAAAATTTCCGGGTACAATGTACGGGTCGAAGCTGTCGTCGGCGGCAAATACCGTCAGATTCGCAGCAGACTTGACTCTCTGACTCCCAATCGCGGAAAACTTTACTGGAACGCAGTCAAAGATGCCTCCGAATATCTCGTTATCCTCAATCCCCCGACCGTCGGAGAAACTCCGCTGATGAAATCTGTCATCGGCAACGGCGATCAGCTCATGGTCAGACTCGTTGCCAAAGGCGCTATGTCATGGCGTACATGGAATATCCGTCCGGCTGATATTTTTAATGAAGGCAAAGATGCTTTCATTACCGGCATGTGGACAGACTATGCCCATATTTACCGCAATATAGGAACAAAAGAAAAACCCGCTTTCCACGGCGGTGCGTACTATTATGCGCTTGACCCGTACGATCAGAAAATCGGAACAACAAATCACCACGGTCTGGCTTTTTCTCTGGTTGAAGCTGCTGATCTTTCAGGCGACGGAAAACTTGATATAGTTCTCTCTCGCTCTTACAACAATACGCCGATTTTTGCAGAAAATATTTCTCCGGATTCCAACAGTCTGGATTTTAATCACCCGGTGGAAATAAGTTCACTTCCCGGCGGATACCGTTACAGTTACGGCGACTTGGACGGCGATAAAATCGCCGACGCCATCGGCATCAGTATCAATATGCAAAACGGCAAAATCCTCCTCTGTTTCGCCAAAGGTTCGGGCCTCGACCGAACAGGAACTCCCATTTTCGGCAAAATGCAGGATATGGATTTGGTATTGCCTGATTCAAAAGAGATCTCCCGCAAAGGATTCGGAATCTTCCCCTCCGTTTGTGTTACAGATTTGAATAATGACAAATTGCCTGACCTCGGATTTGCCATCCCCCCGAACTTCTATGTCAGTTTTAATGAAGGTACTGCCGAAAACTTCAAATTTACAAAATCACAACAAGTAAAACACGAAAACGGCAAACCTGTTCAGGATACAGAATACAACTTCCCGAATGTCGGCTGGTTCGATGTAAACGGCGATAATATCAAAGATTTCTTCACTCGCGAAACTCATTGGTCATATATTTCAAAAGGTAATGTTTCAACCGTTTCCGATACAAAAAACAATAATGTATGGATGGAAAAACAACTGCCTTTGGATGATTATTATTTTGCTCTCGCAAATTTCGTCATAGACGATTTTGACAATGACGGCAAACTTGAATTCTGCCAGCAGACTTTCCACAACACCATGCACATTTTCCGTTACAAAGACGGTATGTTTGTCAAGGACAAAGTATTCCCCTTTGACAAATATCAGTTCCAGCGTTTCGGCTGTCCCGACCCCACAGAATATTCAGGCTCTTACAGTCAGATCACCATGAGCGATTTTGACGGCGACGGATTGAAAGATGTACTGGTCAACAATGAACACAACTGGCGTTTCGGTTATTACTCACTTTACCTCAACAACGGCAAATGTGATTTGAATCCTGAAATTCAGGTCGCTCCGAAAATCACCGACAGCCATTTGAAGCTGATTGACTCTCCTAACGGCAAAGCTCTGACCGTCAATCCCGATACGATTCTGGATTATCTCTCCTTTGAATGTCAGAAGCTTGTAAATGAAAATGCCGGTGCCATAGAGTTCACTTTCGCCGCAGACAGCAATGATATTCCCAAACTTGGCAGAACCTTTTTCAGCAGCTGGTTCTGGAATAATAAAGAATACTCCAATGCACAGCTTTATGATATTTATCGCACCGCCGGAAATATGGAGAATTTTCTCGCAAAAATCGCACCGTTTGCGCTGCTGCAAATGCCTGACGGCAAAATCCGCTGTCAGCTCGGCAAATCTTTCTGCGAAAGCG
>JAZSRU010000082.1:0-2108 GCA_045538635.1 Victivallaceae bacterium
ATTGCATTGGGACTTTTGTGCGGCAGTATTTTCGGCGTCAAGCAGGTCGGCGGCATTTGCGGTGCATTGCTTACCAATCTCTCCGCATGGCTTTCGGGTGTGTGGTTTGATTTGAAGCTTGTCGGTGGTTTTTTTGAAAAGTTCGCTAATGCGTTGCCGTTCTTTCGCGCAGCAGAAGCAGAAAAAGCATTGTTCGGAGGAAACTCTGAGCTTGCGTTTTCACACATTCTTCCGATAATTATATACTGTATATCTATAACAGCGGTTGCCGTGTTCTTCTTCCTTAAGCAAATGAAAAAACAGTAAGGATTTGATGCGATGAAATATAAACTGATTATCGACAAAAATGCAGATGAAGAGATAATTGCCATCGTTCATGAGCCTTCTTCTCTGACACAGCAGATAGAAAACCTTGTCTGCAGCTATTCAGGTACGGACAGTATTATGGGGCACAAGGACGATGAAATGCGTAAATTAACATTTCAGGAAATAGAGTGCATTACCGTTCTTGACAGAAAAGTAATTGCAATTGATGTGAACGGGAACCAATATCGCATTCAAGACAGACTCCGTGATTTAGAGGATGTTTTGCCTTCCTATTTTATCCGTATCAACAAATCCACCCTTGCCAACGAACACCGTATTCTGCGGTTTGATGCTGCGTTCAGCGGCGGTGTTGATGCCGTGTTTCAATGCGGTTACCGTGAATATGTTTCAAGACGTTGTTTTTCACAGATAAGAAGGAGGTATGAATGAATATGAAAAGGTTTGTTTCGGAATTTTTTCGCCGGGGTTTAACAGCCTGCGGTTTCGGCCCAATCATTCTGGCGTTTTTATATCTGATTTTGCATTATAAGGGTGCTGTTGAAACGCTGAGTGTAAATCAGGTATGCATCAGCATATTTTCAATAACTCTCCTTGCTTTTGTTGCAGGTGGTATGAATGCTGTCTATCAAATTGAACGGTTGCCTCTGATGATTGCAATTCTGATTCACGGCGCAGTCCTATATGTCAGCTATTTAGCCACTTATCTTCTCAACGACTGGCTTGATTGGGGTTGGATCCCCGTTCTCGTTTTTTCGGGTATTTTTGTTGTGGGCTATCTGGCAATCTGGGCAGTTATTTATTCCGTAATAAAGAGAAATACAAAAAAACTCAATAAAATGCTGAAAGAAAAACAACAAACTATAAATGAATAAAAATCAAACATTCAACTGCTCTCCTTGGGAGGGCAGTTTTTTCGTTCAATAACTGTAAATTTACTGAAAAATCGACACAAAGTACCACAAAACGGACAGCAAATACTATATAATTAAATTAAAGGAGTGATGATATGTACTTAAAATTAACAATACAAGAACGACTGAAGGATCTGAGAACAGAACAAAAGCTGACTCTTGAACAGCTTGCCGAGAAAACGGGCATTTCTAAATCTGCACTTGGCAAATACGAAACCGAAGAATACAAGGATATGAGTCCGTTCAATCTTGTCACACTTGCAAATTTCTACGGTGTTTCAACCGATTATCTGCTAGGTCTGACGGAACAAAAAAATCACCCGAATGCAGATATCAATAATCTGCATTTGAGTGATGATATTACACTTTCGAAAAATACGGTAATCCTTTAACTCTGCAAAACCGTAAGCTTTCAACATACATAAACAACCTTGCAGACGCAGGCTTTGCTGTTGAAAGAGTGATTGAAGAAACAAGCGATACCGTTCTTGAAAAATCAGCAGACTTCAGTTCGGGTTACTATGCCGATTTCAAAGCAAAGCATTTTCCGCTGTCAATCGTAATTAAAGCGAGGAAGCTTTGATTTTTGAGGTGTAGATATGTTTGAACTCGAACAAATATTGTTGCAATTGATTCGGGGTTTATTAATGTTAATTTTTTGATTTATTTGAAAGTTTTGAATAAGCAAATTTATCTGCAAATCATATCTTTTTGTTATATAACCATTTCATTTCCGCGTTGTTGTCAATAGCCCGAAATAAAAAGCAGGCAACACCGGAACGCCGCCTGCTTTGTGTAAAAATTTTATTTCATTTGACTTTTTGTTTTAATTGCCTGATATCAAATCGATAAGCTTTCTTACGGGAGAAA
>JAZSRU010000177.1:0-3722 GCA_045538635.1 Victivallaceae bacterium
ATAACCGGGAAAGCCCGGTTTCTGCCAGCTTTGTTTCGGATGAAGTAAATCATCAATACTTTCGGCACTGATGTGGTGCTTATTCATAATAAGCGTGCGTTTTTCTTCATCACTGCGGTTGCTCCGGACAATGGCATTGACCGCCTTCATCGTCTCCTGCAGTTTGATGCAGGCATTGAGTTTTGCATCCAGTTTTTCCAGTGCGGCAGGATCATCGGTTTTGATCGGCATCTTGTTTCTCCTTGTTGGATTTAATCCGCACCTAACCGGAACAATTTTTGTTCCTGAAAGTCGGCACGGTCACTTGACCGCCGTGCCGACAAAAAACATATCTTGTTGATTTATATGGATAATAAAGCAATTATTTATAATAAAACAGCGTACTTTATTATAGATTTCTGCTTTATTAAACTGTTTTTATAGAAAAATACCCCTATTTTTCTATAAGAATCAAAAAATATCTTGTTTAGTATCTATTTGATATTGAATATTAAACAGCCAGATGGTATTGATGCCGGGGTAAGAGATTATGTCCAAAACTTTTATTGTTGGATGTCTTCTGAAACATCTGTGGCAAGTCATTTTCAAAAAAAGTTCTAAAAAGATAGTTACATTGACTTAAAAAGGTTACATCGATAATGTAACTTGGCGATAGTTACATCGTTTGATGATAAACAAAAAAACTCCTTAATCATACCGTTCAGTATGGCTAAGGAGCATTTTTTGCTGTTTTTTATGCTATTTGGCCCTCTTAACCATATAATTTAGTACGATTAAGAGGAATTTTGCCATAAACAAAAATTCAGATCAGAAATGATTCATTCTGCAAATTTTTGATAATTTCTTCTTTTTCTGAAAGCTTTTTTGTGCCGAAGAAAGTTTCAATGGCATCAAACAGTAAATTCAAATTGCAATACGGGTTCAAGGTATACAACTGAGTATCTTCAGGATTTGCCGATCGGCATTGGTTTCTCAACAGTTCCGCATGTCTTTTTGCTGTTTCAATTGAACCGATTATCCCAGCGACATTTGAATGTGCTTGCGTAAAGACATCCGCGTTTCCTTTGTCATAATCCTGGAAATACGTTCTGAAATTTGGAGATTTTCTCAACGCATCATAATTTGGGAATTGGGAAAATCTGTTGTGGAAGTGCATCATCAACCATATTTCAAAGCAAATTGCAGAAAAGCCTATTCCGGTATGAATTTTGCTCTGCCTGGCAGAATTGAATGTATCCGGAATTTTCGGATGTTGATCAGCGTCAAAAACCAACCAGAAAATATCATCTTTGAGTACCGTATGTTTTTTGTGTTTATCATCAAAAACAAATTTTTGCTTAACTGCACTCTGTACAGCTTCCCACAATCCCCATGGAGCATGGTTTTCCGGCTGAACAATCACAATACGATGCAAGGAAAAGTTTTTGCTTTTTACAAAATCCCGAATATAGTATCTTGCTGACTTTTTATCTTCTGTAAAGATAATGATCTTCTGCGAACTGCGGCTTTCAAGATTATTTCTTCTCATTTCAGCTCCTCCGCAAACGCAGCTACTATTTTTTCCTTCAATTCATCATATTGCAAATCAGGCAGAGCATCGAATCGTCCATCCTGATACCAGCGGAAGAAATCAACCTCTTTGCGTACTTTGAACTCATCGAGTGCGTATAATTCTGTTTTTCCTGCAGAATTTTTCTGAGTAAAGCAAATTTGATCCCGTCGCATTGTCTCATTATCCAATAAACTCAATGCGTGAGTTGTAAACAAAAGTTGAGCTCCTTTTCTATTCACTTCCGGATCGTGAAACAAGCGAATCAATAGTGCCACAACTGCCGGATGCAGGTGGGATTCTATTTCATCAATAAAATACCAATAGCCTTTTTCCAAAATCTGAAGGTAAAATGGAATCAATTTATAAACGCACTGCGTTCCTTCTGATTCTTCATTGAGTTTGAATAATTCTGAACTGTTGGAGTGATAAAAGACCGGAATTTTTTTCGAGGATATTTTATCTTCCTGCATTTCCACCTTTGTAACACCGATGTCAATTGAGGTAATAAAAGCCTCTAAACGATGAAAATAAAAAGGATTATCGTAATATCTTTCTATTTCGTGTTTCAGTTTTGCTGAATCAAAAATTCCTCTTTCATTGAAATACTGATAGATATCGACAATACACCCTATGCCGGCACTTGAATTAGCCGCACAGGAGAGGAATAATTGATTTTTGAGGCATGAAACAATAGAAATTCTTCCACGCAAAAGTGCCTGATTGCGTTTTACCGCCACATTGGCATCAGTAGGATTTTCTCTTTTGAAAAGATATGTTTTGCCACGTTTACCATATTTGTACAGCATTTCTTTAAGAATCCGGTCCTGTTGAAATTCGATATTATATTGGTAACGGACTTTTTTAAGAATAAATTCAATTTCAAACTCAATCGGACTTGTTTTATTCTCTTCCGACAATCGAAATGGCTTGTATTCTGAAATCTGATCTCCGATGTCATAGTGATTGGAATTGATAATCAAAGAGTGAAAATCAGCAATAGCCTGAATCATATTGCTTTTGCCGGACGCATTGGCTCCCCAAATTCCAAGAGTTGTAAGGCAACCGATTTCATTTTCTTCATCTGCAACAAACTCCTTGGCGATATTTGTTGCAAAGGTGCAATCTTTCAGATTGGCTTCCCAATTCAATGTAGCACGCTCGCAAATTGATTTATAATTTTTTACCGAAAACGAGATAATCATAGCAAAAACTCCTGTTTAATATGGTTTTGTGCAAAAATATTTCACAAACCCATCTTTAATATATCTTGATTTAATTGTTTTTCAAGCGATTTTTGTTTTTTATTGTTTGTTTTTGTCCACAATACACTTTGAATAAAGGTTGAAACGAGCCACACCGTTATGCAGTTACATTTCATTATATGGGTGATTTTACTATAAATAAAACTCACCCACATATAAAAATCTCTTTCCGGAGAAAAAGGCCTTAATCATACTGTTCAGTATGGCTAAGGAGCATTTTTTGCTGTTTTTTATACCATTTTGCCTTCTTAGCCATATAATTCAGTACAGTTAAGAGGGATTTTTGTCTGAAGCAGGAGCTGGTTCAGTAATCATTTTCGGCATCATTCTGCCGGTTTTGAGATTAAAATAAAGTTCGGAATAGTCCAGTCCTCCGTGGCGGAAGAGTTGCCAGAGTATTTCCAATACTCCGGTGGCGACAAACTGGTTGATAAATAATCCGTGGCGTTCCAGAGAATCTGCCATGGAACAACTGGTATTGCCGGGGGTATCAAGTTTTTCATCCAGCAATTCCGGATGAATCACCCAAGGGTACGGAAGTTCTTTGGACCCGTTACCGATACATACTTGCCCAAAATCTTTACCGCAGCCGCTGTCAATCAGATATGCGTTATAATATTGTTTCAATCCGGCATTGATCGAGGCTCTGGATTTTCTTGTATCAACGGCAGAGATAACGACGACATTTCCGGATTCATAATTCTTTGAGGGCAAGAATTTTTTAGGTACTGCAAACCACTCCAGACCAAAGTGGTAGTTATACCGGGAAATCAGCGTGACGGCTTTATTTTGTCCGATCTCCTGTTCAGAGAAAAGCTGCCTGCCGATATTGGCGGCAGAAACGGTGTCTGGATCCCAGCAGCGTACAGCCATTCCGTAGGGATGGCCCAGCTCCTTGATTGCCATAT
>JAZSRU010000091.1:0-4557 GCA_045538635.1 Victivallaceae bacterium
GCAAGGAAATTGTTGTCCACGGCTCTATGCAGTCTCGCAAATGGCAAGACAAGGACGGCAATAATCGTGTCACTTGGGAACTGCTGGCCGACGGCGTTGATTTCTGCGGCAGTAAAAGCGACAACGGCAACGCTGCTTCTGCGCCGCCTCCGGTACCTGCTGAAAACGGCAACAACCCCGACAACGATGTTTCTGCGGTTGACATCATAAAAAGCGATGACGACCTCCCGTTTTGACGCCTATGAGCAAATACGCATTGTACGAGCGCTTGAAGCGCGAGATTGCAGCGGATAGTAAATCTGATGCTGAATATCAGCGCAGGATAAAGGCACTTGCTAAGAAGCTGAAAATATGACATATCTTTTCGACACCAGAGAGAAGAAAAACGCACATATAAAAGCTTATTTTGACAGTCATAACATACCATACGAACCTGCAGCGTTAAAAGTCGGAGATTACCAGATAAAAGGCAAGCCAGAAGTCAGCGTTGACCGCAAGCAGGATCTCGGCGAGCTTTGTCAAAACCTAACAAGCCCAAAAGATAAAGGACGATTCTGGCGAGAAGTTCGCAGAGCGCAGGATCAGGGAATAAAGCTGATCGTTCTCTGCGAGCACGGAGGGCAAGTCAGGAGCATATCAGATGTCGCAAAATGGAAGAACAAATACGGCAGCGTGAGCGGTCGGCAGCTGATGGATAAAATCTATCAAGTGCACATTTCGTATGGCGTAGATTTTCTGTTCTGCGACAAGCTGCAGACCGCAAAAACGATAATTCGGATATTGAGAAACGGAGGTGTATTCCCTATTAAACGCATAGATATTTATTGTGACGGCGCGGCGCTGAACAACGGTACAGACCACGCAATAGCGGCTTATGGCATTGTAATGCTGTTAGTTGAAGATGACACCATAAAGGCTACGAAAGTCCACTCTGGATTGTGCGACCCGATAAAGTCCACCAACAACTATGCAGAAGTCACGGCGGCACTGAAAGCGCTGCACAAGGTCAAAGACCCGTCAATTCCGGTGAGGGTTCACTCGGACAGTAACTACCTTATTGAGACAATAAATAGCGGCTGGAACATCAATGCAAATCAGCTTCTTTGGCAGCAGTTGAAACACGAGATTGCCCGCTTCGACGACATATCATTTGTCAAGGTAAAGGGACACGGAACATGTCAGCATAACAACCTTGCCGATCAATTGGCAAACACGGAGGCGCAAAAATATGCCGAACAGAATCCTTAAAGAGTCAATATGCACAAGCGAGGACATCGCAGCGCTCTCTCCAGGCGCAGAAATCCTATTTTATCACCTCATGGTGAAGTGCGATGATTTTGGTGCGTATTTTGGCAATGAGCAGATAATAAAAAACACTTGTTTTCCATTGCGCTCAAATGATATCAAATGCTCGCAAGTGCAATCATGGATTGAGGAACTTGCAAAAACGGGATTAATTCAAGCATATATCGCTGATGATGGCAAAAAGTATATCCAGATCACGAAATGGTCTAAACATCAGCAGGTGCGCGCTAAACGCCGCAAATTTCCGGCACTTGATAGCAGTTGCATGCAATTGATATCAAATGATTGCAATAGTCCCCGTAATCCAATCCAATCCAATCCAATCCAATCCAATCCGCGCAAAGCGTTGCGCAATGAGAGTGAGAGTGATTTGGATCTCTTTTTTGACTCAGTCTGGAAGCTGTACCCGAAGAAAAGAGATAAAAGTCATGTCTCCAAGAAAAGTAGGCAGGAACTTATGGACGCGGGCTTTGATGTTGTCTCAAAAGCTATTGCTGCTTATGTTGCTGAAATTGAAGCGGAGCACCGCGAGGAACGGTATATCAAAAACGGCAGCACTTTCTTTAATGGCGCGTGGAAAGAGTATGTAAGCGTTGAGGAAAGTGACCCGGCGAGCAATAACGAGTATGACGAAAACGGCGTATTGGTGGTGGGTTATTGATGAACAAAGAACAATCAATAAGAGCGACTTTTGATATATTCAAACCCGACGGCGTTATCGAGGTGCGCACAACTGACGGTTGGAGCGGTTATTACAGAAACCGCGAAAAGCTACTGCAAGATTTATCGCGGCATAAAGACAAGACATGGTATTTCGTGATGAACGACATCAAAGATGCTTGTTATAGCCGCGAACAATGTGAAAAGCTGATGTGTAAAAAAGGTCTCAAGACCACCAGCGACAAGGAAATATCTGCGGTAAGGTGGCTACTCATTGACGCTGACCCCGTTCGCCCGTCCGGCGTTTCGTCGACCGATGTCGAGAAAGACGCTGCTCTTGAAACAACCGGTAGGATATATCACTACTTGAACAGCGTCGGCTTTTCTCGTCCGGTAATATGTGACAGTGGTAACGGGTACCATCTTCTGTATTCCGTAAAATTGCCGCCAAGTGACTCAGAGCACATTCACCGGTTTTTGAAAGTGCTCGACATGATGTTCAGCAATGAGGCAGTCAGCGTTGATGCAGCGGTATTTAATCCTGCAAGGATAACCAAAGTGTACGGCACGATGGCGCGCAAAGGCGCAAGCACCGCAGAGCGTCCGCATCGTCAAAGCAGTATTATGAGCGTCCCTCAAGAAATTCTGCTTACATCCGGCGCGCTGATAAAAAAAGTCGCTGCAGAATTGCCGGAGCCGCAAAAGCCTACATACAGCAACGGTTATTCTGAGCGATTTGACATTGACGGATTTATTGCTAAATCGGGGTTGATGGTCAGGAGCGACAACAAAGTTGGCGGCACAAGAAAAATCGTGCTTGAAGAATGCCCTTTTGACCAGTCGCACAAAGCGCCGGACAGCGCGATATTCGTTTTGGATAGCGGCGCGGTTGCATTCAAATGCTTCCACAATTCTTGCCAAGACAAGCACTGGCAGGATGTGAGGCGGCTCTTTGACCCTCAGTGTTACAACCGCATTCAGGAGCAGACAAGAACCTGCAGCACGGTGAAAAACGAAATCCCCAAAACTTGCCCACAAACAGAGCCGCCGGGAGAACACTTTCTGCGGTTGCAGGACATCGAGGTTATTGACCGGTCAAAAATCGTGTCAATAAAAACCGGCGTGGACGCTCTGGACAAAAAAATAATCGGCATGAATAAGGGCGAGTTGTCGATTTGGAGTGGCGGTAACGGTTCGGGCAAGTCAACGATGCTTTCTCAGATATCCCTTGAGACTATTGATCGCGGATTTAATGTCGCCATGTTCTCCGGCGAGCTTACAAGCAACCGTGCGAAGAATTGGTTGCAGCTTCAAGCTGCCGGGCGGCAGAATGTCCGGCTGTCTGATAATGGTGTGTCGTACTATGTGCCGAAGCGCGAAGCGGATGCAATTGACGCATGGACGGCTGACCGCCTCTGGATTTACAACAACCAATACGGAACAAAAGCCGCGAGCGTGATTGACGACTTCAAGCGTCACATTGTGAGCCATGCAACCGATGTCGTGATAATCGACAATCTCATGTCGCTTGATTTGTCCGATGTCAAAGGTGAAAAGTATGAGCGGCAAACGCTTTTAGTGCTGCAGCTTTCAGAAATGGCAAAATTCTACAATGTCCACATTCATTTCGTCTGTCATCCGCGCAAACCGGTTGGATTTTTGAGGAAAGCGGACATAAGCGGAACGGCTGATCTGACCAACGCTGCTGACAATGTTTTTATGCTCCATCGAGTAAATCAAGACTTTATGAAATCTGCGAGCGAATTTCTCGGGAAAAGCGAAGTTGAGCAGTACCGCAAATACTCAAATGTGATTGAGGTTATGAAAAACCGTGACCTTGGTGTTGCCGATGAGTTTGTCGGGCTGTATTTTGAACCGAAGAGCAAACGACTGCTTAACGAGGAACACGAAAACAGATGCTTCGGGTGGGAAGAACAATTCAACGGTGGATTTACCAGGATCGCTGAAGATTGCTTCAACCCATTTTTAGAATCATAGACGGGAGGGAAAAATGAAAGCGAGAGTAAAACCGTTCAGAGAACGGGCGAAAGAAAAAATGGTCGAAGCGATGGACGCTCAGAAGCTGTATATCATGTACCGTACAATTGGCATGGTGGCTCTGGCAGCGCATGAATCGCACGGCGTGGGAGCTGGTAGGTTTAACGATATGCTTCATCAGCTTGATGTTGAGAGCATGGAGCAGATGGAGTGGGAACAGGAAGAAGTGGGTCTGTATATGCTGCTCAAAAAGCTGCGACGCTGGAAATTTGATAACATAGCTGACCTGATCGAAGAATCCAAAAACGAAGCCGTCGAGAAAATCCGCAGTTTTGGTTTGGATTGGGACGGAGAATAGGGAGAAAGGAGGAAAACAAATGAGCAAATCCTGCTTTGGATGTGTCCACCAAAACATACAGGAGCGCAGCCATGAGTGGATTGAGTGCAAATGCAAACTCGATGGTGTGTGGCGTGACCCGTTTACGGGGTGTGAGAAGCACGAGGAATCTGTACCGATTGAGGTGATAGATATGAAGGAGGGAGCGAACAATGACGGTAAATGAATTTTATAAATATCACTGTCGGGGCAGATTA
>JAZSRU010000107.1:0-2619 GCA_045538635.1 Victivallaceae bacterium
AGTGTAGGGTATTTGCGAACTTACGATCTCAAAATCTTCATTGATTAAAAATTCTATATATTTATGTTCTTCAAAGACGAGAACACTTGCCAATGCAAAATATTCATCAATGCCTTCAAACTTATATTCAAAAAAAGATACATTATCGTATTTAGGACTTATTCTTTGTAAATTATTATCTAAAAAATATTGGCAATAGCCGTGACTACTTTCTTTATCGCGATCAAGAACTTTTATTTGTGTAAATGGGGTCCCATCTTCTTTAGGTATTTGATCTACCCAAATTCTCGTATAGTAATCACTAATTTTTTCAAAATCTCTATTTATAATGAAGTCAGAAACGTCTTGGACAACTGCCATATCAATATCGCCCACTCTAAAAAATTTACTTGCCGAATCATATGCTCTACTAACCCTTTCAAGATTTGTATTTATATAGTAGAAACATGGGTTGTCTATGCCGTGACGACGAGGGAAGTTTCCAACGTTAGCGATGCCGTAATCGTCAAAATCACCAATAATATCATTGTCAACAACCAGTTTGAATGCCTGCATTGACCATGCAAAAGTAACATTATTGGCTTTATTGGAAATTGCGCCCTCGATCGCCTGGGTAAGCGAATCCATGCCGCTCTGCTGCACAACATGAAGCGAACAGCTGTAAGTAAGTTCAGGATCAACAATCGCCAGATCAACTCCGCAAGCTTTCCCGCGGAGAGATTGTTTTATATTATTGAGTTCATCCGTGAGAACACTATTGGGAGTAACTTCAGCTCCCGTCCCGGCACTGGTCGGCAAAGCGCAGAAAAAAACACGCGGAGCTTTGAATTCTGCACGGCAATAAAAATATTCACGGATATCTTCCTGCTGATACAGCAATGCGGCAACGCTTTTGCCTATATCCATAACGCTGCCGCCTCCGATGGCAACTACCGCATCGACCTGATTTGCCCGTGCCGTATCCAGAGCATCCTGCACCAGTGCAAGAGTCGGTTCCGTACCGGGACACACATGAATAATATAATCATTGCGATTGCCGAAAAGCTGCCGGTATTCATCACTGCATTTAAAATGATTGCCGCAAATCAAAAGTTTTTTATTAAACGAAGACAATTCGTCATGAAGCAAAGCGCGTTTTCCGCGTCCGAAAACGACTCTGACCGGAAAATTGAAAGCATATTCATTTTTCATAACAGTTTCAACTCCCTGAGCAATGCGGCGGCGGCGGCACTTTCTGCATTTTTGCGGCTTTGTGCTGTGCCGGTGAAACAGTATTTGTCAATTTTTACTTCCACTTCGTATGTAAGGTTATGTTCAGGGCCGGAAGTTTTCAAAACAGTATAAACCGGAGTTCCGCCCCACTGCTTCTGCGAATATTCCTGCAGCAGACCTTTAGGATTGATGGAGCGCAACAGATATGCCGGATCAGGGAAAAACTCATTGACAAGCGCGAGAACGAAATTTTTTACAGTTTCCATTCCACCGTCCAGATACCATGCGCCAAGCAATGCTTCAAAAAGATCAGCCAGAGTTGAATTGCGTTCATTGCCGCCGTTTTCCATTTCGCCTTTGCCCATGTAAATAAAACTGCCGAGCTGAACTTTGCGGGCAAATGATGCCAGCGAATCTTCGCGTACCATCGCGGAACGCATTTTTGTCATATTCCCCTCATCCTCATCCGGATAAAGTTTATACAGATATTCAGTCAGAATGATTTCAAGCACTGCATCTCCGAGAAATTCAAGACGCTGGTTGTCATATTTCAGACCGTTTTCAACCGCAAAAGAACGGTGAGTAAGAGCAGATTTCAGCAGTGTTCTGTCGTTGAAATGGTAATTGAGAATCATTTTTAATTTTTCAATATCTTCCGGCATATATTTTCCTCCTGCCGGATAGTGCTGAAAAAAAGGCGGACCGTCCGTCACTCTTTTCAGCAATATCCGAATATTAACATATCAAGGTAATTATACAACAAAATCGCGAAAATACAAATTTTTTATTCCGGTAAACTCATTATTTTTGCAGAAAAAACATCATGATAAAAAATGTTTGATATTTTTTTACCGGATGTTTTGACTTTTTGCAAAAGCATGCTATATTAAACAATGTCTTATAAAGGTTTTTTCAACCCCTAACAATATAACAACAAAAGGAATCATTAAAATGATCAAAGTTGGTATCAATGGTTTCGGACGCATTGGCCGTATGGTCTTCCGCGCCGCCGTCGAAAACTTCAGCAACGACATCGAAGTCGTCGGAATCAACGACTTGCTCGACCCCGACTACCTCGCCTACATGCTCAAGTATGACTCAGTCCACGGTATTTTCAAACACGACATCAAAGTCGAAGGCAACACCCTCGTCGTCGATGGCAAAAAAATCCGCCTGACCGCTGAAATGGATCCCGCAAACCTCAAATGGAACGAAGTCGGTGCCGATATCGTCGTCGAATCCACCGGTCTTTTCCTCGAAGATGCCAAAGCCCGCAAACACATCGAAGCCGGTGCCAAAAAAGTCATCATGTCCGCTCCTTCCAAAGACAGCACCCCGATGTTCGTCTACGGTGTCAACGACAAGACCTATGCCGGTCAGGACATCATCTCCAATGCTTCCTGCACC
>JAZSRU010000061.1:0-3316 GCA_045538635.1 Victivallaceae bacterium
AGGCTCAAAATATATTTTTGGCATATTTTATTTGATATCAGCTTGAATATTTAAAAAAATGGTATATATTATTTGTTCACGGATGTACTTTAATTTTGTGATATATTTGATAATTTAAAAGGAGATTTATTATGAAAAGAACATTCCAGCCCTCTAATCGCAGAAGAAAACGCCGCATCGGCTTCATGGCACGCATGGCTACCAAAGCCGGTCGTCTGGTTCTTAAACGCCGTCGTCAAAAAGGTCGTGCAGTTCTCTCTGCATAATCTTCTTAAACCTTGTAATCTGTACTTTTTTAACCGAAAGTACAGATTTTTGGTATTCTCCGGATGGATGTTGGGATGAAAAAATCATTGAAAAAATCGGACAAATTGAAACTTAAAAAAGAGTTTGAAAATGTCCGGATTCACGGAGAAAAAATCGTTTCAAAGGGTTTTTTGACAGTTGTTGCCAAATCTTTTGAGGGATTGTCTAATGTGCGGTGCGGAGTTATTTGCAGCCGTAAATACAGTGTGCTGGCAGTGCGCAGAAATCGTGCGCGTCGTTTGTTGTTTGAGAGTTTCAGATTGTTAAAATCCGAAATAAAACCGTGTCATATAGTTTTGATACCGCGTTACAGGATGCAGAATTATAAACTTAATGATACAATTGCGGAATTGAAGGATTCATTGCGCAGATTGGGTGTTTTGCAATGAAGATGATTGATTTTCTGTCTTCATTTTTTTCCGCTTTTTTTATTTTTCTCATCAATATTTACCGTAAATGTATTTCTCCGCTGCTGCCGCCGATGTGCAGATTCCGGCCGACTTGTTCAGTATATGCTATTGAAGCGATTAAAACACACGGAGTTATTTCAGGATTGTATCTGACATTCAGGCGTTTGCTCAAATGTCATCCTTTTCATCCGGGAGGATATGATCCTGTTCCGCCGAAAAAAAATAAGAAAAAGCCGTGATTCGTATTCTTTTGGCTTTTTAATGTGATTGAAAGAGGTTTTAAAGTGAAATTAGATAAAGAAACAATAATTGTTATCGGTATTTGTATTATTGTTCTTTTCGGGTGGGATCCTTTTTGCCGTTATGTAGGATTGATTCCCGAAAAAACTGAAATAAAAACAGTCAAAAAAGTTGAAGAAAAAACTCAGACTGAAGATAAAAAAACAGAAGTTGCAGCAGTTGTTGATACAGCAAAAAAAGCTGAAAAAGTTACTGAAGAAAAAGTCGATCTGCCGCAAGTCAAACTTGAAAATGAAAAATGTGTGATTTATTTCAATGCTGATTATTCAGCTGTTGACAAAATAGTTTTTAAAGATTTTTTCAACAACAGCAAAACCGGAAAAATAACTGTCAGCAATGATTATAAACTTCAGAAAGGTATGCTTTCTTTTGATTTTGATGAAATTGAATCCAGAAAATTTATCAAATCTGATGTCAGCAGCAGTAAAGTTGTTTTTACAGAAAAACTCACTCTGAAGGATAAATCTGAAGTTCTGGCAGTGCGTACTTATGAACTTGACAGAAATTATACGATTTCCTACAGTGTTTCATTCAAAAGCAATCGCGATTTCAAGATTGATGAGCTTTTTGTCAGCGGCGGTGATTTGCAGCGCTGGAGTGTTCTTTCCGGTGATAAAATACGCACCGACAAACTTGAAGTTACCTGTTTTACCAGCGATAAAGATGATGAAACCCTCAAGAGTACCGTATCAGATTATAAATTCAATCTTTCGCCCGCTCTGATTACCCGCTGGGAAGCATTGAGCAATAAGTTTTTTACTCTGATACTGAAAGCTGATGGAGATGATAATTTCACTCCGACAGTCAAACGCGCAAAACTTGACGGCAAAGATAATTATATTGTCAGTTTTGCCGCCCGTTATTCCGATGTTAAATTTGAAGCAAATGATGAAAAAAGTTTCAAATTCAAATATTATGCCGGTCCGAAAGAACCGGACTTGTTGAATAATTTTGATCCTGACTGCAGTATTCTTATCAATTTGGCATGGGGACCGCTCAATCCGCTTGCCAAAGGTTTGTTGTGGTCATTGGTTAAATTGAAAGATCTTTGCGGTTCATACGGTTGGAGTATTATTATTTTGACCGTCATAGTCCGTCTGATTTTCTGGCCCATCACCAAAAAATCAAATGAATCTATGAAAAAAATGCAGAAATTGCAGCCGCAAATCAAAGAAATACGCGAAAAATACAAGGATAATCCTCAACTTCTCAATAGCAAAACTATGGAATTGTACCAGAAAGAACAGGTCAATCCGTTTGGCGGATGTTTGCCGATTTTGCTGCAGATACCGGTATTTTTTGCATTGTATGCGACACTTGACAATGCGCTTGAGCTGCGTCAGGTGGCATTCTGGTGGGCGTCAGACTTGGCAACTGCTGATACAGTCTGGTCGCATTCGTTGGGTTTTTCGGTTTTCGGAATCAGCAATATCAAATTGAACCCCCTGGTGATCGTGATGACAGCATTGATGGTCGTACAGCAGAGAATAACTCCCAGTGCGATGGATCCTGCACAGCAGAAAATGATGGCTATGATGCCTGTTATCATGCTTATATTCCTTTATGATCTGCCATCAGGTTTGACTTTGTACTGGACCGTAAGCCAAATATTCAGTTTATTGCAGGTGTTTCTGCAACGCAAGTTTGATAAAAAGAAAAATGCCGCGGCATAGTGTGATGAAAGCGGCGCAAAAGGAGAATCAAAATGACTTCAAAATTTGAAGAACAAAAAGACAAAGCAGTAAAAACTCTCGGTATGATGCTTGATTACCTCGGACTTGAAGCAAATGTCCGCGGTGAAGAAAAAAATGAACGCATTGCCATCAAGATCAATTCCGAGGAACCCGGCCGTATCATCGGCAAAAGCGGTCAGACACTTGAAAATATGCAGTATCTTCTGAATCTTATCATGTATAACAATGATAAAGAATTTCCGCGTATCATGCTTGATATTGATGGTTATGCCAAAGGCCGCGACCGTGCCGGCAAAGGTGAACGCCGTGGACGCGGCGATCGCCGCCGCAGTTCCGGCGGTGCATCCGAAGAAGTTCTGCAGCAGCAGGCATTGGATGCCGGCAAAGAGGTCAAACGCTGGGGCGAATCAGTTACATTGCCGTTGATGAATGCGCATGATCGCCGCATTATTCACATGACTCTCAAAGATGACGCTGAGCTTACAACAGAGAGTGAAGGCGAAGGCGCAATGAAAAAAGTTGTAATTTCTTTGAAAAAATAATGAAATAAGGCTTGATAAACGCAAAAAATGCGTTATATTAAGCCTATCCTGTCGGGGTGTGGCT
>JAZSRU010000060.1:0-21871 GCA_045538635.1 Victivallaceae bacterium
TGTTTCCGGTACATACAGTAACAGTGAAACTTTCAGCCGTTCCGGCAAGTTGACTGCCAGCGGTAAAAAAGCTGATCCGCGTTTGCGTTCTTTTGAAACAACCAGCATCAATGGTGATATTGAAAATTACAATACAGTATCTCTGACTGATGTTACGGCGGCAAATATCATTAATGAAACCCGTGCAAAATTCACATCATCATACAAAATGGAATGGGACAATGCAGAATCCTACGGCAATCCGGCGGATTACAGCGTTGACCTTTCAGGTGCAGTATTGCAGAGTTCGCTTGACCAGTATTCCGCTTCCGGTTCAGCAACATTGAGCAATTCTGATGCAGAAAATCTCATCGGTTTCAGTAAAGTCACAATCAAGAATGATTCTGAAGTCGATTCCATCATCGCTGTTGAAAGCATTGATGGCAAAACTGATCTGGTCTGCGGCTCATACAAGTATCAGATCACAGACAAACGCGTGATGAAAGACGGTGAATATTACAGCGGTACTTACACTGAAACCGAAACTGTCGGTTCAGCCGCTTCCGTCAGCGTTACGGATTCAGAAGTGGAAAAAGACATCAAAGGTTACAAGAAAGTTACTCTGACCCGCGCCGAAGTCGGCGGTACAGTTGATTTTGGTATTGCTTATACCAAAACTTACAAGGAAACTTATAAGAAAGGCAAGTTGACTGAGAGCAGATCGATCAAATATGTTGATAACGGTTCATTGACTGCTGTTGATTCAGAAATCGGCGGTATTGCGAACTATAATTCTGTCAAATTGAGCGGCAGTACAGTTAAAAACAATGTTGAAAATGTGACAAAACTCACAATCAGCAAAGGCGTCAACAGCATTAACGGCACTTATATTGGCAATAACAAAAACAATACGCTTACGATCAGCAAGGGTGCGGTTTTGTGTATTGACGGCATTGATCTCGGTGTCGAAAGCAAAGACAAACTCAGCATCAGCGGTACATTGCTTGTGACCGGCGATTCCGGTATCAAAGCGGCACAGCTCAGCGGCAAAGGCGAAATCGTTGCCGACAGCAGTCATTTTGCGGCGATATCCGATTTGAAATTCGGCAAGGTTTACAACCTTGGCGATACTGCCGAAAACTTCCGCGGCACCTCTTCAGAGAAAGCCGATGACAGTTACAAAAAAGCTGTCAAATGGAACGGTGAAGATGAGTATTGCGGTTGGCTCGGCAGCTGGAGCAACAGTTCAATGGAACTTGTCGGCAGTGATACTGTTGACCATGTAAAAGTTAAACTCAACTCTTCAACTGATATTAATGTCAGCGATGGTATCGAATATAGAGTTCTGGATAAAAAAGGTCGTGAGATTGACTTGAATACACTTGGCGCACCGGCAGAATGTATCCTTGAAATCACCCGCAAAGATAAAGAAAATACTGCATCTCTTGCTTATTCAATCGAATTGAATTAAATTGGCAGTGTTATAAAAGATAACTGATTTGCTGCAGGAGGAGAAGAAAAAAACTTTTGGCGTTCCACCCGCCTTTCTATATGGTTCTTTTCTTCTCCCTCTCTTTTGTACCGCCATAGCTTTAAGCGACGGCGGCCCAACTTTATCTTTTTTTAACCTTTTAATAACAATTGTTTTTTATAAATATAATCTCATATCATAGAAAAAATAAAATTCAACTCAATGATAAAAAATCAGTCTATGTTTAGCGCTCAGCCTTCTTTTTACAGATATGAAATATTTGTAAGGCAGTTATTTTGAATGTTTTGCCAGAAATGAGAGAACCAGACTGTCACAGCTTTCAAATGCCATATCGTGGTGATGCCCCGGCAGATTGTAACAATTTATATCCGGATGCCCCATTGCTTTCAGAGAGGCTGCCATGAAAGCATTTTCTTCGGCGCGGGCAGGCATATCATTCTGACTGTCGCCGGTAACCATAATGATCGGCGGCAAATCGCATGAGAGGTGCGCGAGCGGTGCATATTCATCAATAAGAGGATTGTATCTGCCATTGTCGCGTCCGAGATCAGCTTTGATTTGGAAATGGGTTGTCATCTGACCGCTGATGAGGAGCAATCCTGCGATATTTTTGTATGACAGACCGTATTTTTTGAGAAAAAAAGGATTCATTACAGAAATGGCAGCAAGATATGCGCCGGCGGACATGCCGCCGACAAATATTTTTTCAGGATTTATTCCGTGCCGGAACGCATTTTTGCAACAGAAAGCGATTGCCTGTGCTGCGTCCTCGATTTGAGCAGGAGCAGGGTGTTGCGGTGAGAAGCGGTAACGCGGCTCTGCAATGGCGAAATTGCCGTTGAAAAGATCGCGAGGACACTCTCTGCCGCCATTGATCATGCCGCCGCCGTGAAAGAAGATGACCAGCGGAAGATTGGTTTTATTCTTTGGCAGACTCCAGTAAACAGTCTGCTGCGGATGATTGCTCATTGCATAATTCTCAATCAGGAGGTTTTGAAAGAGTTCCTGATTGGGAATTACGAATTTGCTCCATTCGTTACGCATGAAAGAAGTTCCTGTTATTTTCTGTATTCTGCAGCTTTCTTTTTGAGAGTCTGCAGGTCAACTTTGCCGCTTCCGAGCAGGGGGATCGCATCGATTTTTACAAAGTCATCGGCTTTGGGGATCCAGAGGTTCGGGAGATTGCGGTTGCGGAGTTTTTCGACCATGGCATTGGCATCGAATTCATCCTGGGCGTAGAAAACAATCAACCGTTCGCCGCGTTTTGAGTCTTCACATGCAGTGACAGCGATGACGCGGGTTTCTGTTTTCAGCTCTTCATTGATTGCCATTTCGTCCATTTCATGCGGAACCATTTCACCTGCGATTTTGCTGAAGCGGGAAAGTCGTCCGGTGATGGTGAGGTATCCCATTTCATCCATTGAAACGATATCGCCGGTGATGTAATAACCGTCTTTCATTGCTTTGCGGGTATTTTCCTCATCGTTCCAGTAACCTTTCATAACCAGACCGCCTTTGACCAGCATCAAACCGGGAGTGTTGGGAGCAAGTTCTTCGAGGGTATCAGGATCGACGATTTTGACATGGATACCGGGCATGGGGGCGCCGATACTGCCTTTTTTGCCATATTCCTTGCCGAGGTGGAAGATGGATTGAGAGAGGTTGATGCAGACGATCGGGGAGAGTTCTGTGCAGCCGAAACCTTCGATGACTTCCAGACCGGTAAGTTCACGGAATTTATCGGAAATATCGCTGCGGAGTTTTTCTGCTCCGGTAATGACAAGGCGGAGAGTTTTGAATTGACCGTTTTTGTATTTACGCATGTAGTTCTGGAGGAAAGTGGGGGTTGCGACCATGATGGTGCATTTATCCTTTTCCACGCATCCGCAGATGAGTTGTGCATCAAGCGGATTGAGAATGTATGAAACATGGACTCCTTCGACCGCGGGGAATGCAAAACATACACAGAATCCGAATGCATGGAAAAGCGGCAGATTGCCCAGCAGGACATCATCAGTTGTCCATTTGATTGCGCGTCCGAATGACTGGATATTTGAGTTGATATTGCGGTGGGTCAGCATGACACCTTTGGGGACACCGGTTGATCCGGAAGAGAAAAGGACGACGAGCAGACCGTCAAGATCTTTGAAGTTTTCGGGAGAATACTTACGGATGAGCCATGATGACGGGAGGAAGAAAGTGTCGAGCATGACTTTATGTTTTTCTGCTTTTGTAATTTCTTTAGCCACATCTTCGAGGAAGATCATGTCGGGGCTTTCCTTGATATTGAGCTTGCTGATGAATTTGCGGCTGGTGAGGATTACTTTGATACCGGCGCGGTCGATAACTTTGCGGAGAGTTTCTTCGCCGCTGCTGTAATTGAGAACGGCCGGAGTTTTGTCTGCGTAGAGGATACCGAAAAGGACTGCGACCAGATTTGTGCAGTTGGGGAGCAGTACGCCGATGAGATCAGATTTTGTGTATTCTTTAAGCTCGCGAACTTTGCGGGAAATGATCATGGATTTGATCAGCATGGTGATATTTTTGACGGCTCTGGAACCGGCATCTTTGTATGAAGCGCGGAATGGATGAGATTTTGCCTGGCGGAGGAATTGATAATGAACTGTGCGTTCGCAGCGGTATGGGAGCATTTCGATTTCTGCGCCCATTTCAGAAATGCGCTGGCGGAGTTGGAATGGTGTGATATCATGAGAAATTTCCTTGCCGACCATAACGCTGATGGGGAGTGGGAGAGTGCGGCCGCCGAGATAACGGATTTTGCCCTCGAATACGGTGAACAGAGTTCCGCGCATCATGCCGATACGGACAGGGATGAGCGGTACATCAACATCATCCGGGAGCATTTGGAGAATGCCGTTTTTGAAGTTTGATATGAGACCGTTTTCGGAAACGCCGCCTTCAGCGAAAACGCAGACGAGTTCGCCTTCGCGGAGGAGCTGCTGTGTTTTCTGGAAAAGGGCCTGCATTTCTTTCGGGTGGTTTGCTTTGGGGACTTCAATGAAGCCGAAGCGACGGAATACAGTCATGAAAAATTTTGAGCGGAAGAAGTTGCTGTGCATCATGATATGAACTTTGCGTTTGGTCATACCCATGATGATGAGGCAGTCAAACGGGGAAACGTGGTTGGAGAGCAGCAGTCCGGCACCTTTGAGCGGGATGTTGCCTCTGCCTTTGAATTCCACCTGATAAATGGTGTAACGCAGGATTGAGAGAAGCGCTTTACCGAAGCTGTACGGCAGAAAATAGAACCACAACAGCAGCAATAAGAGAACTCCGATGATACAAATAAGTGTGATTACGGGGGAGGTAAACATAAAAACTCCTTTTTTAAATATATGGATTTAATTTTTTTTCATCAGCAACAGTAGTTGAACATCCATGTCCGGGATAAACGGTTATATCTCCGTCCATGGTGTAAATTTTTTCTCTGATCGAAGCGGTCAGAACAACATCCGAGCCTCCGGGCAGATCAGTACGCCCGACTGAACGGTAAAACAGTGTATCTCCGGAAAAAAGTTCTCTGTTTTCCGGAAAATAATAGCAAACGCCTCCCGGTGTATGCCCGGGGGTGCGGATTACTTTAAAATCTGTTGTATCATAAGCATTTACAGTTGTTGGCAGATCTTTTTGCAACGGCCATACCGGCATGATTGCATTCATCGGACTGTTGTAAAGATCAATATCGTTGTCATCAAGCATGATTTCAGTAACATTGAGTTCATTAAACAGCTGTTTCACGGCGCCGATATGGTCGGCATGAGCGTGAGTCAGGAGGATGATACTTTTTTCAAAAGAGAAAAAATGCTCTGCACATTCAATGATTTTTTGCGCCTCGCAGGCGGGGTCGATGATGTAAAGCGTCTGCTTATCGCTGCTTTGGAGCAGATAGCAGTTATTTTCCATCGGACCGAGTATCAGTTGTTTCATAAGCATAAAAAAATTTCCTTTATCTTAAATTCCAGCCGGAGGCGGGATATATTCGTCTTCAAGTTTATCCATTTTTTTCTGCCACAGTGCGAGCCGCATTTTGTAGCTGTGGATACATTCAAAGTTGCCGATTTCGCAGTTTCCGTTTGGTTTGACGCCGCCGCATGGTCCGTTTGCAAGTTTTTTGGGACAGTATTCGGGGCAGATATAAAAAGTTGATGCGAGTCTGCATTGGTTGCAGCTGCGGCATCCTGCGAGCATGACTTTCCAGAAGTGGCGGTTGCGGGGGTGCTGATTGTCGGCGTGAGCGAAGAAAAAGTGTCTTAATTTGTAAAGCAATTTTTCATTTCTGCTCAATTTAAGTTCTCCGATGTCTGACATGCGCGGCGGCGTTTCCGGGTAGGGACGGCGGAGAATGCGGTCATACATGTAGAAGCTTGAGCTTAATGGAGCCATCTCCGCTTTTGCCAGATAGGCATTGTATTCTTCGAGCCATTGGTCAAATGTTGTAAATTCACGCAATGCTCCGGCAACTCTTTCTGCGGCAGTTCTTGCCTTGGCAGGGGTATCAACTCCCATGATTTGAATACCGCTGTATCCGAGCAGTCTGCATCCTGCGGCTTGCAGTTCGAGTCTGCGCCATTGAGCGGATTCAAATTGATTTGAAGAGAATTGACTTTCTTTGTCAAGAATTTTTCTGAAATCATTGGAGATTTTGATACCGGGATATTGTTTATTCAAAATAGCGTTGTATTTATCCGGGGTAAGCAGCAGCAGTCGTGCGATGGTGGGGAAATAAAGTCCGCGTTCGCCGAGGTACCATCGCAGAGCCTGAAGTTTCAGCATATCATATCCGGCTTGAGTGACGATGAATTTTGCGCCGGAGTTGAGTTTTTTTACCAGTTTAGAATATTGCGGGTAGAGGGTGTAGGGGGTATATTGGAACGGGTTCATGACTGCGCCGGAGAAAAAGTCATTTGAATTATTCATCATGCGGAGCAGGTGAACGCTTTCGAGGAAGTTTCTTTTGCGGGTATCGCGCACATTTTCATCGGTAGCGGCATCGCCGGTAGCGGCGACGATATTTTTGAAATTGCCGGCTTTGGCGAATTGGATCAATTCTCTGCCGCTTTCGAGGTCGGTATTTCTGCCGCTCAAATAGATCACATGGCGGTCGCGGGTTGTCATATTGAGTCCCATTGCATAATCCAGACTGCGGTATGCTTCCTGCGGCGCATAAGCATCAGTAATGGCAAGGGCGCAATCAAGACTTTTGATTGAGAGTACAGAATCTTCGAGCTGCCGCAAGCGGTCTTTAGCGGCTTCGAGGTCGTTGTCGCGGCTTGCGCTGTTGTGTTCGATAAGCATGACAAAGCCGCCGCGGTCGAGAGTTTCGCGGAAACAGTTTTGCACTTGCGGTTCAAAATTTATTTCAAATTGCAGCTCACTCATATTGATTCCTGAATTTCGGCGCAGTCGCGGTTGATAAGTTTTTTCTGCAGGCCCTTGTCAAAAAAGAATAAACCTGTAGAGAGGTTGGCAATGATGAGAGTCATTGACATCAAAAGCGGTATTGATGATGGATCGGCGAAGTTTCCTGCGCTTAAAATGGCGAGGATGGTGACATCACGCAAGCCGATACCGCCGGGAGTCAGCGGAATAAGTCCGGCGATATTGCCGATGATAATAGCAGTTGAGAGAGTCAGCCATGATGTTATTTTGATACCAAGTCCCATACACAGACAGGCCAGAACCGGCATTTGTATCAGATGCACCAGAAAAATACTTCCGATGGTCATTAATATCAGTAATCTCCAATGTTCATTGTAGAGATTGATAGCATTTTTCATGCGGCTGACCAGACCGTGAGTGATTTTGTCGGCTTTTTCCAATATGAATTTGAACAGCGGTATTTTTTCAAAGAATTTACAGAAAAAGAGAACCATTGCTGCTGCTATTCCGGCAAAACACAACAGAATAATGATTGCGATGAGATATTTATTGAAAGATGCCGGAATTCCGATATCGGAAAGATTGACTTTCAGCAGAGTTTTTACATCCGCGGCAATGAGAATTATCGCAATAGCAAAAAGTGCTATCATGCCCACGATGCGGTCGATGAGAATACTCAATCCGGGTTCAAACCGCTCTCCTTTTTTCATGCCGTGAGCTATCATGCCTATTTTTGCGACATCTCCTCCGATTGCGCCGCCGGGGAGGACGAGAGAACAGAAATAACCGCGCATAGTGAGCGACATTGTTTCACGGAAAGAGAGTTGAATATTTGAGCTTTTTAGGAGTTTGAACCAGCGTATTGTACAGAATGTCATTTCCGCATAGAGAAGCAAGAGAGCCGGGAGCAGCCAACCGAGTTTAAAGGTCTTCAAACTTGCGGCAATTGAGTTGTAATGAGTATGCACCAGACAGGCAATAATGAAAACTGCGATAGCAATTTTTAATAAGAAAATCCATATTTTTTTCATAAGTTACCTGTTATTCCCAGAAAAATTTGGCGCAGAACTCTTTAAGTTTGACGATGCCGGAAATTTTGCCGGATTTATCAGTAACAACAAGACAGCGGATGCCGTCTGTGAGAAAGAGTTTTGCCAGTTGAACTGCGGGGATATCCTCACCGATAGTGATGAAATCCTGATTCATTACATCAGCCAGACGGGTAGTGCATGCGTTCTTGAGCATGGCGGCAAAGGGCTGCATTTTGTATATGCTTGAAAGGTCTTCCATCCAGAGCATATGTTCGGGCAGACAGTGCCTGAGCAAATCGGTGAGCGAAACAATTCCCTTGGGTCTTCCGTTGCTGTCCACAACGGGAAATTCTTCGGCATTGGAGGAAGAAAAAGCATTGATTGCTTCAAGCAGAGTATCTGTATCGAGCATTGTTTTTACATTTGCGCGCATAACCTCTCTGGCGGTGAGATAATCGACCATAGTGACAGCTTTTGAATTGAAGTATTCGAGTACATCGGCAGGAGATGAGAGGTTGGCTACCTGAGAAATGGTATCTTCTGCGGTAAAATCTTTAGCGAGAGCTGCCATCATCTGCAAATGGAGATTTGGCTCTTCAAACGGAGTGAGCAAAAGAATGAGGATTTTCACCTGCTGTCCGTGCCAGTTAAGCCCTGTGGGGCAGCATGCCATAGCGACGAGCGGCTTGTCAAGCGTGCGAATACGCGCGTGGGGGACAGCCAGTCCGGGGGCGATGACAGTGGAGAATAGTTTTTCGCGTTTTTCGATTTCCTGAATAGCGTTTGAAATATCAAGGGTTGCGTCATCTCTGGCGACGAGGTTCACCAATGCAGAAATAATTTCCTGTTCATTGCTTCCGCACATGCTGCACAATATGTTATCAGCAGATAAATAGGTATAAAAATTCTTTAATTTTTCAGACATTTCGATCTCCTTGATAAACAATTACAGTGTCATAATTTAATACATTTTTGGCGTTTTTCAAGTTTTTTTAAAGAATAACTTTTGAATTTATTTGCCGCAGAGGTGCGTATCGGAGTTGTTTTGAGGTTGTTTTTTATGGATATTTGTTTGGCGGTACCCCGAATGCTTTTTTGAAAACTTTTGAGAAATAACCCGGATCGGAAAAACCGCAAAGTTGCGCAACTTCGCTGACGCGGCAGGTGCCGGAATTCAGGAGTTTTTTTGCCGCTTCCAATCTGACAGAGGTCAGAAATTCTGTGAATGTATAATTGCAGTAGAGGGCAAATGTTCTGGCGAGAGTTGATATGCTGACAGACAACGCGGCTGCAACTTCTGCGCGGTTCAGATCGTGAGAAGAGTAATTGCAGCGGATGTAATATTCGGCAGCTTTCAGCAGTGCTTGAGGGGGTCGTGTCAGAAAGGCTGCTTGAGATTCTTTGTTATTTTCGTGTATGATTTTGTAAAGGAGCAGCAGAACTGTATGCAGACGGCTTTGCTGCATCAGCAGAAAATCTTTGTTTTTTTGTTTTTGGTTATAACAGTTTTCGTAGATATGTTCGAGGATGTTGCGGATTTCCAGTGATTTTTCATGTTTGAGTCTGATAACTTGAGTTGAGTCATGGAGAAAGTTGCTATCACCGTCCCAGAGGTATGAAATTACCAGAGCTTTCAATCCTTTCGGGTGTTTAAAAATATCCTTGTGCCGGATATCTTTTTTCATCAGCAGGATTTCTCCTGCACTGACCGGATATTCCAGATTGGATATTCCGGGGCAGATAACTGTCATATCGCCGGAGATGATATAAATAAGGTCATTAAAGTGTGAATAATGCCACTCTTCACGGTAATCCGGCATGAAATCTGTAACTGCAATATAGCGGATATCCGGTATGAAAGTAAATTTTTCAGGGAACATATTTTCTGGCATATTACAACTCCTTGGTTGTTTTTATTATAGCACTGATGATTCAAAAAATCAAATTAAAAACCGTGTTTGATACAAAAGTCCATATATTGATACAAAAATCCCTATAAGGAGTGTTGCAAGAACATTTTTTTTGATGTATAATTCAGATATAGTGTTTTGCAAATAAAATTCAGAAGGAGTTTTTTATGAAAAAAAGCAAATTTATTTTGTGTTGTCTGGCAATTTTTGCCGGGGTAAGTGTTTTTGCGGAGAAAGCACCGCTTAAAATCGGCTGGGCAATGGAGTCGATTGACCCCGGAAAAAACAGTATCATGCCGGGATACGGATATTTCCGTCCGTCACAAGGTATCATTGACCCGATTTATGCGACTGCACTTGTGCTGGATAATGGCAAAGAATCAGTTATTTTTGTTTCCCTCGATATTATCAATCCCAGAGATATTCCACGCAGAGTTCGTGAGCTTGCCAAAAAAATTGCTCCCGAACTTCCGGCAGACAGATTTTTTATCAATGCGACCCATACTCACAGTTCAATCAATGTCTATTATCCGATGAAAGGTGTTCCTGCTGAATTGGGGTTGATGGACAGCGAAGACATTCGCGATTTTGTTGCGGAAAAAGTTGTAATTTCTGCTAAAAAAGCATGGGCAAGCTGCAAAAAAGGTAAAATTGCTTACGGTTACGGTTTGGGAGCAACATCTTTCAACCGCCGGAATGTTTATGCTGATGATTTATCTAAACGGCCCAAAGGTCAGTACGGCAGTACAATTCCCCATGCCGGTCATGCAGTTATCCTCGGCAAAACCAATGATGATAAATTTGAAGGCTGGGAGAGCGGTTCGGAAAATTTCATCAACTTCCTTTTCACATACGATATGAATGACAAATTGACCGGCTGTATTATCAATGCTCCTGTAACTTCTCAAATTTATTCCGGACACATGAGAAAATATACCAGCGATTTCTGGCACGATGTGCGTGAAATTTTCAAAAAGAAGTATCCCGGTGTTTATATCCTGCCGCAGGTTTCGGGGGCAGGGGATACAATTCCTTTTCAGGTGCATTACAAAGAGGCGGAGAAACGCCGCATAGCCATGAAATATGATAAAAAAGTTTTGGATTCATACGGCAGAAAATGTGCATATCCGGGTATTCCGGATGGCTGGGAGGAGTATATCGCATACAGAAAAGGTATGTGTATGGATATAGCAGAACGCATTTTCAGCATTTTTGAAGATACTTATAAATGGGTGTCAAAGTCCAAACAGAGCGAAGTTGTTTTGCGATACAAACTTTTGAATCTCGATTTGACGCCCACTCCGATTCCCGCCGACCGTGTGGCAAAAGCAAAGGCAACTCTTGAAAAATATAAAAAAGTCCCGTACAAAACTGACGGAACTCTCATGGAACGCGGCGAATTCAATTTCAACCGTACTAAAGCAATCAATAATGCAAAATTGACTCTCGAACGCGCAGCACATTACAAGAAAGGCGGCAAATATGCCACCGAGGCCCGTCTGGTCCGTGTCGGTGATATTGCATTTGCGAGCAATGCATTTGAGCTGTTTATGGATTATATGCACCGTATTCAGGGCAGAAGTCCGTTCGTTCAGACTTTTGTTGTCGAACTTTCCGGAGTTGCCAAAGGCAATTCCATCGGCGGGTATCTGCCAACTGAACGGGCGGAGAAAAACCGCGGTTATTCCGCAACTCTCAATCAGTGTCCTGTAAGTTCAAAAGGCGGTCAGGAATTAGTAGATGCAACGGTAAAAGGTTTGAAGGAGCTTTATAAATGATAAATGTAAAAGATTTTGGTGCTGTCGGCGACGGTGTTACAATGGATACCGCTGCCATTCAGCGGGCAATTGATGCGGGCGGCGTGGTAAATTTTCCGCCCGGAACTTATCTCACAGGGACGCTGTATTTGAAAAGTTACGGCGGTCTGCATTTGGAAATGGGGGCAAAAATCGTGGCGAGCGGCAATCCCGCCGACTACAATGCCGATGATTTCTGCGTCCAGAACTGTCCCCGTCCGCATGAAGAGGCTTCAGGTGCGCATCTCATTTGCGGTGTGGAAGTTACACATGTGGTTATTTCCGGCGACGGCACGATTGACGGCAGCCGCAAATTTTTCCAGCATACACCGCTGCCGAGCGGCAAATATGAAATTGACAAATGGCGTCCCGCGCAGATGATTTATTTTGTTGAATCGGATCATATTACAGTCCGTGATGTTGAACTGGTCAATGCGCCTTATTGGAGTTTGCTTTTCCACGGCTGCGATGATGTCATGGCAAAAGGTTTGAGAATTTTTACCGACTGGCGCACCCGCAACGGCGACGGAATCGACATTGACTGCTGCCGCCGCGTAACGGTCAGCGACTGCATTATTGATACCGGCGACGATTGCATCACACTGCGTGCAGATTTGAAACAGCTCAAAAATCAGGACAGACCCTGCGAAGATGTCGTTATCAGCAACTGCGTTTTGAAAAGCTGGTGCAATGCAATCCGTGTCGGTGTCGGTTCAGGTATCATCCGCCGTGCAGAATTGGGCAATATCATCGTCCATGATACAAGAACTGCGGTCTGCATTGTCTGCAAATACGGACATGGAAATTATTCCGGAGCCGATATCAGCGAAATCAAATTCCATGATATGCTCATTGAATGCAAGCGTCCATTCTTCATTCACAGCTGTACCAGCGGTCCTGTCGAACCGGAAGACCAGCGCATGAATGATATTGAATTTGTCAATATCAGCGGCAAAGCTGTCTGGGGCAGTCTGATTCAGGGCAATCCCGGTTATCCGCTCAAGCGTTTGCGTTTCAATAATATAAGCTTTGAATATTCCGGCGGTGATGATGTGCATGAAGAAGAAATCTACCGTGCATTCAGAAATTGTGCGCCTCCGGAAGCATTCCATTTGGAGTGGGTTGAAGACTCCAGCTTTGAAAAAGTCCGTATTGACTGGACAAAAGCAAGTGAAAAGTTTTTGTATTCATTCAGAACTAAAAATTGTAATAACATTGCCTTGACAGATATAGATTCCGGAAAACCGAACTTTAACCAATAAGGAGAAATGGTATGAAAAAGTCTTTCACTTTGATTGAACTGCTTGTGCTTATTGCACAATATTACTGCAAAAAACTCTTGAACCTGACCCAACATAAATTCTTTTTCGAACGGCACAACACGACCCTGTCACCCAATCTCGCCCCCTTTACTCTCATAGAACTGCTGGTTGTTATCGCAATTATTGCGATTCTCGCCGGTTTGCTGCTGCCTGCATTGAACAATGCCCGTGCCAGAGCCAGACAGGCTTCCTGTGTCTCCAATTTGAAACAGCTCAATATGGGACTGGTTCAGTATGCCGCCGATAATCAGGAATATTTTCCCGGTGCAAACGGTGATACGAAAAGCAGTGGTGAGCTTAATCCGGCTGAACCTGCAATACCGGAAGATCCGACATTTTTGGCGACATCAAGCAAAAATTATCATAGTTGGCCAACCAAGATTTACTATTATATCGGTAACAGAAAGCCGTTCCGCTGTGCCGCCAATAAAGGCCTTTTTGCCGGAACTACCAATTACGGGATGCCGGGCGGCAAAAATAAAGACCAGGCAAAAGAATGTTTGTTCGTATATGCACGCCAGGTTTCCAAACTTAAACGCCCGTCCGATACAATGTCAATGTCTGAAAAAATCGCTCCCGGAGGCTCAAGTCCATTTATTTTGCTGAGCAAAAGTTATTGTATGGAATTGCCTCACAACAATGGTGCAAATGTACTTTCCGTTGACGGTCATGTGCAATGGTGGAAAGGCGATACCAGCAATATTACAGGATGGGCAGAGGGCAGTACATCAAATAATTGGAATAAACACGTTGATGAAAGAGCTTTTGTCAACTGGAACAAATAAAATATTTTCAGGGAATTGAAGATGTTGAAAAAAACTGCACTTTTGTTATTTGCAGCTTTGTCGCTTTCGCTTGCGGCAAATGAGAATATCGCGCTTAATCGTCCATACAAAATATCTCCGACAAGCAATTACCGCCGTTCTCTCGATGATGGCGACAAAGTTCAGCTTACCGACGGCAAATTCACCAATCCGAACGAGCAGATGTGGCTGCAGAAATCATCTGTCTGCTGGCGCAATAAATCTGTGATTGAAATTGTTGTTGACCTCGGCAAAGTTCAGCCGATCAAAGGTTTTATGATCAGCAGCGGTGCTGGTGCAGCAGGTGTCAGATGGTTTGAAGCGGCGAATATTTATGTCTCCGATACTGCCAAAGAGTGGTATTTTATCGGCGACCTTATGGCAAAAAGTCAAAAGGAAAACGGATTTCCCAGCGAAGACAAATACATGGTTTACAAAGCCAGAAGTGTAAATATGCCAACTTGCGGGCGTTATGTCTGTTTCCAGATTCAGCCCGCCGGACTTTTCAGCGTTGATGAGCTTGAAATTTACAAAGGTGATGATTCTCTGCTGAAAAAAGACAGAGGTATGATTTTTGCATCAACTTTAACTTTTTTCGACAGTTTGCGTCTGGTAAAACATTTCCGCAATGATGCCGATATGATTCTGGCAAATGCAAAAATCCTTCCCGCATCACGACAGAAAACTTTGGCAGATAAATTCAATAAAATCCTCGCTGAACCTGCAAAAATAACAAGACCTTCCGATAAGGATTTCATTCCGCTTCTGCCTCTGCACAAGGCGCAGGAAGAGGTTTTTGCCCTCAATAATGCCGTCCTTGCCGCCAAAGGCTATACCAAACCGGTATTCTGGCACAACTGCCGCTGGGACAATTTATCACCTATTGCAATTCCCCCCGCAAATTCAACTCCCGAATATCTCAAAGTCGATATGATGCCGGGTGAAGTCCGAAGCGAAACCATAAATATTCTCAATCCCACCGACAAGGTCATTACCTACAAAGTTTCTGTTGAAAATCTGCCGCAGGAAGCAAATGTTGACTGCCGCGAGGTTCTTTTTATGGACACCAAACAGCTTGAGTATGTCGCTTCTGCACTCAAACCCGGTAATGGCAAGTCCGTAACGGTTAAGGTTTACCCCGGCACCAGCCGTCAAATCTGGATATATTTCAAAAAACCGACCCTCAAGGCAGGGATTTTCAAAGCAAATATCAAAGCTGTTGCCGACGGCGCACCGACTCTTGAAATGCCGCTGCACCTTGCAATCAGCAAAGTTAAATTTCCTGCCCGTCCCCGTCTGCATGTCGGCGGCTGGGATTATCTTGATACCAACTGCAACTATTACAGCGGCGCAGGCAATGCAAAAAAGCAGATTGCTTTTTTGAAAGAATTGTATATGGATGCGCCGAGCGGCAACCCCGGTATTCTCCCGAAAGGTGCAGTTTTTGACAAGGACGGTCATTTGACCAATCCCGATAAACTCGATTTCACCAACTGGAAAAAATGGGTCGCCCGTTTTCCCGATGCCCGCATTTTCAATGTTGTAATGCGTTGTAAAAATCATTTCCATAAAGAACCAATGGGAACTCCGCGTTTTAATAATATGGTCAGTGAGTATATGAATGCTTTTGCAAAATATCTCCGAACAACTTCAGTTAAACCAGAAAATGTCGTTTTAAATATTATTGATGAGCCGCGTGCGCCGTCATACGACAGAATTTTTATTGCATGGGCAAGAGCTATTCAAAAAAATAATCCCGGCTTCATGATCAAGGTAAATCCGATTTATCACAACCCCGAAGACGCTTCGCCCGAAATGATTGAGCGTAGCAATATTCTCATGCCTGATACTATCGAAATGATTATCGGCGGCGACAAATATCGTGATTTTTATTGGAACCGCACCAAAACCGGCAAGCAAACTCTCTGGCTGTATTCCTGTTCAGGTCCCGCCCGTCTGCTTGACCCTGTTTATTACCACCGCGTACAGAAATGGCACTGCTTCTATATGAATGCCAAAGCTTCTATGTACTGGGCTTTCGGCGGCGGCGGCGGCAGAGCCGATTCATGGCACGCATACGCACAGCCCGGAACTGAATATTCACCGTATTATGTTTCAAAAACTGATGTCATGCCTGCCAAACAATCCGAAGGCATCCGCGAGGGCGTTCAGGATCATGAATATTTCTCAATGCTCAAAGACCGTGTAGCCGAACTCAAAAAACTCGGCAAAAAATCCGCCGACATCGACGCTGCCGAAAAACTTCTCGTCGAAGGTCCCCGCAAAGTTCTTGACCATTATCTCCAATTCCCGTCTGCCGCAAAAGGAAGATATTGGCACGGTAAAAATGTCGTCATTCGCTGGAAAACCAACCACGACCGTACTTTAATGGATAAAATTCGTATTCAAGTTCTCCGTCTGCTTGAGAAATTGCAGTAATGCAAAATTTCCGACAGATAGAAATGACGCATCTGAGGATATAATTCTATAAAACACAACCCTTAACAGAAAGAATAAAATATAAAAAAGTTTCACTCTGATTGAATTGCCCGTTGTTACTGCACAACACTACTGTGATTTTACAGCAAATGAAAGAACCGCAGTATGGATTGAAATACAGTTCAATTCAATGCTGCGGTTTTTTTATTGATAATTCTTATTTTCAGAAAGTTCTTTATTTTATATTGATTTGATATAATTGCAGTTGATGATTTTTTCCAGCAGTTCATTGCGGGTATAAGCGTAATGATTGGTTGCCTCAAAGCCGAGTCTTGAATCTGCGGAGGATAATTTCAGCATAGTTTCTGCAAGTGAAATTTCATCAGTCAGCAGTGCGGAAATTTCATCTTTTCTGTCTGTGCCGCGGAGTTCATTGATATATTTTGCCTGATTGATTGCGCTGGCGTATGAACAGTAACAAGCGAGGGCAACCGAGCGTAAATCCTGATAATTTTCAGCAAAATCCGCTTCGATTTCTGATGCGGCAGCATCGAGATACTGCAAACCTTTCTGCCATTGTGAGCAGAGTTTATTCAGACATTTACAGTAAATTTCAGGAGTGTACGGGCCCACCCATTTTTTCAAATCATCGTATGGGATTGTAACCATGGTAGAACTGTAATTTGTCGGCTCCGGATAGAGCAGATTGGCAGCTCCGATATTGTGCGGTGAGAAGTAAATCACAGTAACATCAAACGGGAAATTGCGGAAAGCTTCGCTGAAGTTTTCGAGCGCGAGATTGATATTTTTTGCTGCTTTTTCTCCGAAATTTTTCAAAATCATTTCATCATGCGACATTTGCAGCAAATCCATATTGAATGACGGATAACCACCAAGTGTCCAATTAGTTACAAAGTTTCGGATGCCTGCTTCTTTTAGTTTTCTCAAATGTTCATCCAGCAGTTTTGTTACGGGGAGATACGGCACGCACGAACCTTCCCAAGTTGTTGATACTTGAATTTTTGCAAAATTTTTCAATCCTTTTCCGGCGGCGATTTTCCATGTGTTTTTGCTTTTTTCGCCGGGGCCGATATGGGACAGTGAGTAGTCAATGACTTCAGTTTTGATACCATCAAATTCGACGGGCACATGGCTTTCGCTGACTGCCATTATAGAAGTTTTTGCATCGAGGAGATTGATGATTTCAGGAATCCATTTTTCATCCCATGCCCAGTCCCAGCAGATTATTTCTGCATCGGGGGCAACGCTGTGTGCGGCATCGGCAATGATATTCATCAATTCTGCGATGATTGCGGAGCGCGTGCGTTCAGCACAAACAGGACAGGGATTGGGAAGGTCGGCGCGGGTGTTTGAGCTGCAGTGAGTCAGGTTTTCCGATTGTGAAATCATGAAAGCGCCTCCGAGTCCCGGTACGGATGAAAAGACGGATTTTACGGCATTGTGGAGATATTCCAAAACTGCTTTTTTGCTTGAACACATAGCGAGAGCATTTTTTGACACATTTTCAATGCCGAGATATTTTTCGCATATTTTTTTATTATTTTTGAATACAGTTGAGGAAAGGCTGCGTGGCTCATTGAGGTAGAGAAAAACTTTCATTCCGAATTTTGCGGCTTTGGCAACGAGATTGTTCAAACTTTCGATGCGTTTTTCATAGCCGGCAGAAAGTTCCGGAGCGTCTTCCCAGTAATACAGCTGATATAAAATTCCGGGGATCCATATTCCGTTGATTCCTTTTTCAGCCAGAGAAGCGAGCAGATTATCGGGGTAGGGGTCAAGTTCAGGCATTGCCAGAGAGTCGCCGTAAAGAGCTGAATAAGAATAAGCGATACAAAGATTTTTGTTATCTTTTGAAATATTTTGTTTTTTTGCTTTGAAATTCTGAATAAAACCAAATGGTTTTTCGGTAATATTGAAGCTGTTATTTTTGAGTACGATTTCTTTGATTGCGGCAGTTGCTTTTTCTTCATCCGGTGTAAGTTCCCGACAGCTGATTTCGGGGCATATTGGCTTCAGATTGCCGAGTTTTGTCCAGAGAAAATCCTCATTCATCAAGGCATCAAGCATCCGTTCCGGAGTCCAGTCAAGAAGTTTCATAAGATCTTCATAGTTGAGCAGATGCCAGTTGGTGCGGATGATTGAAACATAGCCGCGTTTGAGCCATATATCCGATGTGTCCGGAGGAATATTCAAGCCCATTTTTTCGGCATGATATAATATATTTTCGACAGTTGTTTTGAGGACGGCGGCAATTCTTTCGACCGGAACAATATTCCAGTTGCGGAAAATAACAGCTTGAAAACGGGCAGGAAAATGCGGCAGGTCAACGGCAGCGGCGGCATTTCCATGCGGCAGAATATCTGTACTCATAAAAATCTCCTTTTGTAGATTCAGTTAATATAGCAGTAATTTTTTTAATATCAAGTAATAAATCTAATGTTTCTCCCGCAATAAGAATATTCTTTGAGCAGCAACGGGCGGATGGTGCGGCAAATATTCAGGATCTATATGAGAATGCTGTTTTATTGTCAAAAACAGACGATTTGAAAAATAATGATCCTAACGTTAAGATTTATCGCTTTGCTTCACCGTTTGTTATTGGAGATGAAATTGCAGATGCCTTATTGACTGTAAAAGAGAGTTTGGATAAAAACAGTAAAAAAATATATTCCCTTGAATTAACAGAAATAAAAAAGCCAAAGGGTCAAGCTGAAGCGGAAAATACCGACTACAGCCCCAATGGCATTAACAAACTACAACAAAAACATGAAAAAGTCAAGCAGTTTCTTGAAAAAAATCAAGAAAAATACCGAGGTGCGCTCATGGCAGATGCCATGAAAGCATAGCGATTCATTGCATCATTTTTTTTGCAGAAATTTCATTTCAAAGCAAAAAAAAAGATGCATTGAAAGCGCACCTCTTATAAATTCTAACTGGTCGGGGCAACAGGATTCGAACCTGCGACCTCATGGTCCCAAACCACGCGCTCTAGCCAGACTGAGCCATGCCCCGGATGATTTTCTATAAGATACTGCATTTTTCCGGTTTTTCAAGCTTGAAATATTGAAAAATTACTGATAATTTTTATTTTTTTTCAGATGGATTGTAAAAAAAATGTATATTTTACAGAAATTTTACTTGAAAATAACAGAAATATGGTTATAGTAGCCTCGAAAAATAAAATCTTCCGCTTGAATGTTTAATTAAAACGAAAGGATTGTTTATGGCAACTACTATTTGTCCCTATTGCAATATCGAAGTCAGCGAAAAAGAAATCGAAGCTGAAGACGGCTGCTGCCCCGAATGCGGTGCAATGCTCAGTGCCAGTTCAATGTATATGGATGGCGCCGGTGACGATTATGATCCGTATGAAGATTCCGTTTATCTCGATGATGACGATGATGATCTTGATGATGACGATATGTATTTGGATGATGATGTCTTGAATGATCTCTATGATGATGATCTGGATTTTGATGATGATCTCGATTTCGATGAGGATTTTGACGATGATCTCGATGATGATTTTCCAAGAAAAAGACGCTGATATCTGATCGGAAAATATTTGTTGTTTTACAGAGAAATTATTTTTGCCCCGTAACTTAAAAGCTTTTTGTTTTACAGGTTTCCGGGGCTTTTTTTATAGAATCAAAAAGAAAGATGATATAAGATGAACTCAAAAGTTTCGTGGCAGCCCGGTACTCAACTGGCTCCTGTCCCCGCCGTACTGATCGGAAGCGGCAATGCAAAAGGTTATTCTCCCAATATCTTTACTGCTGCCTGGTGTGGTATTGTCAATAGTGATCCTGCCATGTTGTCTGTTTCTATCCGCAAAGAGCGTTATTCGCATACTATTATCAGCGAAACCGGTGAATTCAGCTGCAATGTCCCGGTGCCGGCAATTGCCCGCGCGGTTGATTATTGCGGAGTTGTTTCCGGGCGCAAAGTCGATAAGTTCAAAGCGTGCGGATTGACCATGCTTGACGGTGAAAAAATCAGCGCACCGACTGTCGCAGAATGTCCCATAACTCTGGAATGCAAAGTTGTTGAAATCAAAGAACTTGGCTCGCATGATCTTTTTCTTGCCGAAATTGTCAATGTCCGTGTTTCTGCAGAATTTATTGATGAAAACGGTCATTTTGACTTTGCCCGCGAAGGTCTTCTGGCATATTGTCATGGCGGCTATTACAATATCGGTGAAAAACTCGGAACATTTGGCTTTTCTGTTAAAAAATGAATTAAAATTAAATTCTTATACAGTAAAATTTCAAAAGAAGTATTGACTTTACAATTTTTAGTGATATATTAAAGCATAAATATTTCTTCGCATTGATTTTAAAGGAATAGAAAAATGTCAAAAGTATCAATTAAAGATGTTGCCCGGGAAGCCGGGGTGAGTGTAAGTTCTGTTTCGTTTTTTATGAATCGTCCGGAACGTTTGAGTCAGGCATCCAAAGATCGTATCGCTGCTGTCTGTCAAAAACTTAATTATGCGCCCGGTAAAAACCGCAGAGGGCCGAAACTCGGTCGCCGTTCACGCTTTAAAACCAGAAATATTTGTTTTTACTGCATGTCTCCTATGACTATGGAGGAAGTAATGCGATATCCGACGGTTCCGCGTTTTCTCGGATGTCTGCAGGAGGAATTGCATAAACATCATTGCCGTCTGGTTATTTCCGGTACTGGAGATAATGGTCAGATACCTGTTACTTTGAGCAAGAAAAATTGCGATGGAGTAATCCTTTTCGGCAAAGCATTGAATGTTGATTTTTATAAGAATTTCAAAGAAAAAATTTCTGACCTTCCGGTTGTTTGGACCGGTGCTGTCAGCAATGATGATAATCTTGAATTTGACCATGTTTTTTACGATAACAAAAAGGTCGCTGAACTTGCCGCTGATTATATTCACGACAAAAATTTTACCAATGTTGCAGTTTTCAATACTCATCCGGAGCATCCGGAATATATTGAGCGTATCAGATTTTTTGAAGATGCCGTAAAAAAATATAATATAAACCTGTTTAAATTTCAGGTTCCGGAAAAATATATCGGTAAATCACATTCTGAATTGAATAAAATTCTGATGGATATTTATACAAGTGCTGATATTCCAAAACTTGATATAGCTTATTTCTGTTCAGATTTGATGTTGTTGAAATTTTATGTCGAATATTTCGGCAGATTCAATAAAAAGCCTGAATTTGAACTTTTCGGCTGTCATGGAGATTTCTATACTCTTGATTTTATTGCACCGCGTCCCGGCACTGTTGATATCCGTATGGCGGATATTGCCAAGCAGACGGTTAAGCGTCTGCTGCATCGCATTGACAATTATCGCAAGCCGATGCAGACTACAGAAATTATTATTGAACCGAAACTTATTTTGCCTCAGAAAATATAATACAGTATATGCAGCAGGGGCTGTTGCAAAACCTCAAAAAAGGTGAGCAACAGCCTTTTTCTATTTTTTGAGCTGAAAAGAAGCACTATAATAAGTCATGACTGGAGAAAATCATAACTTATTTTACAAGTTTTCAATGTCAGTTGTCCCTTTTCTCAAACGGTCGGTTTGAGAAAGAGTGGATTGGATATATTTTTAAGGAAATAAAAAAAATTCGGAATTGTTTTTATCGGTAACAATAGCAATTCCTCTTAAAAGTTTTTGAAAGATGGGGTGC
>JAZSRU010000144.1:0-3051 GCA_045538635.1 Victivallaceae bacterium
AAGGACACGAAGAAGATTACACCTATCTGGAAGCTGACTGCTACATCACCAATGGAGAGTACGATATGCTCACTGAAATTCTCGAAAAGGAGTTTTGATCATTATGAAAAAAGTCTATCAGCAATGCTGTAAGTGCAAAACGATCTACGAAAGTGATTGTAAGGTCGTTCCTTACGCTTACTGCATTATGAAAAATTGCGGCGGTCTTGTCCCCTATGAGGCAAGCCGCCAGGAAGAATTAAAAAACAAATTCAATAAAACTGAAAGGAAGACAAAATGAACGCAACAGCCAACACCGTCAGCAACAAGCCTGTCATCACAATTCAGGAGCCCGGAGCCAAAGCGACCAATGCCCAGCTGCGGGTGATCGGTCATGCCGTCAAAGAAAATCAACTGGAACGTTTTGATGAAAATGCCTGGAAGAATATGACCAAAGGTCAGGCAGCAGAAATCATCACCAAACTGTACGCCGATCACGGAGAACTTCCGGCATCGCAAGCTCAGAAAACCAAACTTGGAGATTTGATCCGCAGAGGTTTTCTCAAAGGTCTGAAACGGGAAACTTATCAGAATCTTACCAGTTTACAGGCAAAACGCATGATTTACAAAGGCTTGCAAAATGAAACTGCCAACCAGACCGTTGAAGGATATGAACCGCGTGAGCCGTTGGCACCCCGTGCCCCAATGACAGAACGGCAGAGCGAGCGGCTCACTCAACTGGTGAACGATGGATTTCTCTCCCGTTTTGATTACGGATTTTTCCGTAAAATGACTCATGAACAGGCGAGCAAATACATTCGTCTTGGCAAGTGGCGGCAAGCCAATGACCAGAGAGTTGAACCGGAAGTTCAACCGGCAGCGTAAACATAACTGCGTCCGGCATAGTTGGTCACTATGTCGGATTTTTTTGCTTTCAGACTTGATTTTAAGAAAAATGATGCTATATTTCTTAAAATGCGAGGTGAATATGTATCAGTCGATCAAAGATAAAATCTGGAAAATAGTTTCTGAAAATGGTCAGGGATGGTCATTTTCAGCAAAGGACTTTTTGCCTTATTTCAAAAGAAATGACATTGATACAGCACTGTTTCATTTGGAGAAAGAAGGGAAAATCAGAAAGTTGCTCCGTGGAATTTATGACTACCCTATGTATAGCGAAATTTTGCGTTGCAATGTTTCTCCTGATCTTGATAAGGTTGCTGCTGCTATTGCAAAAAATATGGGGCGACAAATTCAGCCTACCGGAAATGCTGCTTTGAATTATTTGCGTTTATCAACTCAAATTCAAGCTCATTGTATTTATCTTTGGAATGGTCCGGGGCGTATTTTTGAAATAGGAACACAAAAAATTCATTTTCAAAATGCAGCAAGAAAAGATTTTACCCCGAAATTGATTCAGAGCCGGATGTTGGTTCAGGCATTAAGAACTCTTGGGGAACTTGCGGAAGAAGAGGAAATGAAAGCGAAAATAAAAGCAGCATTTTCTTTTGAACAATGGGAAGAAATCAAAACAGATACCAGTCTTGTTCCGGAACGGATTCATAAAATGATTTGCCGTCTGGCTCAATAGAGGAGAAATTTTTATGCCATTAAAAACAGTTTCTGAAAATGAACGCAGGGCAATCTTCACTCAAGTCGCCTCTGAAATCGGTATCAGACCAGATATGATTGAAAAAGATTATTGGGTTTCGTGGGTTCTGAATAAAATATTTGAACATGAGAAACTTAAAACAATTCTTTTGTTCAAGGGAGGAACTTCCCTTTCAAAAGCATTTCAAGCGATCAATCGTTTTTCAGAAGATATTGACTTGCTGCTTGATTTGCATGAAGTTGCCGGGCGGGATGAATCTTTTGATAAAGAAAGAACACGCAATGCGATCAATACTTTCAAGTCCAAAACGAGCAAAAATACTCAAGTGTATGTTACGGAGAATTTGAAACCTCTGTTGGAAGACTTACTGGGAGAGTATTGCCGCATTATCTCCGATGAGACTGACGCTTGCAATTTGTTTATTGAATATCCAGGAGTTTTTGAGAAAGATGCCTATATCCGCTCCAATATCAAATTGGAAATTGGAGCTTTCGCAGAAGGAACTCCATTTGCTCCCCAAACAATCCAATCCTATGCGGCACAAAAAATTCCTGCTTTGCAAGAAAAATGTTCTGATATTCCGACAGTTTCTGTAGAACGTACCTTCTGGGAAAAAATTACCGTTTTGCATTATCTGCATCATCTTCCTGAAGATAAAGCAACTCCGTCCCGTCATTCACGTCATATGTACGATATTTACATGCTGGCAAATTCTCCTTACAAACAGCAAATTTTATCTGCAAAAGATTTATTGGCTTCAATCATCGAGTTTGATCGTAAATTTTATCCTAAACGTGGTGTAAATTATGACACAATGACTCTTGCGACTCTCAATCTTCTTCCCGCTGAAATCCGCCAAAAAGATTTGGAAAAGGATTATATGCAAATGGGAGATATGATTTATGGAGATAAGCCTGATTGGTCACAGCTTCAAACATTCCTTTCAAAATTAGAAGATGAAATTCGCACTCTGTAAACTTAAAAAGTAAATCGACATGTCGACCTACTTTTTAAGCGTTTTGTGTTTTTGCGGCAAAATACCTTGTTTTACACGTCATTCTCTTTATGTACGTTAACAGTTACTCCCTCAATGGAATAAATAATTTTCACCCGTTCCAGTTGAAGCAGTGCCAAAAGATCATCAAGTTTCTGCTGACTGCAAATCTTAAAATGCAATCCGAATGTCGTAAAAAGTTCAATGATCTTTTTTGACGGATCGCTCTGAATCAGAGAAACAGCGTGCCACGGAATGACAAAAGTCTGAAATTCCGTAACGATTTGCAAGCGTGGCATCAAGTGAGCACTCTGTTGAAAACAGACATCGGATTGATCCGGCTCAAAAGAATTTGCATCCAATTCAGTTTCAAGTTCAATCAATGCCGCGACCATGGCCGGGCTTGCGTGGTGGTTTGGATGTTCCCGGAACTCTTGCAGGATCGTCCGTAATCTTGCGTTCCGGT
>JAZSRU010000069.1:0-3995 GCA_045538635.1 Victivallaceae bacterium
TGTTGCAAAAATGATTCTGCGGGAAAGACACCTTTTTGAAAAAAGGTTATCTTCCCCGCACCCCATCTTTCAAAAACTTTTAAGAGGAATTGCTATTGTTACCGATAAAAACAATTCCGAATTTTTTTTATTTCCTTAAAAATATATCCAATCTACTCTTTCTCAAACCGACCGTTTGAGAAAAGGGACAACTGACGTTGAAAACTTGTAAAATAAGTTATGATTTTCTCCAGTCATGACTTATTATAGTTCTTCTTTTCTGCTCAAAAAATAGAAAATGGCTGTTGCTCACCTTTTTTGAGGTTTTGCAACAGCCCCTTATTTTTATACATGAGAGAAGACTTGAAAAGAATTATTCTTCAGCTTCTTCTTCCTCAAATTCTTCCTCTTCTTCATCTTCCTCAAATTCGATCTCATGTTCTTCAAACATTTTCTTCAAAGCACTGCGATCGAGGGAACGGTTGATGGCTTCATCTGTAGTGATCAATTCCTGTTCAACAAGTTCGAGCAGGGCGCCATTCAGAGTACGCATACCGAGATTGTATCCGGTCTGAATTGATGATTCGATCATGTGGACCTTGTTTTCACGGATCTGGCTGGCAATACCGCTGGTGGCAATCAGGATTTCCAAAGCGGCGACACGGCCCTTGCCGATGCGTTTGCACAAAGTCTGGGAAATGATACCTTTGAGAGATTCAGCCAGCATCATACGGATCTGATCCTGACGGTTTGCAGGGAACTGCTGAACGATACGGACAACGGTTCGGGCGGCGGTGGTGGTATGCAATGTACCGAAAACCAAGTGACCTGTTTCCGCAGTTTCGAGAGCGATTTCAACGGTTTCCAGGTCGCGCATTTCACCGACCAGCACGATATCGGGGTCTTCACGGAGAGCAGCGCGCAGAGCTGCGCTGAATGATTTTGTATGCTGACCGACTTCACGGTGATTGATCAGACATTTCTGGTCGGGGTGGACGAATTCGACCGGGTCCTCAATCGTAATGATATGGTCGGTACGGTTGCGGTTGATATAGTCGATCATCGCGGCGAGAGTGGTTGACTTACCGGAACCGGTTGGACCTGTAACCAGCACCAGACCTTTGTTCAATGTACAAAGTTCAGCGATTGCCGGAGAGAGATTCAACTGTTCAAAAGTCAGGATTTTGGCAGGAATGATACGGGCGACGATACCGACACCATACAGATCGCGGAACACATTGACACGGAAGCGGTCGCCGGTTTCGACCAGCGAGTATGCAAGGTCGGCATCATTTGTTTCAGCAAATATCTTTCTGTTGCGTTCATTCATGATTTCATCAGCCAGAGAGAAAATGAAATCACTGCTCAAAGGCTCGAAATCACAGAAAACCATTTCACCGTCAATACGGTATGCGGGCGGCTTATTGCTGGACAAGTGCATATCGGATGCCTTGTTTTCAATAAGAAAATGTAAAAAATCATCAATCGCAGGCATTTTTTTCCCTTTCATAAAAAAATTGTTCTTATCAAATATAAAATGAAAATACAATTTGTCAAGAGCAAAAAAAGATATTCACTGAAAAAATTATTATTTATTTGCAAAAAATTGCAATGTGTGATAAATTATGGGGTAAAATAACTTATTACAGAAGATTAATTCAAGGAAATATTATGCATAAAACTCCTGCCATTGTCAGTGCGGCAGAAGCCGTATCTAATGTAAAATCAGGTGATTCTGTCTATTTCAGCTGTTTCGGCTGCACACCTGAAATCCTTATCGAAGAATTATGCAATCTCGGCAGAACCGGAATTCTGCGTGATGTCAAGCTTATTCATACCATTCTGCTCATGGATGCCATTCACAGCGCGCCGGAGTTTGAGGGGATTTTTGAAACACACACATTTTTTGTCGGAGATACCACACGCAAAGCAACCCGCGAGGGCAGGGTACAGTATATTCCAATTTCTCTGAATGAAACACAGCAGCTTTTCCGTGATAATATCATTCCGATAGATGTTGCGTTTATTGCCGTTTCGCCTCCGGACAGACACGGATATGTTTCACTCGGACTGTCGGTTGATATGACGCTTGCAGTTGTTCAGAATGCCAAAAAAGTTATTGCAGTGGTAAATCCCAATATCCCGAGAACTTTCGGTGATGCGCTGATTCCTTATTCAGCCATTGATATTGTAGTGGAGGATGACCGCCCGATAAAGGAAGTCGTTTATCCGCCTCCCAGTGAAATTGATAAAGTTATCGGCAGACATTGTGCCGAACTTATCAATGACGGTGATTGTCTGCAGCTTGGTATCGGTTCAATTCCCAATGCCATTCTTTCGCTGCTTGAAAATCACCGTGATCTCGGACTTCATTCTGAAATGTTTTCCGACGGAATCATTCCGCTGGTTGAAAATGGTATCATTACCGGTAAATACAAACACATTGACCAGGGTAAACTGGTTGCATGTTTTCTGATGGGGTCACATAAACTTCACGCTTTTATCAACGATAATCCGCTGGTGCTGATGAAGGATGTGCGTTATACCAATGATCCGTTTATTATCGCTCAAAATCCCAATGTTGTTTCAATCAACTCCGCTATTGAAATCGATTTGACGGGGCAGATATGCGCCGATTCGATAGGACAGTCGATTTATTCCGGGGTTGGCGGTCAGCTTGATTTTATTTACGGCGCATCCCGTTCCAAAGGCGGCAAGGCGATCATTGCCATGAGTTCATGTACCAACAAAGGGGTCAGTAAAATCGTGCCGACGCTTTCGTCCGGAGCCGGGGTGGTGACACCGCGAAGCATGATTCATTATTTTGTGACGGAATACGGCTGTGTTGATCTTTATGGAAAATCTCTTCAGGAGCGAGCCAGACTTCTTATCAGCATTGCACATCCGTCTGTCAGGGAGGAACTGTCAAGAGCCGCATACGAGAGATTCGGCAAAAGTTTCAGGATATGATATTGAACAGGATTTGACAATTCAGTTTGAATTTTTATATAACAGGGTAATTTTTATGGGACTTGATTATAAAGCATTGGCAAATGCCGGATTGGAAAAATATGGATTTGAGCATATTGAACGCGTGAAATATCCGGAGGGAGAGACCGTTGAGTGGTATGGTTTTGTCCGTCATAATTTTGAGATCGACGGCTGCAAAGCTTTTATCGTGGAGCCGACGAATCCTGCGCCCGGTCTGCCGTGGAGCTGGTGTCTGCAATGGGCGGAATCTTTTGTGCCGCGCACTCCGGCATTGAAGCTGCTGGAGCGTGGATTTCATCATGTTCATATTGATGTTTTTTCAACTTACATGAATCCGGACGGAATCAAAATCGTTGAAAAGTTTTACGCCCTTTTACAGAAAATGGGTTTTAATAAAAAAGCGGCACTTATCGGAATGAGTTACGGTGGGCTTTTTTCATGGCGCTGGGCGGCTGAACATCCGGAAACTGTCGGCGCGATTTATGCGGATTGTCCGGTTTGCGATCTGGCATTTATGGCGATGCGCAATCCGCAGACTGTCAAAAATGCCGAGCTGGCAGCTCATATAATCGATGAAGGCAAAAGGAATATGGCGGCCTACGGAGTCGATACTCCTGAAGCTTTGCGTCAGCATCCGCTTTCGCCGCTCAACAATTTTCAGCCGATAGCCGATGCAAAAATCCCGGTGCTGATCCTGCGCGGCGGCAATGACCAAGTGGTTCTGCCGGAGGAAAATACGGATATTCTGGCTGAAAAACTGAAAAATGCCAGCGGTAATATAAATGTTATCAACCGTGAGAATTACGGACATCACCCGCATGGTATGGATGATCCGCGTCCCCTGGTGGATTTCATTTTGCGGTATTATCCGGAGTTTTGAGCTTGCGCGGTTGAAAAATAACTTTTTTTATTTTAGAATCTTGCAAGATGAATTTTGTTATGCTATATTAAAGATGTGTAGCTAACCGCTTAACTGATTAAAAGTTTTATCGAAATAGGAAGTTGTTTAGGAAGGCGGAAAAACT
>JAZSRU010000022.1:0-7625 GCA_045538635.1 Victivallaceae bacterium
GATACTGTATTGTAATTTTCAATATCACCATTGATGCTGGTTGTTTCAAAAGAACGCAAACGCGGATCAGCTTTTTTACCGCTGGCAGTCAACTTGCCGGAACGGCTGAAAGTTTCACTGTTACTGTATGTACCGGAAACAACACCGTTTTTGGCAGTTTTCACGCTGTGAGTTTCCTTGATAGTTGAGTAAGACTCTCCATTTTCATCAACGCGTTTGATAGCGTTGCCAACTGAAGTTTCTTTCAAGCTGACGGTTGCAAAACCGACAATGGCATCAGTAATTTCTGAAGCAACAGCTTTCAATGTACCGCTGGCACTTTCGCTTGAGCTAAAAGTCAATTTGCGTGTCACTTGCGTACGGCTGAAAGTATCAGTTTCCGACTTTGATTTTTTGCTTATACTGTTGCAAACAGAAAAAACTGCAGAATCAGACATGTCGATATCTTTGTATCCCTCAATACTGTCAACAGAGGCGGAATTTTTCAAAACTGCTTTGCCGCTGACTGACTCATTTGTACTTTCACTCAAAGTTTGTGATACAGATGCTCCGCGGTCAACGAGCTTTTCCGAAAATGAATCCTTCCGGCTTCCACTGCTCAAATTGCCAATTATCGCATTATTCAAAGTCACAGAACTGTAATTGCTGACATTTTCAATTTCTGCTCTGTCTGTTGCGGTGAATTTACCGGTTGCAGAACAGTCGTAGGAAACAGATACGCTTTTTGTTTCAAAACCATTTCTATCCACTTTGCGTGATGAACTCTCTTTGCTGTTTTCCTTGCCTCCGGAAATATTTTTGACGGTAACATCTCCATTTACAGAAACAGCAGAGAAACGGACAAAATCCGTATTTTCCGCATTTGAACTGATGGTTATTGAATTTTTAGCGGCAGCAGAAACACTTCTTGAAGAAGATGATGATGACTCCTTGACCGTCGGGATAACTGCATTGCCGGAAATAGTTTCAATTCCGCTGTAATCTGCTGAATTCTTACTGTCGATAAAGACAACTGTTTTGCCGTCAAGATTTCCGGCTTCATCCACAGTTACAAAAGCATTTCTGCCGTACTCAATTTTCACACCGTTCTGTTTTTTGCCATTGAGCTTGGCAGTATTTTTGCCGATAAACACCAAATCTTCACTGTTGTCAGTTTCAACTTTATTAATCGGCATAATAACTATATCCTGTTCTTTTGAACGGTTGCCGAGATTATCTTCGGCAAAAACGCGGAAGTATTTGACACCCGGCATATCACTAATCAAAAAAACAGAATCCGTAATCAGATTTTCCTGATAATAACTGTACTCCAGACCATCTGTTGAATACTGCAAATAATACCCTTTAACGCCGCATCCGTCATCAAATGCATTCAGCTCAAAAACATACTCTCCGTCACGAAAATAGCCGGATGCTTTCATGTCCGGAGCATTTTTGTCAATCCGGTCAACTGTAATACGCACTTCACCGCTCCTGTTGCCGACAGAATCCTGAGCGAAAAAGATATATTCAGCATTTTCGCCAAAAGTCATGCCATTGCTATATTTCTGATAGGTGCTGCCGCCGGCTTTTTTAACAAAAATACTGACTTTATTGGCATTTTCGACAGAAACACTCAATTCAATATCCTGATTTGTCCAATCAGCGGAGTTATCGGATATACTCAAAACCGGAGCGTCCTTATCAATATTGCTTACCTCAAATTCTTTTTCGACTGAATTGCCGAGAGAATCAGTTGCGCGAAATTTATAAGTTCCGTTTTCAATAACAGTCAAGCTATTACCCGTGATCCATTTTGAACCGTCAAAATATTCAATCGCAAACAAATTTATATCTGTTGCACTTGCAGTCAGAAGCACATCTTTATTGGTCAATGCACTTGTACTGCCGCTAATATTCAAACTTGGAGCTGTTTTATCGATATTACCAACCTCATACTCTATGACTTCAGAAATATTTCCGGCGGCATCTGTACTGCGGAAATAAACCTTGCCATTGGCTGTCATAGTAACACCATTGGAATAATCAACCCAATTTAAATTGTCGAATGAGTATTCATTTTTGACTGAAACTTCACTGAATACCGCAGATACAATGACATCTTTATTGGTAATATCTGTAATATCTGCAGCGGCAACAGGATTTTCCATATCAATAATATTGCTTACTTCATATTCGACAATTTCAGAAATATTTCCAGCGGCATCTGCACTGCGGAAATATACTTTGCCATTATCCGACATTACAACATTATCGTCATACTTGAACCAAATGACCTTATCAAATGAATATTCTTTTGTCACGCTGTCAGCACTGAATTCAGCAGTAAGAACAACATCTTTGCTGGTTTTGGCGGTAATATCAGCTGAAACAACAGGATCTGCCGGAGCTTCAATATCCGCAGTCCATATACTCAACGCATATTCACTCTGTCCACTACCACTATTATTCTGAAGCATCAAATAATATGTACCGGCCTCAAGTTCAAATGCCTCAAATTCAAAATAATTTTTACCATTATCGTTATCCAGATAAGATTCAATTTCTGTAATTTCTCCATTCTCATATTTGAACAGACCAAGCACCAAATCTCCATAAGCGCCATTTGTTTTGAATAATACTTTATCTGCTTCTGTCAGGACAAATTTGTAAAAATGTTTTTCATAAGTCATCCGGATACTGTCACCGGCATAAGAGCTATTATCATTGATTTCGCCGATATCCTGTGCCAAATTGATTTTCAGATCAAAGTTATCGGTTCCCCAATCACTTGATGATGATATACGCAGGAAATAATCCCCGGCGACAAGGAATTTATTGTCATTATCAATTTCCATTCCCTCACTGTCGTACAATGTGTACCAACATCCGCCATCAGTATTGCCATCATCAACAGCAAAATCCATAAATGTACCTTCAGCAACATTAAATTTATAATACCTGCTGCCGGAAACACTTTCATTTTCCCAAATTTTGTTTTCTGTAACAGTACCGAGGTCTTCAGCAATGGAAATATTGAAAGTCCAATCAGCTGACTCTTCACCATAATTGTAAACGTAAACCTTTACAAAGTAATCTCCTGCTGAAAAGATCTCATTATCACTGACCATCTCTCCATTTGCATCATAAATGCTATATTCAAGTTCTGATTCTGAAGAACCGCTATATCTAAATTGTACTGCCTGAGCCTCATCAAGATGGAACTTATAATACTTGAGACAAATATTTTCTTCAATACTCTTGTTTGCAGTCAAAGCACCGAGATCTTCTGCAACACGAATATCAAGTTTATAATTGTCTGTAACATCACTGCTGTACATCTCAGCCTTGAGATAATAATCTCCCTTTTTAATAAAGGTATATTCCTCAAAGGACAATGTAATTTCATTATAATCTGCATCATACAAGTATATATCGGCACGAGTTTCGCCTACAAAAATAAATGTATCACTTTCAAGAGTAAATTTATAGTAATCAACATCTTGCTGTTCTATATCTGAAGTAATGGAAAGCTTGTCAAAAATCTGTTTTTTGCTGATTACTCCGAGATCAACTGCATCTTCAAATGAATTGCCTTTACCTTCAGCATCAAAGCTGTCGACCTTGATAAACTCAAAATTCAAATCATAACTGTCATATATTTCATCGGCGTTGACTTCAATAAAATATGTTCCTTTGGCAAGCAAAGTTGCACCGTCATAGGACCAATCAATTAATTCACTGCCGCGATACAAGTTGAAATCACAGCATACATCCCACTCACCGAAATTGAAATCGACATAAGTATCATCTTCAAGCGTGAATTTGAAATATCTGCTGTTATCCACCTTCATACTGATACCATCTGCAGTAACTTCCGCATTTTCTGCTTGCAACTCAATATTCAACCCGAATTTTTCATACGGTTCGCTTGAATAAACCGCAAGGAAATATGTTCCGCCATCAACAAAATAGGAATTTTCAATGTTCTCAACAGTCTTGCCGGTTTCATCATACAATTCGTATGACATATATTCATTATAAATATTAAAATTGACAATATCTGCATGTTCAAGAGTAAACTTGTAATATGCAACACCATCACCGTTAAGACTCAAATCTTTCCATGAATTATTCTCAGTAACATTTCCGAGATCTTTTGAAACCGGAGTAATATTGAATTTATAAGTATCAACTGTATCTCCTGAAATCTTGACTTTATATTCACCTGCCGCATAATATCCATAAGAATAATAGTCGCTATTCAAAGATGTTCCGTCAGGTGCTGTGATTTCAACATAGAAATTTTCAGAATCATTAGCCTCTATTCCAATCGCCAGAAACGCAGAATTCTCAAGTGTAAAAGTGAAATAGTCACAATCTTCAGCAGATGAAATAACCATCTGTCCGCTGCTTATCATTTCGCTGTTTACAGTACCGAGATCATGAGCATTATTTTCATCGTCCGGTTCACCTGCCGTCAAATCAATATTTTCAACCTTAAGATAATAATCTCCCGCAATTTGATCATTATAAACATCGACAACAATATAATAGGTACCGGCTTCAAAGTTGCTGAAAGGAATATATTCCAAGCCCTCAGAAGTCTGATCTTCACTGAATACAGATTCTTTATTGTCATTATAGACATTTAATGTCAAATCTGCATTATTACTGAAAGCAGAAATCTTCAAAATTTTTGATTCCGTCAGAGTAAATTTAAAATAATCAACATCATCTGCCGCAGTAATTGAAAGATTTTCAATTTTCACATCGCCCTGAGTCAAAGAAAGTTCAACCGCTGTATCAAAATCATTATTACTGCTGTCAGACGAGAGCAATTCAAATTTCACACCATAGTTGAACATCTTCTCATAACCTTCAACTTTCAGATAATAATCTCCGGCAGTAAAAGAGTTACCATAATATTCATTATTCAAATCTTCAGCTTTGAAGACTGACGGAGCCCATGAACTGTCATAATTATTCGTGAAAGATATATTGACAACAGTATCTTTTTCAATTGTAAACTTATAGTAGTCAACATCTGTTTCAGAGGAAATCGAAAGATCTTCTATTACCAAATCCTCTGAAACAGTTTCCAGCTCAACAGCATTTTCAACAGTATTATTATTACTGTCTGCCGAATCAAAGCGGTCAGGTTTGACAAAATCAAAACTCAAATCAAAAACTTTATCGTAAGTATCACCAACATAAAGATAATATGTTCCTTTTTGCAGATTAATTGCATCATCATAATATAAATATTCACCGTTTGCATCATACAAATCACAATAACTATATTCAATGCTGATGTTTATATCAATCAAAGAATCTTCTGTAAGTTCAAACTTGTAATACCCTTGGATTTCCTGATTTGCAAATGTTGTACTTTCAGTAATTGTTCCGAGATTTTCACTCAGATCAAGCTTGAATTTACATGCAGTATCACCGTACTCTTCATTTCTGATAAAATACTCGCCTGCTGTAAAATAAGTTATATCACCGGACACATAGCTCCATGATCCTTCAGGATTAAACAAATAAATTTCGCTCCAATAATCTTCATTTTGTACAATATTGACAAAATCACTGTCAGTCAAAGTAAATTTATAGTAATATGATCCGGCAGCTGACTCTTCAACGATTTTATCTGCCTCAATTACCCCTAAATCCTTCATTTCAAAATCTATATTGATATCATAAAGATATGTACTGTACTCGTCCCCTTCAACTTTTATAAAATAATCTCCGGCAGCAAGAACATTATCAAACCATGAAACCTCATTTCCATCACCATCATACAAATAAACAGAAGGTCCATATTCGCCTCTGGTGGTACTGATAGAAAGCACCTGCTCTTCTTCCAGAGTAAATTTGAAAAATTTTGAATTATAAGCAGAAATATTTTCAATAACCTTATTTCCTGTAATTTTTCCCAATTCATCAGCGGTGCTGATTGTCATAGAATAATTTGCAAGTGCTCCATATCCCGGCATGCTGATATAATAGATACCTGCTTTAAGCAACGAATCCGTATATACACTTTCACCGTTTGCATCCATCAGCTCATACCAAGGGTCAATATTGGTGGTATCAATTGAAATAAAAGTATCTTTCTGCAGATTAAAATGATAATAATCATTGTCTTCCTGAGTATGAAAAGACATACCTGTAAATTCAGTTGTTCCGGAAATATCCCCCAGGAATGCACTATCTTCCATGCTGTCATTTCCCTCATACTTGTCAGCTTTTATTGAAGCCAACTCAAACGAGAAATCAGCTACATAAGACCCGTCTGTGGTGAATGCAATATAATATGTACCGGATTCAAGCATACTGTAATCACTGTCCTCCACAGGAGAACCATTTTCATCATAAATATAAAATGAAACACCTTCTGAGCCGGACATAATAATTTCAACAGGAAAAGAATCTCCATCTTTCACACTGAATTTATAGAGCAGAATATCATGCTCATGAACAGATGTTTCTTCAGTCTTGATTACTCCATCCAAAGTACCGATATCATGCACTCTGTCAAATACAAAAGAGTATCCTGTTTCCTCATAATCCTCCACCTTGACATAATATGTCCCTTTATCCAAAATAATCCCGCCGGGACATCCGTAGCAACTTACAGTCAAATCCAACTGCTTTCCATTTGCATCATATACATAAAATCCAATGTCATTCAAATCGTGACCGATTTTATACATATCCTTTTCCGCAACTTCAAATTTATAGTATTTCAATCCATTCAATTTTGAACTGTCATCAAACAGAACTTTTTCTTCAAATACTCCCAAATCAACAGCCAGTTCAGCTTGAAAAGAAAAATTACATTCTCCATTATTGTTCCATACTTCTATTTCAAGATAATAATCTCCTTGAGCAAGCGCAAAATTATTGCTGTCAATATAAGTGCCGGATGCATCATAAATACTATATCCGCCATTAAGCTCATCCGGTAATGACAATTTGAAGTTCAAAAAACTGTCTTCTGTCAAAGAAAATTTATAACTCTTCTGTTCTCTCTCACCAGAACCATGAATAACATCTTCCAATACAGAAAGATTTTTCAAATCTCCCAAATCAACTGCATTGACAAAACGCTCTTCCAAATAATCATTCTCAATCTCAACAACACTCATTTCCATTACTCCTTGATATAAAAATTGTATAATAAATTAAAATTATATTTTCTATATTATAGATTAGAAATGAAAAAAAACAACAGCTATTATAAAAAAAATTACAATTTTTTGCAAAAAAATAACATTGCTTATATTTTGCGCACAGGCGCAATAATCATCCAGAAGATATAAAAAAATGGGCTGTTACAAAACCTCAAAAAAAGATGAGCAACAGCCTTTTTCTATTTTTTGAGCAGAAAAGAAGAACTATAATAAGTCATGACAGGAGAAAATCATAACTTATTTTACAAGTTTTCAACATCAGTTGTCCCTTTTCTCAAACGGTCGGTTTGAGAAAGAGTAGATTGGATATATTTTTAAGGAAATAAAAAAAATTCGGAATTGTTTTTATCGGTAACAATAGCAATTCCTCTTAAAATTTTTTGAAAGATGGGGTGCGGGGAAGATAACCTTTTTTCAAAAAGGTGTCTTTCCCGCAGAATCATTTTT
>JAZSRU010000122.1:0-5581 GCA_045538635.1 Victivallaceae bacterium
TGCACTGCAGTCAAACAAAAATCTGCGGAGCTGATGCTCCGTACAAACTGCTGTACTCTGCTCAACTTGCGCGTCAGCGCATCTGTCAGCTTGACTGCAGTGCAGTCACGGGCAATCTCTCAAAATTCCCAAAACTCCCAAAGTTCTCACATTGCCCGCCTCCACCCAGCCGCTCTCATTACGGCTATGCCGTGTAACTGAAACCAAACCTTAACAGAAAGAATAAAAAATATGAAAACAACCTCAAAAAAATATGATAGAATATTTATTATAGGAAGCTGTACAAAACAAACTTCACTCATAGTATCACGACAATATTTATGCCGGATATATGCGCTTCCACAACGATAAACTATATCACCAAAAAAGATATTTGTCAAATAAAAAACAAAAATTAAAAGCATTTTTTACAATATATTTTTTCCATAAAGTTTTTTACTGTACAGCTTGAAATATCACATTGAAATGATATATTTTATCTCTGAAGAATTCAATTTTATATAATATTTACAGTATAAAGGAAAATAATATGCGTATTTTAAGTGGTATCCAGCCTTCAGGCGTCCCTCATATCGGCAACTATTTCGGCATGATGAAAAATGCCGTCGCACTTCAGGAAAAAGGCGAAGCCTTTCTTTTTATCGCCGACTATCACTCTCTGACTACCAATCCTGATGCTGAAACTCTGCGCAGCAATGTCATCAATCTCGCACTTGACTTTTTGAGCTGCGGTCTGGATGTCAGCAAAACAGTTTTTTTCCGCCAGTCTGATGTCCCGCAAGTTACTGAACTCATGTGGCTACTCAATAACAATATCACCGTCGGATTCCTCGAACGCGCTCACAGCTACAAAGACAAAACCGCCAAAGGTTTCGTCCCCAATAACGGCCTTTTCTCCTACCCCGTGCTGATGGCGGCAGATATTCTGCTCTATCAATCCGAACTCGTCCCCGTCGGCAAAGATCAGAAACAGCATCTTGAAATCACCCGCGATCTGGCGATCCGTTTCAACAATACCTACGGCGATATTTTCACCATCCCCGAAGGCTTTATACCCGAAACTTCCGCCGTCGTCCCCGGAACAGACGGACAAAAAATGTCAAAATCATACAATAACACCATTCCGATTTTCGGAACTCCCAAAGCCCAGCGCAAAGCCGTCATGAGCATCGTTTCCGACAGTACCCCCATGGAAGATCCCAAAGATCCGGATAAATGCAACATTTTCGCACTCTACAAACTTTTCGCAACTCCGGCTGAAGTCGAAGAAATGGCTGCCCGCTACCGCGCCGGAAATTACGGTTACGGTCATGCAAAACAGGCACTTTTTGAAAAAATGCAGGAACATTTCGCCCCCATGCAGGAAAAACGCAATGAACTCGCCAAAGATATCGACACTGTCTGGGATATCCTCCGCGACGGGGCAAAACGCGCATCCGCTGAAGCAGATAAAACCATGGAAAAAGTCCGCGCAGCTGTCGGTCTGCGCTGATTTCAGGAGATTTTAGCATGAAAGAAAGTCTGAAAAAAACTCTTGTCGAATACGGTCAGGAACATTTGCTCCGCTTTGAAAACTGTGCAACTGCAGAGGAAAATGCCGCTCTTGAAGCAGAACTCGAAAAAATCAATTTTCCTCATCTTGATAAACTCATCAAAGATTATGTCCTCAAAAAAACGGACATCTCCATTCCTGATGATTTGCAGCCCGCACCGTATTTCCCCCTCACCCCTCGCAATGATGCAGAGAAAAAACTTTATGCCGATGCTGAAACTTACGGAAAATCCCTCATCAGCGAAGGCAAAGTTGCCTGTCTCATCGTTGCCGGCGGTCAGGGAACAAGACTCGGTTATGACGGTCCCAAAGGCACTTATCCCATCGGACCTGTTTCCGGACGCTCTCTTTTTGAATATTTCGCGTTGTCGATACGCCGCAATGAAGTCAAGTACAATACCACGATTTCATGGTATGTCATGACCAGTCTGCTCAATTATCAGCAAACTGTTGACTTTTTTGAAGCCAACAGCTTCTTCGGCTTGAAAAAGGAGCAGGTTTTCTTTTTCATTCAGGGGACAATGCCCGCGATCGACTATCAGGGCAAACTGCTGATGAGTTCAAAATCATCTCTTTCGCTCTCTCCTGACGGTCACGGAGGTACTTTGCTCGCCCTGAAAAAATCCGGTGCGCTGGATGATATGAAAAAGAAAAATATCGAATATCTTTCATATTTTCAGGTGGATAATCCGCTGGTTCCCGTGCTTTCACCGCTTTTTATCGGTCTGCACGCCATGCAGCAGTCAGAAATGAGTGCGATCATGCTTGCCAAAACAAATGCTTTTGAAAAACTCGGCAACTTCTGTGTCAGCAACGGCAAACTGCAAATTATTGAATACAGCGATCTGCCCGATGACCTCGCTCAAAGTCTGGACGAAAACGGCAATCTCCGCTTTATCTCCGGCAGCCCGGCAATTCATGTGATTTCCCGTGCGTTCATCGAAAAACTTACAGCTGACGGCACGCTTTCGCTCCCCGCTCACCGCGCTGATAAAAAAGTTCCGTATATTGATGCCGCCGGCAATCCCGTCAAACCGGAATCACCCAATGCCGTCAAACTTGAAACTTTTATCTTTGACGCACTGCAGCTCGCGGAAAAAACCATGGTCCTCGAAGGCGACCGCAAAGAAGTTTTCGGCCCGACCAAAAACGCGACCGGTGTCGATTCCGCAGAAAGCTGCCGCGAGATGCTTATCGCCCGCGACTGCCGCCGTCTGGAAGCCGCCGGTGTCGCAATCCCGCGCAAAGCTGACGGTACCCCCGACTGCAAAGTGGAAATATCCCCTCTTGCCGCTGTCGATGATGAAGATGTTGCCGCATATGCCGCAGCAAACAAAATCACATCCATTGAAGCAAACGCCAATATAATTCTTGATTGAAAATGAACAGCGATTCAGAAAAAAATAATCTTCAGGAAAACCGCCTCGGCAGTTCCAATATTTTATGGAACTTTGATGCCGGGCGTTTTGTCAGTACCGAAGAAAATGCATCCATTCTGATCCGCTATTCATGGATGCTGGTATTAACAACTGCGATATTGACTTTTTTCGGTTTGACAATGATATATTCAGCCTCATACGGCAGCGAGGCAATGAAATATTTCAAAAGTCAGATATTCTGGATCATTATCGGTATTTTAGGCGGCACGACAGCATACTATATCGGATACAAAAAACTTGTCAACTGGAGTCCTTTTATGGTGATTGGAGTTTTGGTGCTGCTGGTGATTGCCTTTTTTTCAAGGGAAGTCAACGGCGCTCACCGGTGGATTTTCATCAAACTCCCCGGATTCAGTATGAGCATCCAGCCGTCAGAATTTGCAAAACTGGTCATGGCTCTGTATGTCACCGGATACTGTTCCCAAAATTTCAGAACACTTCCTTATTTATTTGACCGCAACGGGTTATGGAAAGTTTTCGCAGTTTCAACGATAGTTCTTTGCTCTATCTATGCCGGCAAAGATTTGGGGACGACATGTCTTGTGGCATTGATGATCGGCTGTATAATTTTTGCCGCTGGTATGCCTTCAAGATATATTCTGCTGCCGCTGCTGGTTCTCGCAATCGTAGCTGTTCACATCTACTTTTTTGACTCGATGCGATTGTCCCGGGTTGTTACATTTCTGGATCCGCAGAAATACCAGAAAAGCGGTGGTTATCAACTCTGGACATCACTGATGGCGCTGGGGTCAGGCGGCTGGACCGGAATGGGATTTCTCGGCAGCAGGTTCAAAGCAAAATATCTGCCGGAACAGCATACAGATTTCATTCTCTCTGTAGTTGGCGAAGAACTCGGTTTTCTGGCGATGCTGATAGTGATTGGAGTTTATATATTTTTTGTATTTTCCGCATTGAAAATCAGTTTGAATGCAAAAAACAAAACCGGCATGCTGCTCGGATTCGGCATTACGGCATTTATTGCATTCCAGGCGTTGATCAATATGTCAGTAATTGCCGGACTCGCTCCGACAAAAGGAATGCCGGCTCCATTTATCAGCTATGGCGGCAGTAATCTCGTGGTCTGCCTGACATCTGTCGGCGTTTTGCTGTCCATCGCAGCAAACTCCATAAATGAAGACTACAATCTTGCTGCAATTACTCTATTAAACAAAATCACAAATAAAATATTCAAACGCAAAAATGACAGATAAACACCTTGATATTTTGAAAAAACGCGCTCTTATTTACCGCGCGATACGCAACTTTTTTGACAGCAGAGATTTTACAGAAGTGACCACTCCATCAGCATTGAACGAAGCTGCTCCGGAAGAATTCATCGAATCGATTTTCTGCACCAATGGCAAACTCCTGCGCTGCAGTCCGGAACTTGCCATGAAGCGGCTCATCTGCGCCGGAATGGACAGGATTTACCAGCTCGGTCCATGCTTCCGCGCTGATGAATACGGCAGCCGTCACCGCGAAGAATTCTCCATGCTTGAATATTATCAAACGGGCATTGATTATATGCAGATGCTTGATTTGACCGCAGAAATGGTGCGGGCGGCAGGCGCGGCGGTCAGAGCTGATGATAAATTTGAATTCCGCGGCAAAAGTTTTTCACTCTCTGCCGCACCTGAAATAATCACCGTCCGCGAAGCGTTTGAAAAATATACTCCGAAAAGTGCCGATCAAGCCGATATCGATGGCGATTTTGATGAACTCATGGTCTGCAATATCGAACCTAATCTCGGCAGCGGATGCATGACATTTCTGATAGATTACCCTGCCAACCGCGCCTCTCTGTCGCGTTTGAAAGCATCGGATAATTCTGTTGCAGAACGGTTTGAACTGTATATCTGCGGTTTGGAACTTGCCAATGCTTTCGGAGAATTGACTGACGGAAAAATCCAACGCGATCGTTTTAAAGCGGCAAGAAATTTCCGTGCCGCAAACAATATGAAACCGTATCCCCCCACCCCGAAATTTTTTGACGCTCTTGACAAAGGAATGCCGGACTGCTCCGGTTCAGCAATGGGAATCGACCGTCTGGTTATGGTTCTGTGCGGATGCAACGATATTGCAGAAGTCATTGTCGAAGATTGATTTTGCACGGGTCCATCCCTTTTGGTACTGCCGCTTGAATATGGCAAAGAGAAATTGAGATGTTTGAAAAAAATGCAGTCACGGACAAGCTCCCAAGCCTCTCCAAACTCCTGATATTCACACTTTGCCAGCCCTGTTCCTGCCGTTCACATTGCGGCTGATTGCCGTGCGCAGTTTCACGAAGAAAAAAAGGAGCTGTTGCAAAAATGATTCTGCGGGAAAGACACCTTTTTGAAAAAAAGGTTATCTTCCCCGCACCCCATCTTTCAAAAACTTTTAAGAGGAATTGCTATTGTTACCGATAAAAACAATTCCGATTTTTTTTATTTCCTTAAAAATATATCCAATCCACTCTTTCTCAAACCGATCGTTTGAGAAAAGGGACAACTGACGTTGAAAACTTGTAAAATAAGTTATGATTTTCTCCAGTCATGACTTATTATACATCTTCTTTTCTGCTCAAAAAATAGAAAAAGGCTGTTGCTCA
>JAZSRU010000074.1:0-10736 GCA_045538635.1 Victivallaceae bacterium
ATAGCAAATAAAAGGCGATGAAACGCCCCGTTCATTGCTATCGCAATTCACTATACTCCAAACCCCTCAGTTTTTTTAATTATCACTCAATGTTTAGTGCAGAACCTTATTTTTTAAACCAGCGGTTGTATAATGCATAAACGACCAGGAGTCCGAGGATAATGCCGGATGCAAGTTTGACATACTGCATGCAGCAATTACCGCTTTCATATATCTGCGGCAATGTGTACGGCAGTTTGAAAATATTGACAACGATCCCCCCGATAATTGCCAGTATACCGATAATTGCTGCTGAGATAACAGTTGCTTTGGTTCCAAGCATCACTTTCATTGAAGTTAGGGAAACAGAACTGATTCCGGGCCCGGCAATAAGAAATACCAATGCCGCACCGGGTGAAAATCCTTTCAAAATCAATGCCGCCGCAATCGGCACAGATGCACTGGAGCAGACATACAACGGCAATGCAATAATTACAACAATTATAAATTGCAGCCATATTTTATCGCCGATGTATTCGACTCCGAAATTCTCCGGAATCAGCATTTGTATCAATGCCGCAATCAACATTCCGAGCATCAGGGAAGGGGACATGCTTTTGAGCATTTTGATAAAACCGTAATGAAGGATGAAAAGCGGAGCTTTTTTCCAATCGCGTTTCTGCGGAGCTTCCTGTTTTGAATGACAACAGCAGCAACCGCATTTTTTTTCTTCTTTTTTTGGGGCGTCTGAACGGTCTTCCGGACAGGCATATTCGACTGCGCTGCCGCCGATAAAACCTGTTATATAAGCAATCAGCAGCCGTACCAATGCCAGAGGCCAGCCGAGCATGCTGCCGGTCAGAATAAAACTGTCTATGCCGGTTTGCGGAGTCGAAATAAAAAATGCTCCGGTTGCTCCTTTGCTTGCCCCTTCTTCACGCAGAGAGGCGGCAACCGGAATCACTCCGCATGAACAAAGCGGCAGAGGAACGCCCAACAGAACGGCTTTCAGTACAGATTTGAAGCCGCCGCCGTTAAGATGTTTTTTCACCTGTTCCGGTGTCAATATAAATGCTATAACTCCCGCGAGGAAATAACCCAGCAGCAGCCACGGTGCCATAGCAGAAAACACTTGCCAGAAATTTACAATGTAATCAATGATATATTTGAAAATTATCATAATTTACTCCTTTCAAATTAGAAATTTTGTGCCTATATCAAGCAATAAACCTGTATTGTAGATAATAAAAGTTGTAATATATGCCAGCATGAAAAGTCCAACCGCCTCCGCAATTGCCAGCTTCCATGAATTAAGTTCGCGTCTGGTGACAGCAAGTGTTGCCAGACAGGGAATGGACAGCAGACAGAAAATCATAATACAGAATGCCTGCAATGGCGTATAATTATTTTTCAACTGCGCCCGGAGCGGAGTCGTATTATCTTCGGAGTCCCCCTCGGCATAAAGGATGCCCAGCTGGGATACAAAAACCTCTTTGGCAGAAAGAGCCGCAATCCCGGCAGTAGTTATTTTCCAGTCAAAACCGATGGGCTTGAAGAACATTTCAAGAGCTTTGCCGACTCTGCCGGAAATTGTATATTCCATTTTTTCAGAAAGTTTTTGATTTTCAATACTTCTGATCTGTTCTTCTTTTGCTTCATTGGAAATTCCCGGAGCATTGCTGATTTGAGTTATCTGCAAATCATAATTCTTTGAAAACACTTTTTTCTCCGGAAATGTGTTGCATACATAAAGGATGATACTGCTGAAAAGAATAATAGTTCCTGCTTTCTGCAAATACATTCTGCCGCGATCCCACATGTGCAGCATCAGGCTTTTTAAGGTCGGCAGACGGTATGGCGGCAGTTCCATGAGGTAAATTTCACCTTCTCCTTTAAAGAGAGTCGATTTTAATATTTTTGCGGCAACAAGTGCCACGATAACTCCGAAAAGATAGATGATCCACATCACCGTAGCCTGATATTGCTGGGCAAAAAATGCAGGTATTATCAAGGCATATATCGGCAGACGCGCTCCGCAGCTCATCAGCGGCAGCACCATGATAGTAACTTTGCGGTCGCGGTCGGATTCAATAGTTCTCGTTGCCAGAATTGCCGGTACAGTGCATCCGAATCCCAGAACCAGCGGCACAAATGACCGCCCCTGCAATCCGAATCTGCGCATAATGCCATCCATTACAAATGCCGCACGCGCCATATATCCGGAATCCTCCAGTATGGCAATGGCAAAAAACAAAAATAAAATGTTGGGCAGAAAAACAATAACTCCTCCGACACCGCCTATGATCCCGTCCGTAATCAGACTGCGGAGATATGGCATCGTTGCCGACGGCCAGAAGCTTTTTACCACTCCGGAAAGCCAGCCGAAAAACTGCTCAATATATCCCATAAGCGGTTCAGCACAGGTAAATGTAAACCAGAATGTAATATAAATAATCAGCAGAAAAAACGGCAGTCCGAGAAATTTATTAGTCATGACCATATCGATTTTATCGGAAATTTCGCGTCTTTTCTCCAGCGTCATGGTAATTGTTTTGCGGCACGCCCCCGCCAGCATGGCATAACGGCAGTCTGCCATAAAAGTATCGGCTTCGATGGCATGTTTTGTGCGCAAATGTTTGATCTGTTCCTCAACAGTATCATAAACACTGTTGAAAATATTGAGATTATAAACTGCTTTGTCATGTTCAAGAAGTTTAATGGCAAAAAAGCGCGATGGCACATGAGCATATTTTTCAATATTGAGAGCATCAATTTCCCCGGCTACAGTTTCGATGGCTTCATCAATATCGCTGTTGTAGGAGAGCATGGGGACGCCGTGCTGTTCAAGCTCATTCAGAGTTTGAGCGAGTTTGTCAAGCAGCGGGACGACACCGTCAGATTTGCTGCCGACGGTTTGAACAATGGGGGAGCCGAAATATTTTTCGAGTTTCGGGATATCGAATTTCAACCCTTTGCGCTTGGCATCATCGCTCATATTGAATGCCAGCAGCATGGGAATATGCAACTCTGCAAGCTGGGTGGTAAGATAAAGACTGCGTTGAGGAATGGATGAGTCGATCACATTGAGAATAAGATCAATGCCGGGTTTAGTGATTTCCTGAAAAACAACTTCTTCTTCCGGTGAAGATGAACTCAGAGAATAGACTCCGGGGAGGTCAATAAGTTCGATTTTCATTTCATTCAATGTAAATGAACCTGATTTGCTTTCAACGGTTACACCGGGATAATTGCCGACATGCTGTCTGGCTCCGGTAAGAGCATTGAAAATTGAAGTTTTGCCGCAGTTCGGATTACCGGCAAGGGCGATTCTGAAGTGCTTTTTCATAAAGCACCTCCGGAAAAATTATTTGCACAGTCAATCATAAGTTGCCTCATAATTTTGCATTTGGTTTATTTATATTTCTATTGCATATAATATACCACAGCAAAAAAATATTGCAAATTAGTTACGGCTAAAAAAAAGTAATATTTTTTTAGCGTTTTTATTAATTCCTGAGTGTCAAAAGATTAAATTGATGCGTTTTTGAAAAAATCCAGCAGTACAGGCGAGGGGGCAAGCGATATGCGCCGTTTGTCATCATTGTTCCGCTTGCAGGTCAAAATATTGTTTGCTGTCATAGCTTGAACCATTTGTGATGCTGACCCGAGGGAAATATTCAAAGATAGAGCTATTTCTTTGAGAGCGCAATCAGGATTCATCGCAACATAATAACAAATCCTCATGGCAGTCATGCCGAGAGCTGAGGAATTGCGGTGCGAAGAATAAGTCTGCAGAAATTTTTCCCACTCTTTTTCAAGTCTGGTATAATTTTCAAAAAAATATTTTATATTCATAATAAATTCTCTGGTTAATTATTTAGTTTCTAAATTATTACTTTACTGAATATATCATAAAAAAAACAATTTGCAAGTGTGAATTAGAAAAAAATCAAAAATATGCAGAAGAAAATCTGTTATTATAACAATTTTTTTCTTTTTTTGCTTGAACTTATCAAAAATACCAATAAATTATACAGAAAGACATAAATTATCATGAATATATGGGGTGAAAAAATGAAATTCAGAATGGTTCATAACAATCTTAATGTTTCTGATCTTGACCGCAGTTTGAAATTTTATGCAGAAGCTTTTGATATGCATGAGGTAAAACGGATAAATGCTGACGACGGCAGTTTTATCATCGTTTATCTCGCAGACGGCAGCAGCACGCATCAACTGGAACTGACATGGCTCCGGGATATGGACCGCGCTTATGATCTCGGCGATAATGAAATACATCTGGCATTCAAAGTCGATGACTACGATGCGGCATTGGCTCATCACAAAGCAATGAATTGTGTCTGTTTTGAAAATGATGAAATGGGTATCTATTTCTGTGAGGACCCAGACGGTTATTGGCTGGAAGTTATCCCCGAAGGAAAATACTGAAATATCCGCTAATTTGGAGAAAATAAAATGCTGACATCGCATATCCATGCCGGATATAAAAAAATCAGAAAAAAATTACGATTTCTCGGTGATAGTAAAAGGTATACTCTTTTTTCTTCCAAAGATATTTTCCGCCTGATAATTCCATTGTTTTTTGAGCAGCTGTTATTTATACTCGTCGGCAGTGCTGATACTCTGATGGTGGCAGGTTTGGGCGAAGCGAGTATTTCGGCAGTTTCGCTGGTTGATATGTTTAATAACTGTATCAGCAGTGTTGCTTTTTCAATTACCACCGGCGGAGCTGTCGTGGCCTCTCAATATCTCGGAGGAAAGCATTTTGTCAGGGCGAGAGAGTGTGCCAAACAGCTTCTTGTTGTCGCTTTTGCTATGGGGGTAACAGTTTTTGTTGCCGGTGAATTTTTTATGGCTGATGTTATTCGTTTGCTTTATGGCAAACTTGCGCCTGATGTAAATGCGGCGGTGCATAGTTATTTCAGGATAACTCTGATTTCATTTCCGTTTATTGCATTGTACGGGGGATGCGCCTCATTGTTCCGGGTAATGAACAGAACAAAAGTTACAATGTATATCTCATTTATCAGCAATATTGTCAATGTTATCGGCAATGCGTTGCTGATATATGCATTCAAAATGGGGGTTGCCGGAGCTGCAACTGCAACTTTATTGGCCCGTTTTGTGGCAATGATTATTATTGTCTGTATGATATCAGACCGGTCAAAAAGTATTTACATAGACTTCAAAAAAGGGTTCCGCCTGTCATTTCAGTTTGTGAAAAAAATGCTTTATATCGGCATCCCGAGCGGTATAGAAAACGGAGTTTTCCAATTTGGCAGAGTGCTGGTGCTGGGATTGATAGCTTCTTTCGGAACGCGGGAGATTGCCGCCAATGCCGTGGCAAATACTGTTGACATGTTCGGCTGTATCTGCGGCAGTATGTTCACTTTGGCAGTAATTACTGTTATCGGCAGAGCAGTTGGAGCGGGGGATATAAATCAGATACGGTATTATGTTTCAAAAATGATGGGATGGGCATATATCAGCCATATTTTATGGAATATATTTGTTTTTACATTGACGCCGTTTATTCTGATGTGTTTCAGCAAAATAGATGTCGAAACAAAACAGCTGGCATTTTACCTCATATTGATCCATAACGGATTGGGAATGCTCATGTGGCCGAGTTCATTCGTTTTTCCATGCATATTGCGCGCAATGAATGATGTGCGTTTTACGATGATTGTTTCAGTCGGATCAATGCTTATTATCAGGGTAGGGTGCAGTTATTTGATTGCCAAATGGATAAACAGCGGTGTTTTAGCGGTATGGATTGCCATGGTCTTTGACTGGATTGTCCGTATTACAGGATTTTATCTTCGCTACAGATCCGGGGCATGGATAGAACTTGCAAAAGCCAAAAAAAAGAAAGCATAAAACTTCCTGTAAAAATAACAGTAAAATCTTGAAAAAAAATAAAACAGGTGTAAAATATACTTTGAATAAAGCATAAAAAACTGCAAAAATGGAGAATATTATGGAAAATTATACAGCAAATCCTGACCGTTACAGTATTATGGATGTGCGCCGCAGCGGCAAAAGCGGATTGATTCTGCCTGCGGTTTCGCTCGGATTATGGCATAATTTCGGCAGTATTGACAGTTTTGAAAATGCACAGAATATGATCCGCAAGGCTTTTGATCTCGGAATTTTTCACTTTGATCTTGCCAATAATTACGGACCGGAACCCGGTTCTGCAGAGGAGAATTTCGGCAGAATTTATACCGCTGATTTAAAGAAACACCGCGATGAACTCATAATTTCATCCAAAGCCGGATTCAAAATGTGGGATGGGCCATACGGAGAATGGGGTTCCCGGAAAACCCTTATCAGCAGTTGCGACCAGAGTTTGAAACGGATGCAGTTGGATTATATCGATATATTTTATCATCACCGTCCGGATCCGAATACCCCGATAGAGGAAAGCATGCAGGCATTGGATTACATAGTCCGCAGCGGCAGAGCGCTGTATGTCGGAATTTCAAATTATAATCCGGAAGATGCACTGAAAGCCTTTACGATTTTGCGTGAATTGAAAACTCCCGGCGTTATCTATCAGGGGCGATTCAATATGCTGAACCGTGATCTTGAGAGAAACGGCATGTTTGATATGCTGCAGCAAATCGGTGTCGGCGGCATATGTTTTTCACCGTTGGCGCAGGGATTGCTGAGTGACAGATATCTGCGTGGAATTCCGGAAAATTCACGAGCTGTGCGTAATTTCTTTCTGAAGCGTGACAGTATCACACCTGATTTGCTGGAAAAAATATCAAAGCTCAATGCACTTGCCAAGCGCCGCTCACAAACATTGTCGCAAATGGCACTTGCATGGTTGTTGAGCAGACCGGGAGTTACATCAGTATTGTGCGGAGCAAGTTCTCCGGAGCAAATTGCAGAAACAACACAAGCACCGCTGCGTTGTACTTTTTCTGCGGATGAATATAATGAAATAGATTCAATTATTTTCAGCAAAATAAAATATTCTGTATAAAAATTCCGGCTTTAGAGTTCCAGCTTCTTTTGTTTCACCACAAGGGGAAAATGTTCATCCCTGTTTTGTAATACTGATGAGCAATGCAGCTAATTTGAGGCTCGCCAATGCGATAGCCAATAAAAAATGGCGGGTTCCGCCGTCGCCAAAGGCTGTGGCGGGACAGGGGAACGCTATCTTTTTACATTGAAAGCTGGTGGGAAAAAGTAAAAGCTGTCTCCCGAAAAGGAAACAGCTTTCTTTTGTTTTACTTTTCTTTCACTCGGAAAGAAAAGTAAATTACATCATTTTGGCAAGGAGTTCTTCACGAGTGAGGGGAGAAACATAACTTGCAGGAATATCGAGAATAGTGAAAGCACCGGCTTTATTTTCAGCAGAGAGTTTTTTGACAGCCCGGGCATAAGCAGTCAAAACCTGAGCGGTTGCTTCGGGGTTGCTGCCCCAAGTGCAGTGATATTCAATGAGGGCGGAGTTGTTGGCAGAACCGGTAGTACCGGCAGCAACTACACAGCCGTCATGGGGGAAGCCTTTGAATTTTTCATCAAGTTCATCCTGAGAGACAAAATTAACAGTAGTTTTGTACGGAGCGAAATAACCGGGCATGGATTTGATTTCAGCAGTGATTTTTTCGGGATCGGCACCGTCTTCCAGAACGACAAAACATTCGCGGCTGTGCATATCACCGGCAGTAAATTCCGGATTGCTGCCTGAACGAACCTCGTTAATGGCATCTGTAATTGCATGAGTGTATTGACGGGCATCTTTGACACCTTTGATGGTGCGCAAAGCGTCAGAATGTCCCATGCTCAAACCGCCTTTGGGCCCCAAACCGTAAAATCCGTATGCGCGGGAACCGGGGAGATAAGCATTGGCAAGGACGCGTTCGAGTGAAAAAATACCCGGGTCCCAGCCGAGAGAAATAACAGAAATTTTGCCGGATTTCTGAGCGGCATCATCAACGAGATGGAAGTATTGCGGCAGCTGACTGTGATTGTCAAAACTGTCGATAGTATTGTAATATTGATTGATAACCGGAGTCTGCTGAGCCAAGTCGCTTTTGGAGCCGCCGCACAAAATTGCAACATCAGCTTTTACATCTTTGGACCAAACTGCAATATCTTTGATGTCATACAGCGGAACATCTTTAACACTTTTGCTGACGCGTTCAACTGAACGGCTGGCAATACCGATAAGCTCCATATCAGCATTGCGTTCAATCGCCATCTGTACGCCACGACCAACATTACCATAACCAACAATAAGAATTTTCACTTTATTCATAATAAAATCCATTTCATTTTTAAAAGATAGTTATTCAAGGAGGATGGAAAAACTTTTTTCTTGATTAAAAGAAAAAATGTTTTTCCCTCCTCCTTAAACCACCACCTTTTTCAAAAAAGAAAAGAATATTTTTTATAGATAAAGCATTAAATTTTATACCTGATTTTGAGTTTTTGAGTAATCAAAAAAACAAAATCGAATATAAGAGTTTTTAAGGAGAAGTGGAGGGGATTGGGGAGACGGGAAGGAATTTTTTTGCAAAAAAATCCTCTCCGCCTCCCAAAAAAATCACACGCGCTTATTTGTCAGCGAGAGCTGCAACGCCGGGGAGTTCTTTGCCTTCGAGGAATTCGAGGGAAGCACCGCCGCCGGTTGAAATGTGGCTCATTTCAGCAGCTTTGCCGCTCTTTTTGACAGCGGAAACTGAATCGCCGCCGCCGATGATGGAGATACCGCCATTGGCTTTGACTTCAGCAACAGCAGCGCAAACGCCGAAAGTACCTTTGTTGAATTTCTCCATTTCGAAGCAGCCCATGGGGCCGTTCCAAACAACGGTTTTTGCATTTTTGATAGCGTTGGAGTAGAGTTCGATAGTTTTGGGACCGATATCGAGGCCCATCCAGCCTTCGGGAATATCGTTGCCGACGATCTGGGTGTTTGCTTCGGGATCGAATTTGTCAGCTGCGACATTATCGACGGGCAGGAGGAATTCAACGCCGAGTTCTTTAGCTTTGGCGATCATTTCTTTGGCATAATCGAGCTGATCGTTTTCGCAGAGAGAGTTACCGACATTGTGTCCCATTGCCTTGAGGAAAGTGTAAGCCATACCGCCGCCGATGATGAGGGTGTTGACTTTGTTGAGCAGGTTTTTGACAACAGCGAGTTTGTCAGAAACTTTGGCACCGCCGAGAATGGCGACGAAAGGACGGACGGGGTTTTCAACGGCACTGCCGAGGTATTCGAGTTCTTTTTCCATGAGGAAACCGGCGACTGACATCGGGATAAATTTGGTGATGACAGCGGTTGAAGCATGAGCGCGGTGGGCAGTACCGAAAGCATCATTGCAGTAGATATCGCCATAAGATGCGAGTTTCTTTGCGAGTTCTTTCTGAGCTTCTTTGAGTTCAGCTTTTTTAGCTTTGAAGTCTTCGTCAGACTGACCTTCTTTCTGTTTGAGTTTGCCCTGTTCAGCTTTGTAGAAGCGGGTATTTTCGAGCATGACGACATCGCCGGCTTTCATAGCTGCGACTTCAGCATCAGCAGCGGCGCAGTCAGCGGCAAAAACGACATTTTTGCCGAGTTTCTGAGAGAGGTATTCAGCGACGGGTTTGAGGCTGAAATCTGCTTCGTAACCTTTTTCAGCGGGGCGGCCGAGATGAGACATCAGGACGACGGAAGCACCGTTGTCGAGGATGTATTTGATGCTGGGGAGGGCGGACATGATACGGGTATCGTCGGAGATGACGCCGTTTTTGATCGGAACATTGAAGTCAACGCGCATGACAACTTTTTTGCCTGCGAGTTCAATGTCTTTCAAAGTTTTTTTGTTGATAGCCATTTTGTAAATTCCTGTTGTTTGGTGATGATAATCAGTTATAAACTGAAAAAGCCCGAAATCATATAAATATGACTCCGGGCTTCGCTTTTGAATCAAATCAAAAATCTGATATTACTTGGCGATGACGCGGGCCATTTCCAAGACTTTGTTGGAGTAACCCCATTCGTTATCGTACCATGAGCAGACTTTGACGAAAGTGCCGTCAAGCTGGATACCGGCTTTAGCATCAAAGATGGAGGTGCGGGCATCGTCGCGGAAGTCAGTTGAAACAACAGCTTCGTCGGTGTAGCCGAGGATACCTTTGAGTTCGCCGTCTGCAGCTTCTTTCATAGCGGCGCAGATCTGATCATAGGTGCATTCAGTGTTGAGTTCGCAGGTCAGGTCAACGAAAGAAACGTCGCTGGTGGGAACGCGGACTGACATACCGGTAAGTTTACCATTGAGTTCGGGGAGAACTTTGCCGACAGCTTTGGCAGCGCCGGTTGAAGAGGGAATCATGTTCTCGAGGATACCGCGACCGCCGCGCCAATCTTTCTTGGAGGGGCCGTCAACAGTTTTCTGAGTAGCGGTAGCAGCGTGGATGGTGGTCATCAAACCGCGTTTGATACCGAATTTGTCGTTGAGAACTTTGGAGATGGGAGCGAGACAGTTGGTGGTGCAGGAAGCATTGGAGATGATGTCCTGACCGGCATAAGTTTTGTCATTGACGCCATAGACGAACATGGGAGTGCTGTCTTTTGAGGGAGCAGACATGATGACTTTTTTAGCACCGGCCTCGATGTGTTTGCGGGCTTTGGCATCTTCGAGGAAGAGACCGGTTGATTCGACGACGATATCGGCACCGACTTCGTTCCATTTGAGGTTTGCGGGATCCATTTCAGCGGTCAGGCGGATTTTTTTGCC
>JAZSRU010000176.1:0-31449 GCA_045538635.1 Victivallaceae bacterium
TGTTTACCTCGTCTGCAATATCAACGACATTTACCCATTCAACATCTGGATGCAAAAAAGTTTTTTCTTCTCCCCCTGCAAAAAGCAAAATGCGGTAGATATATTTATAAATCTTTAATTTTCAATAATTTATCAGCCGAGGAAATCTTTGATAAATTCTGACATCTGTGATTTATTGACACACTTTTTATGCAGGACTTCCTTGCCGCGCAAACCTGCCAGCGGAGCAGGAACAGCAGTTCCTGATGCAGCAGCCAAATCATCAAGCATGGCAAATTCATCTCCGGCACATTCACCCTTCAATGCGGGCAGAACTGCAGATGCAAATTTATAAGGTGATGCAGTTGAAGCAATTACGCACGGAGTTTCATCTTTGGTCGCAGAGATATACTGCTCATAAACATTAACTGCAACAGCAGTATGGGTATCACAGAGATAATGATATTCTTCAAAAAGTTTCTTGATAGTCGCAGCGGTATCGGTATCATCACAGTAACCGCCGAAAAATTCCTTCTGCAGTTTGGCAAGAACTTCTGCGGAAACCCTATAAACACCTTTTGTTTTGAGTTCATTCATAAGCGCGGCAACGCTTGCAGGATCGTTGTCGTACAAATGATAGAGCATACGCTCAAGATTGGAAGAAATCAGAATATCCATTGACGGACTGTCGGTCTGATAAAATTCGCGGTTGCGGTCATATTCACCGGTTGCAATAAAATCGGTCAAAATCTTGTTGCGGTTTGACGCACAAATAAATTTGGCAATCGGAATACCCATATTGCGGGCATAAACCGCAGCCAGAATATTACCGAAATTGCCGGTGGGGACAACAACATTGATTTTGTCGCCCATGGCAATTCTGCCGTCCTTCACCAAATCGCAATACGCTGAAACATAATAAATGATCTGCGGAACCAAACGGCCGAAATTGATTGAATTGGCGGAAGAAAATGCTTTTTTGCTGTCAGCAAGATATTTCTGCATATCGCTGTCGGAGAAAATATTTTTAACTCCGGTCTGGGCATCATCAAAGTTTCCTTCGATTGCGCAAACAGCAACATTTGAACCTTTCTGGGTGGTCATCTGCAATTTCTGCATCGCACTGACACCGTCAACCGGGTAGAAAACGATGATTTTTGTTCCGGGGACGTCAGCAAAACCTTCGAGTGCGGCTTTGCCGGTATCGCCGCTGGTAGCAACCAGAATAACTTTTTCCTCATCAGGAGAAACTTTGGCAGCCGCAGTTGTCAAAAGATGCGGCAATATCTGCAATGCCATATCCTTGAAAGCACAAGTCGGGCCGTGCCAGAGTTCAAGAATATGCATTTTGTCATTCAAACTTGCCAGCGGCGCGGGAACATCATTATCAAAATTGCCGCTGTATGCATTTTCAACGCAGCGGTCAATTTCATCGGCGGTATAATCATTGAGATAAAAACCGAGGACTTTTTTGGCGCGTTCCTTGTAACTCATATTGACGAATTCATTCAATTCAGCTTCGCTGATTGCCGGAAATTCTGACGGAACGAATAAACCGCCGTCTTCGGAAATGCCCTGTGCAATCGCCTGTGCGGCGGTAACATTTTTATTGGCTCTGGTACTGGTAAAATACATAATAAACAGACTCCTGATTTAAAGTTGAAAATTTTGTTATATAATATAAGCGCAAAACAGAAATTATCAAGTCCGGTTAATGTTTTTTATTTGCGCCAAATGTAATTTTCAATCATTTACATTACATAAAGAGTGAGCATATTCAGCCAGTGAGTTGTCGCGCGCGCCGCAGATAAGCACAACATCTCCGACACTCAGGACATCATGCAGATATTGAGTCAGATATTCACGCGAGGGAACATAAATAAAATGTTTACCCTTTTTCAAGCGCTCCTGCCAATCCGCAACAACCTCACGGCTTTCCGGTTTGAATGAAGTCGTACCGCCGGCATAAAAAGGTTCTGCCATCAGAAAATATTCATTGTCCCGTAATTCCGCATCAAACTGCTTCCCAAGCTCATCCCGCATGAATCCGAGCGGACCATAGCCGTGCGGCTGGAAAAACATGTAAATATTATTGGTGCTGCGCTCTCTGGCACTCTTCAAACAGGAAATCAATTTCTCCGGATTATGCGCATAATCATCATAAACATAAGCCCCCTCTGCCGTAATTCCGGCAAAGTCAAACCTGCGGAAAACTCCGCTGAATTCCCGCAACCCGCGCAAAATCGTCCCGGCTTTGAACTTCAACAAGCGCAGCATTCCGAAAATCGCCAATGCATTAAGCGCATTATGCCTGCCCCATAACGGCATGACCAGTTCAAACATATTGCTGAAACCGACGAAAAGCTCGCGGCAGCGGATTTCTTCACGATTATTCAGACCATAAGCTTTCAATACAGCATTATCTCCGAGTTTATCCCCGTATTGTTTTTCACCGCCCACCTGCACATCACGCACTTCATACATGCTGAGGTACAGGCCCTGCTGTAAATCACCGTCCTCAAAAACGCTGACTTTCTGCGGAAAATCCAGATACGGCAGCACTTCCTGATAAACACTGCGGGCAACAACTGCACCAATGGAGGCATTATTGATGAAAACAGCAAAAACTTTTGCCAGCTCCTCACGCGAATAATGATCCGTCCCCATATTCAGCACTATTGCATAATCCGGCGTATAATTCACCAGACTTTTATCACTTTCATCCGCTTCAAAAACAAAAAACGATCTATCCCCTTTGCGGAAATTTCCGACATTGTCCGGAGATTGAAAGCGTTTGATTATCGCACCATTCAAACAATCGACATTTACGCCGCAGTTGAGTAATGTTTCCGCCAGATATGCAGTAACCGAACTTTTGCCGCAGCTGCCGGATACCGCAATCGTCGTCCCGAAAGAACTCTCAAGAATAATTTTCTGCAATGCCTCTGATCTGTGCAGTTTTTTTACAGTATCAGGCAAAACTTTAAAATCCGGATTATCATCTTCGATCGCAGATGAATAAACTACAAAATCACTCTGCTCTGCCCCGTAAAATGAACCGTCCTGCGGATATATCCGTATCCCCTGTCTGCGCAGCGGTTCCAGAATTCTCTGATTTTCAGGCTTGTCCGCGCCGCGGTCGCTGCCCGAAACTTCATACCCCTGCGCCAGATACATGGCACTCAAGCCGCTCATACCTATACCGCCGATACCGATAAAATGTATTTTCATATCAATTCCCTCCCTTTTCGATACTTTCAGTCGGAGCAATATTTAAATATTTCAATGTGCGTTCAGCAATAGCCCGGAAAACCGGTCCCGACACCGAACCGCCGTAATAACTTCCCCCTGACGGGGCATCAACAGTTACCAACAGCACAAAAGCCGGATCATTTGCAGGGACAAATCCCACAAATGATGCAAAATATTTCCTTGAATATTGTCCATTTATAAATTTACGGCTGGTACCGGTTTTGCCTGCAACCTGATATCCTTTGATTGCAGCCTGACGCGCAGTACCGCCTTTTGCCGTAACTTTTGACATCATTGAAACCATTTTTTCCCATGTTGCGGGATTTTTGAACATCTGCTCTGCCGGTTCATACGGCATAACAGTAACTTTGCCGCTTTCGGGGTCCTCTATCCGGTCGATCAGGCGGAGCTTGCGCAAATTGCCATGATCCGCCAGCGCGCCATAAGCCCTGACCATCTGAAGCGGTGTAACATTCAAAGCATACCCCATGGGGATACGGCTGATTTCCAATCCTGACCACTGTTTGACGGGACGGAGAGAGCCGCGCGACTCAGGAGTAAGCGGAATTCCGGTACGCTGACCGAAACCGAATTTGCGGAGATTATTGTAAACATTTTCCTCGCCCATCATAATACCGATTTTCGCAGTTCCGATATTGCTGGATTGTTTGATGACTTCAGTTACAGAAACTTTGCCGATGCGGTGCGAATCGGTCAACGGCTTGCCGCGGAATATCCAATAACCGTTTTCACAGTCGATTATTGTATCAGGAGTAACCAGATCATTATCGATGGCAAATGCCACAGAAAAAGGCTTAATGATCGATCCGGGCTCCATTACATCTGCAATAATTCTCGGCCGTGTCGCTGCCGGAGTGATCGTTTTGCGGTTATTGGGATCAAATGTCGGACGCTGCCCCATCGCCATTATATTGCCGGTTTTGGGATCGAGCATGACTGCATAAACAGCTTCACTTTTTCTACTTGCGAATGCCTTGTCAAGCTCATCTTCCAGAATTGCCTGAATCGGCTCGGAGATAGTGAGATAAACATTTTTTCCATCCTGAACAGCAAGTTCTTCCGAAAGTCCGTGAATAAGTTTTCTGCCATCGCGGCCGATTTCAACGAGAGCCTTGCCAGATTTTGGACTCAAATATTTTTCCATTGCTTTTTCTACACCGAAACGCGGAGTTTCGCGGCCGTGATCATAAACAGTTATACCGAGAACCGGAGCGAGAATGGAACCTTTGGGATAATAACGTTTATAGTAATACTCAAAGCGGAGTCCTTTTATTTTTTTCTGCCGTATTGCCTTATTGATAACTTCCGCCTTGTCAAGTGTCAATTCGCGATGAAGCTGGATATAGGGCTGACGGCGCATCTGCACTTTGCCTTTGTCATCAAGAATATATTTGCCGCTGCGGTCACGGCGTGGAATTTTGGTATGAAGACGGCGAAGCACAGCCGTGTAATCCAAATTCAGATATTCTGCGCACAAACGCGCGACTTTCGGCTCATTGGAGCCATCCTCCGGCATTATTGATGCATCCGCGATCAAGCGGGCATACGGATTATTGGTGATCAGCGCGAAGCCGTCATTTGTAAAAATTTCACCGCGTTTGCCGTCCTGTTTCAATGTCGCGGTGTAAGTATTTTTAGCAAAAAGCAAATATTCTTTATGTTTGATTATCTGAACTTTATACAATCCGCAAATAACATAAATCACCGGCAGAATCATTCCCAGAACCACACAGACAAGGATACGGACTTTGATCTTTTCATTACTGCTCAGCATGAAAAATCATCCTCCCCTTCTGTATGACCGGCACAATCAATGCCGTTTGCGCAGTTGTTCTGCATCAGCCATTCTGCGTGAATTATTGCGTCCGGCATTGCCTCTGCCGTCGCCGCGGCCGGCGATTTTTTCACCGACCGGCGGTACATCATTCAAAGAAATGTGATATATTTGTGAATATTCAGGTTCGCGCAGTTTCAGATTGAAGCGCACTATCTGGCGGCTGACAGCTTGAAATGAGCTTGCAGTTTCGTAATCATTGGCAAGTTTTTTGATTTCGCGGTCAATATTCTCAATTTTCCGTTCAACAGCAGCATTGTCGCGTTCGATCATCTGAATCTGCTGATTGAGATAAATATACGAATTGGCAATGACAAAAACAAACACGATAACAAGGATGAGTTTCAAAATAACTCTGCAATAAATCCCCCAGTCCGAATGTTCCTTGATCGACTTTCTATGATTCTTCAATTGTGTTGTTTGAATGTTCATCAGATTTCAAACTCCGTAATTTTCAATTTTTTATCAGCCATTTTACGGGCAACTCGCAACTTGGCACAGCTGCTCCTTTTATTTTCCTCCAGCTCGCGTGAACTTGCCGAAATAACCCCTCTGGTCAATATCTCCATTTCCGGCTCGTGATGACATACACAAACCGGAAACTCAGGCGGACACAAACAGCCTGTACTCAAACGCTTGAAAAAGTGTTTGACCATCCTGTCCTCCAGCGAATGAAAACTTATCACCGCCAGAATACCGCCTTTTTTAAGAACATTGAACGCTCCGAAAAGCCCCCTTTTCAATTCTCCGAGTTCATCATTGACCTCTATACGCAACGCTTGAAAAACCAATGTCGGCAACGGCAGTTCACCCGGTCTTGCGCGACCGAGTACCCGATCACAGAAATCAACCAGATCAGCCGTTGACGAAAAAAGTTTTTTCCCGCGTTCCTCAACTACTCTCCGCGCAAGCTTTTTCGCCTGACGGATTTCGCCGTAATCTCTGAATATGCGGCACAACTCCGCTTCTTCATAATTGTTAAGCACCCTGCTGGCGGTTAGAGGACTGCGCCGATCCATCCGCATATCCAGCGGACCGTCCATGCGCCACGAAAATCCTCGCGCCCCGTCATCAAGCTGCGGACTTGAAACCCCGATATCCAGGAGAACTGCATCGACATCGGAACTCCAATGCTCTTCATCCGCAATTTTTTCCATATCAGAAAAGACTCCATGGTGAAATATCACCCGGTCCTTATAATCTTTCAAATGCTCTGAAGCACGCTGTATTGCCTGCACATCCCGGTCAATACCAATAACCTGCAGATTCGGATTGCTCTGCAGGGCATTCAATGTATGACCGCCGTTGCCGAGTGTTCCGTCAATCATTTTTACCGATTCTGAACCGAAATCCAAAAACTGTGCCACTTCCTGCGCCAGTACTGAATAATGCTCCATCATCTCTGCCATCAATCAGCTCCCGGAAATTCAAACTGCGTTACAGATTCACTGATTTTCTGAAATTCATCCAGATAAGCATCATCTCCGAGATCATCCGAAGCCTGCCAGCTTTCAATAGAACAGAGTTTGATATGAGTCAAAGCACCGATCATTTTCAATTGAGCAGTAACTCCGATTGATTCAAGCATATTTTTATCCAATTTGATTCTGCCCTGTTTGTCACAACGGCAATCTCTGGCTCTGGCACCGATGCGGGCAAGCGCGGCCTGTAATTCCTTATTCGCCAGCGACAATTTACCCGCTTTGTGCAGGAACTCACGAAAAGTGGCAAACGGAAACAGCAGCAGATCATTGCTGCGTCCGGGCAGCAGGATAAGACGGGTTTCGCCGTCACGGCGCCACTCGCTGGGTATAGTAAGACGCCCCTGGGAGTCGAGAGAATGCTCATACTCGCCAAAGAAAAATGTCTCATTATCAAATGTTTGCGGATTTTCCATACCTGTTTACACCTAATTGCCCCTTTTCTTCCCTAACTATACAATACAAACACCATTTTCGCAAGTTTTTTTTCAAAAAAAATTGATTTTTTTTCAATTTTCCGGGCATTTATATTTCAATCATACAAAAATTAAATTTTCCATACCGCAAATGAGATTTACACCTGTAAATGATAACCGTTTTTGTTTCAGGATATTTACCGTAAATAATTTGTTTTTTCAAAATATCATGATAGCTTATGACAAAGACAGATTGAAATTAAAAAAACATCCGTATTTCAACTCCCCGAAAAATCCTCACATTCCTCTACACTCCCCGCCTCCTCATACAATCCATTTCCTCACCTGCTGTTTGTGCGTTATGCCGCATTTTCCGCCACACACCTCTTCACCCAATTTTTCTCTAAGTAAGGATAATATTATGAATCATACTGTACAACGCGATGCCATTCTGAAAGAACTGCGCATGAATCATGAACATCCGACCGCAGATAAACTTTATGAAAATTTGCGCAAAAAATTACCGCAGATCAGCCTCGGTACCGTTTACCGCAACCTCGAACAAATGGCTAAAATGGGAACCATCCGCAAATTATCACTCTGCGGACACCAGAAACGATTTGACGGCGATTTGTCACATCACTTTCATATCCGCTGTCCGAGATGCGACTCCATTACCAATATCAAAATCGACGCACTCACCAATATCGACAATGAATTCAAATCAATAGTCAAAGATATCGGCTGCGAAAATTATTACTTTGAACTCACAAGTCTGTGCCCCGAATGCCGCGAAATCGCCGAAAAAGAAAAACGCGCAGAAATACCAAAAAAAAGAGAGGTTTTATCATGGCGGTAAAAATCAGCGAAATTTATCATTGCAAACACTGCGGTATCATCATGGAAGCTCTTCATTCCGGCGCAGGCGCGCCCATCTGCTGCAACGAAGAGATGCAGATCGTTCAAGAAAATTCTTCCGATGCAACACTCGAAAAACATGTCCCCGTCATCAAACGCTACGGCGACATCTGTTTTATTCAAGTCGGTTCTGAACCGCATCCAATGACGGTAGAACATCACATCGTATGGATCGAACTGCATTTGAGCAACCGGATCCTCCGCCACTACCTGAAACCGGGCGAAAAACCCGAGGTTGAATTCAGCGGCGTAAATGAAGATGAAAAAATCTTTGCCCGCGCATTCTGCAATATTCACGGTTTATGGCGCTCATGCTCAAATTGTGACAAATAAAATACTTTGCGGGGTTGATTTTTTATTTCCCGGGTATATATTTTAAAAAAATATCCGTAATGCAGAATCAACCCCGTAACTTTTCCGTTTTCAGAAAAAATACGGAGATTACAAAAGGAATCTTCTATGAAAGCAATAAAAATCAGCGAAAAAGTATATTATATCGGCGTCATTGACTGGAATGTACGCAATTTTCACGGATACCGTACAGGCCGGGGGACCTCTTACAATGCTTTTCTCATCCTCGATGAAAAAATCACTCTCATCGACTGCGTCAAAAAACCGTTCTTCAATGAACTCATGATGCATATATCATCAATTATTGACCCGTCAAAAATTGACTACATCGTTTCCAATCACGCTGAACCCGACCATTCAGGCTGCCTGCCGGAAGTTATCAATGCCGTTAAACCGGAAAAAGTTTTCGCTTCCGTCATGGGCGAAAAAGCACTCAAGGCTCATTACGGCGAAGAACTGGACATCACACCGGTCAAAACAGGCGACTCTATTTCTCTCGGAGAAAACAATCTCCATTTCGTTGAAACCCGTATGCTCCATTGGCCGGACAGCATGGTAAGTTATCTCGATAAAGAAAAAATCCTGTTCAGCCAGGACGCTTTCGGAATGCATTATGCCACTGCAAATCTCTTCGCAGATCAAAATGATTACAGCATAATGACTTATGAAGCAAAAAAATATTTCGCCAATATCCTGATGCACCTCTCAAATCAGGTGCGCGGCACAATTAAAACTCTCAAAGAACTCAATCTCGATATCAGAATCCTCGCTCCCGACCACGGCCCGCTTTTCCGGACTCCGGAATCCATCAGATTCATTCAGAATCTTTATGCGGAAATGGCGGCAGGTGAACGCGGCAGAAAAGCACTTGTATTTTACGCTTCAATGTGGGGGTCAACTGAAAAAATCGCCAAAGCTCTCGCTCACGGCATCAAAACCGCCGGAGTCGATGTTACAGTTACAGCCATTGATGCCGCCGACCGCAGCGATATCATGACTGCAATCCTTGATGCGGGACTTGTCTGCGTCGGAAGTCCCACCATGAATAACCAGATGTTTCCATCTGTCGCAGACATACTTACATACATGCAGGGATTACTGCGCAAAACCAACAAAATCGGCTACGCATTCGGCTCTTTCGGCTGGAGCGGCGAGGCGGTAAAACATATTCAGGAAAAACTGCACGAAATGCATTTTGAGCTCCCGTTTGAACCGCAAAGCACAAAATATATCCCCGATGCCGGAGAACTTCAGAAATATTACGAAGAGGGCGTCATCCTCGGTGAAACTCTCCTCGAAGAAAAATAAAGAAAGGAAAATATTATGAAAAAATATGTCTGCACCATGTGCGGCTACATCTATGACCCCGAAAAAGGCGACGATGTAATGAATATCCCCGCAGGAACCCCGTTTGAAGAACTCCCCGAAAACTGGACATGCCCCATTTGCGGCGTCCGCAAAGATGACTTCAAAGCCACCGATTTTTAAAGTATAGAAACTGTTTTATAAAAAAGGCTGCTGCAAAACCGTTGAAAAGTTTTACAGCAGCCTTGAATTTTATTAAGAATTATTGCAGAACTGATTGAATTTTATCTTTGATAAATACAGTCAAGCCGTCAAGTTTGAGGCGTGCAGCTTCTTTTTCACCGCGAATCTTGAATTCGACTTCGTTATCCGCAAGAGTTTTGGGAGAAACAACTATGCGGAGCGGAATACCGAGCAAATCGGCATCACTGAACATAAATCCGGGTTTTTCACCGCGGTCATCATAAAGAACTTCAATACCGGCAGCAAGGAAATCCGCATAAAGTTTTTCGCACGCTTCCTTAACAGGTTCTTTATCAACCTGAATTGCACAGATTTCAACCTGATAAGGAGCAATGCTCATCGGCCAGATCGGACCATATTCATCATGTGACTGCTCCAGAACCGCCGCCATTGAACGGCCGACACCGATACCATAACATCCCATGACCATAGGAACAGATTTGCCGTTTTTGTCCAGATAATTGCAATTCATTGCAGCAGAATACTTGGTGCCGAGCTGGAAAATATTACCGATTTCAATACCGCGCGACATGCGGAGCGGCTCACCGGTAACGGGACAGGGATCGCCCTCGCGCACAGTGGCAATATCGCAAACAGTAATACCTTCTTTATCAGTGATATCACGGTCATAATTGAAGTTTTTAAAATGGTAATCAGCTTCATTGGCACCGACGACAAGGTTGCTTGATTCAGCAACGGAGCGGTCAACGAAAATCCGGCATTTACGGGGATCGACATTGAGAATGGAAGCATAACCTGCGACACATCCGACTTTTTCAATCGCTTCATCATCGGCAAACTTGAGTTCGGAAACGAGAGCCGCATTCTGAAGTTTTGTTTCATTGATTTCAAAATCTCCACGGATGAGAGCAAAAATCAAATCTCCGGTATGAACATCCTGATAGAAAACAGCCTTTCCGGTATTTTCGGGTTTAAGACCGAGGAAACCTGCAACTTCATCAATTGTTTTCTGACCGGGAGTGTGAACTTTTTCAAGAGCAAGCGGAGCTTCTTTGGTAAATTTGCAGCCGGAAACTGCAATTTCGCGGTTTGCCTTGTATGAATAATCGCTGTTGGTGAAAATCGTATCTTCACCGCAATCGCAGATCGCCATGAATTCATGTGAAACTTTACCGCCCATCATACCGGAATTGGATTCGATAGAGATCGCATTTTTCATACCGATACGCTCAAAAATGCGTTCATAAGCTGCATGAGCGCGTTTGTAATAAGCTTCAAGATCAGCTTGATCAACATGGAATGAATAGGCATCTTTCATAGTGAATTCACGGACACGGATCATACCGGCGCGGGGGCGTGCCTCATCACGGTATTTGGTCTGGATCTGATAAACCATGACAGGCAGCTGTTTGTAACTGGTAACTTCGGTGCGGACGAGTTGAACAACTGCTTCTTCATGAGTCATAGCGAGGATCATCGGTTTGTCATTGCGGTCGCGGAAACGGAGCAATTCCTGTCCGACGGTCTGATAGCGGCCGGATTCCTCCCAGAGTTCTGCGGGCAGAACGACAGGCATCAGGACTTCCTGCCCTTCAATTTTGTTCATTTCCTCACGGATAATGTTTTCAATTTTTTCGACAATTCTTTTGCCGACCGGCAGAAGTGAATAAATACCGGCTGAAACAGGACGGATATAACCGCCGCGGATGAGGTATTTGTGGCTGATTGTTTTTGCGTCTTTGGGATCTTCCTTGATCCTGCGTCCGACAAGTTTGGTCATTCTCATAACAGTTTTCCTTTTATTTGTAAATTCATTTCTCTGAAAAAATTTTCCATAAATTTCAAATGATGCAATGCGGCTTTTCTGCCATGTTCCGTCAGCATCCGGTCCGGAACCTTTGACAATTTTACGAGATATTCGCGATAAGCGGTATCTTCATAACTGTACTCTTCCGCGGCAAGCGCCTTGCGCCGGCTGTTGTGCAGACGCGCGCCTGAATTTCCGGCAAAAAGGAACGCTCTCCCGATCCCGACCGCTCCGATGGAATCGAGTTTATCGGCATCAAAAAGAATTTTTGCCTCCAGCGTTTCCGGAGCCGAGCCGCGACGGAAACGATGACGCTCAATGCAATGCACGACCGCATTTATGAAATCCTCCTCAAACTGCAATTTTTTTAAAAATTCCGCCGCCATGACAGCTCCTGTTTCTGCATGACATACCGCGCCTCTGGTACGGCTTTCCTCGGCGCGGCCGATATCGTGCAGCATTGCTGCCGCAGCGATGATCCTGACATCGCCGCCGCAGAGTTCTGCCAGGCGCATAGCATTGCGGTAAACACGCAATGTATGGTCAAAATCATGTCCGCAACGGTTTTCTGACAGTTTGCGCCGCACGAAACGGCGTATCTGCATCATGGAATTTTTGAAATCCTGCATTTTTTCCTTTCAAGAAAATTTCATGTGTTATATAAATTTACATCAGAAAAAGAAAAAAGCAAACGCCATTACTGTAAAAATGGAAATGTAAATCAATTTGACGGATAAAACATCCGCTTCCGTCATTTTCTGACGGATATAAATCATCCGTCAAAAAACAGCAAAAACGACGATTTTTTTTACTTTGCATATTGAAAAATGACGAAAACATGCTATATGTAATATGATTAAAGAAAATAAAACAAAGGGGGATGTTTATTATTCTTCCTGTTTCCAGCAGGCAGTATTTTATTGTTTTTCGTCATATTTTGAGCTGAAAAAACAAAAAATACAGTTTGACGGAAAATGACAACAACAAAGAAAGATCAGGGACTTCACATGAAAATCAACAAAAATCTGCTCATCGCTGTATTTATTGTTTCAGGCACCTTGCCGTACAGCCTCACCGCCGCACCTCAACCATCAACCCGTCCTGAAGTGCGTTCAGAAGCATCACTCAATTCAATCCCGGTAAACGGTGAAACTGTTGTTGTTACCGAAGAAGATCGCGCCAGAGGCAAAGAAAATGTAAAAAATGTCCTCGCTGAACTCCAACAGCTTTTCGCCAAAGAAAATTACAGCACCCCTAAAAAAGTCATCGGCAGAAAAGTTGCTCCCGCATACTGCAAAGTAATTCAGGGCGACGGCAATAACGCAACTCTCGTTTACCGTCCAAGATTCACCACTGCCAAAAAGCTCTACAAAGCAATCGACGGTGTCGCCGCCGGCTATGCCGCTCTTGATGTCGTCGAGGAACGCAACACCATCATCATCTCCGACAAGAAAAACAATATCAATTACTACAAAGAACTCGCAGAAGCAATCGATGTCCCCTCTTCCCAAATACTTGTTGAAGCAAAAGTCGTTGAACTCATCTTTAATGACGGCATGGAACGCAACCTCAGCATTTCCTACAACAGCGACAAATACAAAGCAGGTGCTGTAACCCGCGTCCCCGGTTCCACCGGAACTGACGGACTCAACGGCAGTTTCACTCCGGTTGACGATCTCGACATTTCTTTCCGCTGGCTTCAGACTGCCACTGATGCCAGAGTCGTTTCATCTCCCAACATTCTTATCAGCAGAAACGAAGTCGCCCGTATCGTTACGGCTCAGGAAATCCCGATTCAGGAAGCAAATACCGTCAGCAACAGTATCAGTTTTTCAACCACTTACAAACGCGTCGGTGTAACTCTTGAAGTCGAACCCCAGATGATCAATGATGACAATGTAACTCTCAGACTCTATCCGCAGGTTTCCAGCGTTCTGCGTTATGAAGCATTCCCAATCAGCGGCGCAAGCGACCAGACCTATCCTGTTCCGGTCATTTCCGTACGCAGTATTGAAAGTTATCTGCGCATGCAGAACAAACAGGTCGTCATGCTCGGCGGTCTTTATTCCAACCGCGACACTCTGCAGGAGGAACGCATCCCCGTCCTCAGCGATATTCCGTTCATCGGTGAACTTTTCACCGGCAAAAACCACAGCCGCGAAGTCATCCAGCTGGTATTCTTTGTCAAAATTCACATCATTTCTCCCGATGATGTTCTCTACGGATTCATGTATGACCCCAATGAACAGATGAACGATTCTGAACGCGTCGCCGACCTCGTTGTTGACAACCCCGAAGTCAAACCCAAACGCGAAAAAGCAGTCGTCGGTCTTATTGACGAAATGGTGGATTCTCTCAATAAATCATGGGCCCCAGTCAGCGATGAACGCAAAAAACGCGAAAAAAACAACTCAAAAGATGCCGTAAACTCCAAAAATGAAACCAAACCGGCCGCTCCTGCAAATACAGAAAAAGCCGCTCAGAAAAACGCAACCGAAAATAAGTAAAACGGTGCTGCCATGATTAAAATATTTGCAAAACCTTACCTCAAATTCTGGATAGCAGGAATCATCGTGATCCTGATCGTTTCCGGCATTTTTATCAGGGTGCAGCTCAACAAAAAAGCTTCCCGCGAAGCCGCTCAGAAAAAAGCCACCGATGCCGAATCCGACCGCACTTTCAAAGTCAAACGCGATGACCTCCCCATCGGACTCATTCAGGGCGGTACTGTAAATGCCAGCCACAAGCACAAACTCGCATTACAGGCAAACTTCAAAACCAAACTCCTCTGGGTCGTCGATGAGAATACATGGGTAAAAAAAGGCGACGTCCTCATGCGCTTTGAAACCGATGAACTCAAACAGAAAATCGAAGATTACGAAATCGACCTCGATAACCTCAAAAAAGAACTCGATATCGCTATCGAAGACGGCAAAATCCTCGAAAGTACCAACGCTGCAGATATTCAGTCTGCCGAGGATAAACTTCAACAGGCTGAAGATGCCATGCGCAAATACCGCCGCTTTGAACGCGCCCGCACCATCAATACTCACGAAAACAATATCCAGACCGCAGAAGCCGCCCTCCGCGATGCAGAAACCGCTTACACCGAACTCCGCGACTCCGAACTCGGCAGCGATGAGGAAAATAAATCCGCCGATGAAAAACGCCGCGAAGAACTCGAAGCGAAACAGGATACTATCGACAGCAAAAATGTTTCTCTCGAAAATGTCGAAGGCGATTACCGCGCATGGCGCCGTTATGACCACCCGACAAAAATCAAACGCCTGCACAACGACCTCGAACAGGCACAGCTCAACCTGCGCAAAGTCCGCATCTCCGTCAACTCCAAAGTAATTCAGAAACAACGCTCCATCGAATACTACCGCCGCCGTATCCGCATGACTCAAACCCAGCTTGACCGCCATCGCGAATACATGAATATGATGGTTATCAAAGCTCCGGTCGAAGGCGTTGTCATTTACTCCGACCCCGACCGCCGCTGGGGCAGACTTGATGTCAAAGTCGGCATGGAGGTCGGCAAAGGTCAAATCCTCATTACCATCCCGGAAATGTCCAACCTGATCGTTGACTTCGACCTTCCCGAAGAGTACCGTTCCAAAGTCAATGTCGGCGATACTGCAGTGATCTCTCCGGATTCACTCGTCGGAACCAAGTTCACCGGCAAAATCACGAACATTGCCACGCTCCCTGTCAATATGGTTTCATGGGACAGTGCTTCTCCAAAAGTTTACAAGGCAAAAATACAGTTCGACAAACAATCTCCTCTGCTGGTCAACGGTATGAGCGTTCAAATCAATATCGTAACAAAAATCATTCCCAAAACACTCTTTGTCCCTGTTGAAGCAGTCTTTGAAGACAACGACCGTTTTTATGTTTTCAAACACACTCTCACCGGCGTTGAAGAACACGACGTCAAACTCGGTGAATCAAATGACAATTTCGTTCAGATCACAGAAGGCATCGAAGAAGGCGATATCGTTTATCTCTATCGCCCGTACCAGCAGAAACAGGAAAAATAATGACCATGCAGCCGACAAATACACAAGTCGAGAACATTGTTGACTTGCGCAATATCACCAAAACTTATGTGAACGGAGAACTCAAGGTACCCGTTCTCAAAGGTATTGATGCCGCCGTCGAACGCGGTAAGTTTGTCGGCTTCATCGGAACCAGCGGTTCCGGCAAATCAACCCTGCTCAATATCCTCGGACTGCTCGATACCCCCACCAGCGGTCAATATCTGCTGGAGGGCATCCCCGTCGAATCACTTACAGATTGGGAACTCGCCGATATCAGAAACAAAAAAATCGGCTTTATTTTCCAGTCATTCAATCTTTTTCCATATCTCACAGTCGAGCAAAATATCGAGGTCCCAATGCTTTATGCCAGAGTCCCGCGCAAAATACGCACCGAACGCGCACTCGAACTCGCACACAGAGTCAAACTCGGACACCGCCTCGGACATAAACCCACTCAGCTCTCCGGCGGTGAATGTCAGCGTATTGCCATTGCACGCGCTTTGAGCAACAATCCGGCATTCATCCTCGCTGACGAACCGACCGGAAACCTGGACGAAAAAACAAGCGATGAAATCATGGAACTTTTTCATGAACTGCACGATCAGGGTGTAACAATCGTCATGGTTACTCACAACCCTGCTCTGGCACCGCATTACGACAAAATCATACGCCTGCGTGACGGCAGGATCGAAAGCGTGGAGTAATTTGCCGTTATGATGCTGCCGAGAGATATTTTTACACTTGCCATCCACAATTTGCTGATGCACAAATTCCGCTCATTTCTTACATCACTGGGCGTGATTTTCGGTGTCGGCAGCGTTATCGCCATGCTTGCCATTTCAGAGGGAGCCAAACGCGCCGCACTCGCCCAGATCGAAGCCATGGGTATTGACAAGATCATCGTTTTTTCACAGCGTCCGCCTCTTGACGGCAAAAGTGACGGCAATGATGATGCCAGCGTTATTGAACGATATGGTATCACTGAAGTTGATTTGCAGCATTTGCTGAAAATGGATAATGTTGACCGTATTACCGGACTTTTCAACACCCGCAAAAAAGTGCTGAAGGGGCTGGCAAGAACCGATATCAAACTCGTCGGCACAGATAAAAATTTCCTCGAAGATACACCCGCGACAATCGTTGACGGACGCTGGTTCCATGCCGCCGATTTCAAAAACAAACTGAATGTATGCGTTATCGGCACAAGCGTCAAAAGACGGCTTTTCCAAATTGGCAGACAGGATATTGTCGGCTCAAATATCCGCATTGAAGGCGATGTATTCAAAATAATCGGCATCATAGACAATCCGTACGGTTCTCAATACCCCGAAATCGGAACCCAGAGCAATATGATCATTATCCCCATGCCGACTGCCCGCGCGCATTACAATGACTATGCGTTTTTCCGCGAGGGCAATACTCACAAAATCATCCGCGTCATGTACGACCTGCTGATCATCAAAGTAGTTGATCTCATGCATATCGACAATACTGCCAAACGAATCGCAAACTTTTTTGACAAAACCCACGGTGCAACCCGCGACTGGGGGATAATAGTTCCATTTGAACTCTTGAAACAGCGCGAACAAACCCAGAATATTTTTACTATCGTCATGGCTTCAATCGCCGGCATCTCCCTCGTCGTCGGCGGTATCGGAATCATGAACATCATGCTCGCAAGCGTATATGAACGGCGCAAAGAAATCGGTACACGCCGCGCACTCGGCGCACAAAAATCCGATATCATTCTCCAATTTCTGCTCGAAACTGTATTTCTGACCACCTGCGGTGGTTTTATGGGTATTGCCACCGGCGTCGGCATTGCAAAAATAATCACACATTACAGCGGTATGCCCACAATCTATTCTGTATGGAGCATTCTCGCCTCTCTCATTATTTCCTGCCTTGTCGGAATAATCTTCGGAACCTATCCCGCTTACAAAGCGGCCCAGCAGAATCCGATCAAAGTTCTCCGCGCAGAATAAACATACTCTATGCCCCCGTTTTATTATCTTTGCAACAAAATTAACCTCGACAAGAAATAGTAAGATTTTACATTTTTTTAATAGAAAATTCCAATCTTTTTTTGTTGCTTTATACGCATTCTGACATTATAATATATTGTATAAATGTTTTCCCCATTGGAATTTTTAACAAACACAAGGAGGTTTCCTATGGCAGAACAACTCGCAATCGATGGCGGCAAGAAAGTCTTTGAAGGTGCTTTCCCCGGTTGGCCGCAGTTCAACCCCGCTGTCTATGACAAAGTTACCGACATTCTCAAATCCGGCAAAGTCAACTACTGGACCGGCAAAGTCGGTATGGAATTTGAAAAGAAATGGGCTGAATGGCTCGGCGTTAAAAATGCTATCAGCGTTGCAAACGGTACCTGCGCTCTGCACACCGCTCTCGCTTCTCTCGGCGTCGGCCCCGGCGACGAAGTCATCTGTACTTCATACAGCTTCATCGCTTCCAGCTTCTGCGCTCTCCAGGCTGGTGCTCTCCCCGTCTTCGTTGACTGCGGCACCGACCACCTGATCGATCCCACCAAAATCGAAGCTGCTATCACTGAACGCACCAAAGCCATCGTCGTCGTCCACCTCTACGGTATCGTCGCTGACATGGATCCCATTATGGAAATCGCAAAGAAATACAACCTCTACGTTGTTGAAGACTGCGCACAGTGCTTCGGCGGTGTTTACAAAGGCAAAAAAGCCGGTACCATCGGTACTGTCGGCTGCTTCAGCTTCTGCCAGAGCAAACACTTCACCACCGGTGGTGAAGGCGGTATGGTCGTCACCAACGACGAAGATCTCGCATGGGTATGCCGTTCTTTCCGCGACCATGGTTATGACGTCAAAGCTAAACTCAACCTCCTCGAAATGGAAGGCAAACAGCTTTACATCCACCGTCGCGTCGGTTTCAACTTCCGCATGACTGAAATGCAGAGCCAGATCGGTCTTTGCGAACTCGAACGTTTCGATGACTGGAACCTCGAAAACCGTATCCGCAACGGTAAGATGCTTATCGCTCAGCTCAAAGATCATCCGCTGGTCAAATACGCTCCCGTCGATACTGAAGACCGTCAGAACTCTTTCTGGTGGGCTCCCTTCGTCCTCGACACTGACAAATTCAAAGAAGGCATTGACACCAAGAAATTCATCGCTGCAATCGCAGCCGAAGGCGTTCCTGTTTACAGCGTTCTCTGGCCCGAAATGTACAAAGAACAGGCTTATACCGACCGCAAAGGTTTCGGCGTAGCAGGTTATCCCTTCAACGATCCGCGTTCACGCAACATCGATTACTCCAAGTTCAACTGCAAAATGGCAAACTGGTTGACCGATCGTACCATCAGCTTCTTCACTCACCCCGTTTACACCGAAGAACACACTCAGGCTATGATCGACGCATTCAAGAAAGTCGCCGCAGCTTACATGAAGTAATCTGAAGATTGCTTATTCCGAATCCGTGCCGGTTTTACCGACACGGATTTTTTTGGAAGAAAAATTTTTCTTCCCGAAATTGTTATTATAAAGGAATTTTATTATGGCTAAAGTAAAATATGCTTTGATCGGTTTCGGCGGCATCGCTGAAAACCGTGTTGCCAAAGAAGGCTATGCTTGCGACAAGAGCCGTTTCCAGCCGCTGGAATACGCTGAACTCGTCGGTGCATTCGACCTCAATCCCGCCCGCAAAGAAGCTGCAGAAGCTCTCGGTCTCAAATGGTATGACACCATCGATGCTTTACTGGCTGATGCGGATGTTGATGCAGTTTACATTGCAACAAACAACCTTTCACATGCCACACTTGCCATTCAGGCAATGAATGCCAAAAAACATGTCATCGTTGAAAAACCCGTTGCAACTTCTGTCGCCGATGCTCAAGCTATGGTCGATTGTGCCAAAGCAAACAATGTTTCATTGACCGTTGACCACATGATGGTTTACAACGCATGGACAATCAAAGCAAAAGATATCGTTTCCAAAGGCGAACTCGGCGCAGTCAATGACAGCTGCTTCCATATGGAATTTGCTTACGGCTTCTCCGAAGATGAAGCTAAAACCTGGCGTTGCAACAATATCGACGAAATGGGCGGTCCCATCGGCGACGTTGCCAGCCATTGCTTCTATGTCGCTGAATACATTTTCAACGACAAAATCGTCGAAGTCGGTGCAGTTTACCTGCCCAAAATGATGAATATCAAAGCTGAAGACGGCGCATATATCAAGTTCAAAATGGCATCCGGCATGGTCGGTTCTGTCAAAGCAGCATTTTCTGAACTCCGCGGCGGCTTGAGCGGCACTCTCACCAACCTCGGTTACGAAATTTACGGTGCAGAATCAACTCTCCGCAGCTACGGTGCGATGTTCCAGCTCTCCGGTCATCCCGGCGAACCCATCAAAATCCGTCTGGAAAAAGATACTCTCGGCGAAGTCGAAACCATCAAAGTTACCGAATACGCCAATATCTACCAGAGCTTGATTGAAAATCATGCAAAATCCGTTATCTCCGGCAAATACATGAATGCTGAAGACGGCGTACACAATCTTAAACTTTGTGCAGCCAGCCATGAATCCGCTCAAAACGGCGGCAAATTCATCGCTGTCAAATAAGTTTATATTTAATGAAATGGGGCTGTTGCAAAACCTCAAAAAAGGTGAACAACAGCCTTTTTTCAACGTTTGAGCAGAAAAGAAGAACTATAATAAGTCATGACTGGAGAAAATCATAACTTATTTTACAAGTTTGCAACATCCGCATTTTATTTTTTTCATTTTCAGGCAGACGGCTTTTCTGAAAGTTTTTATTATAAATATAAAAATTGGCTGATTTTACATAATTTATGATATATAGGAAATAGTGAAAAATGAAAACATTATTAGTAGTTATTGCTGTTATTATTGCTGCATATTTTTTGTACTTTAATAAGCCGGAAGAACAAGTGCCATCTTCTTCAGATACAAAAGCTGCCGAGGGCAGTAAAAAATCAGCTCCCCCTAAAAAAACACATGAATTTCCGGCAAATACACTTTGCAGAAAATTGCTTGAATTACAGGATAAAAAATTCGACAAAAATGAACTTTCACACCTGCATTATTCCTATCCATCCAATTTTAACATAGCAAAAGCGCGTACACTTATTGCCAATAATCAGGATATCTTGCAGGAAGTAAAAGATTTAGCCCGATTTACCGCCCCGGGAATGAGTTATACCGGAGATCCCGAGCAGTTATTGCCCTGGCTCACACCTTTGCGGACAGCAGGAAAGTGGCTTCTTTCTTCTGCTGAAGTTAATGCCCATGACAATAAAAAAACTGCCGCCAAAAAAGATTTTGAGGATCTGGCAAAAATCCTGAATACATTTATTTCAGGAGAAAGTTGCTATTTGCATTTATTAGTTGCCTCTGCAGTAAATGAGCATTACAGAAAAGTCCTGCAAAGATGTAATTTGACCCAGCAAGATAAACAGGAACTTTTGGGCATGCTCCCTGATCGCAAAAAATATGCAGCAGCAGTACAGGCAACTCTGGAAACAGAGAAAAAAATCATCCGACAAATACATAAAAGCTTTAAGAATAAAGATGCAGTTGTGCTTAAAATGATAGATCAGAATGCTCAAAAAAATTATAAGCAATTTTCAGAAAAAAGGTTAGCCCAGACATTGGATAAATTTTGCGCACAACTCAATCGGGAATTTGCAGCAGGAACTCTCTCGGCACAGACAAAATTCAATATCGGTTCTGCCAAAGAAAATGCTGCTATTGTAAAACTGATTTCCCCTAAAGGTATTATAAAATTATCAAAACGATTGAAATAATACAGCACCGGCACAGAACAAAGCAAAATTTTTAAATCAAGGCAAAAAAATGGAGCCGGATGTCAGACTTGAACTGACGACCTGATGATTACAAGTCAACTGCTCTACCACTGAGCTAATCCGGCTTAACTTCTATTAAAATAGCATAAAAATTAAAAAAATCAAGAATTTTTACATTTTTTTGTCAATTATTTCTCAATATCTTTTTACAAAAATACCGTTTTTTGCAAAAAAGTTACACAAGAGTTTTTTGAAAATGATGAGTGGGTTGTGTGGGAGACGGAAGAAAACAGTCATCTTTTATAACGCAGCCCAAAAATATTGATTTGATTATAAACAAAGACTGATTTTTATCTGGATTCGATACCGGAAGTGGAAACTTTCAACTCTTTGGCAAAGAATTTTTCAACCACAGTTGAGGCTCCTTTATAATTGCCGCTGTCGCGGGCATTGACAAATGCGGTTTTCCCATTGGCAAAAATTGTTTTCATGCCCGGACTGCAATTTTCTCCGGCTGTCGCTGATACTTCAAAATCAACGAAAGTTCCATCTACCATGACGATTTGGCTTTTTTCATTCAATCCGTCCATGACCCGGCTGAAATTGGTTGCTTCTTCAACTTTTATAATTCTGCCGTTTTCGTCATAATGCGAAATTACAGAAGTACAGCCGCTCAAAACAAGTACAGCAAATACGCCCAAAATAATTTTTTTCATTTTTTCTCCATTCTGTTTTCAAGTTTTTTAATTCTTTTTTCATGTTCGCTCATCATCACTTTGCAGAATTTATCAGACACACAGGCTTTCAAATCCTTGCGCAATATCCGCAATTCATGAATGATCAAGCTCAAAAGAATTGACACTACGGCGGTAAATCCACCCGCCAACAGAGTAATTTCAGATTGCAAATGTTCAAGCATTTTCATCCTCATTGTTTTATATTTTGCAGCGGTGCTTCATTATACGCCCGGCAACCGAATGTTTCCAACAGCCAGTAAAACTGACGGACGCGCCGCTTACCGATATATCTCCGCAAATCGTACCATTTGAATTTTGCTATAACTTCCAAATTGCCATTCACAAAAAAATGCGCATTTGCTTTATGCAACCCGACTTGCGCCTGAAATTCCGCATCATGCAAAAATGCCGTTGTTTCAAGATATTTATAAATCCAGCTTATAACTTTTCTCCAAGCATCAGGAAAAAACTCCGGACCGATACCATTACAGATTTTTCGCAGCTCATTATCAGTAAATTTTTCAAGAATTTCCACACCCTCAAAATCGAGGGCATGGCATTTATTACGCAATTCTTTTACTTTCATCAATTTCATTTCGGGACTTCTCTTTCGTTGAGGTATGTACCTTTGATCTCTTTAATCAGCCAACGAGTTGCCCCGCCAGTATGTCGTATGATGCGATAATAGCTGTAAAAACTGTAGTTATCCGGGAATAAAACCTTTACGCCCTTGATTGAATAGTCATACCCTGCATCTTCATACGGCAGTTGTACCCATTCAACTCCGTCATTGCTTGCTTCAATCACATTGCCGCTATTGCTTGAGAATATCGGTACAGCATCCCCATCGTCACCGGAAATTATCAACTGTTTCAATAGCACTTTACGCAATGGATTCTCCCATTGAATAAACGGCGTCTCGCTCCCGTATTGCTCCCACCAAACAGTAGAATCATTGCCGTCAAAAGCATAGTACGCCGGGTGTGTCACCCCTGCATTGGGATGAGCTGTTTCCGTATATTCCGAACTTGCAGTAATCTTCCAACCCAAAAGCTCATCGTTGCTGGTCATATTGGTCGGGGTTGAGTATTTCAGACTCTCATAAAGGTCGGGATAACTGACTTCCATAGTGCAGTCAACATCATAGAACCGCCCTGCAACCGGCATGAAATCGCCATAGGTGAGCTTCTTTTCTTCAACATTCATAAACCATTTGCCGCTCTTGCTGTTCCATACGAGCTGATAGCCGTTCCAATACTGCTCAACAGGTTCAGGAATGACCGGAGCAATGGCAAGACCGCTGATTGGTGAATCTGTATTACCGTCAACCCATTCAATGGAACTGTCCCACGGATATTTCATGTTTTCATACTCGCAACGACCGCGAGCCGGAAACCAACTCAACCAGTAATTATCATCTTCGCCCTCTGCAAACGGCGCAAAAACCCACGCCAACCACTCGCCACTCCAGTAGCAAACAGTTCCGTGTTCATTCCTGAATCTCCAGTTTGACAAATATTCATCATCCTTGCGATACGGAGCATAAGTGCCATTCGGATTTTTTGTGCGGTATTCTTCGGGGTAGAGGTTGCCCTCCCAATCTGCTAAATCCTTGAAAGCATCATCGGGCAGACCGGAAACGGTGAATTTTCCTGTTTCGTAAGTACGATTGACATAAGTGCAGAGGTAAATCATAGCATGGATATTCTCTGCGTATTGACGGAACGGCACACCTTGCAGCTGGAATTTTTCATGCAGTTTATCTTTGGCTTCTGCGACCATATCGACATAAGCACGCAAAGCGTCCATGTACCCCTCCGGAGAAAGTGCCGCCTCGCCCAGCCCGATGAAAACATTGGACTTCGCGCCTGTATCTTTCACCCCCAGCACATAAGAACTGTTTGTTCCGGCGAGACGCAGTTCACCGTCATCCGTAATCACAGCGGATGCTTCCATGTCCGTGGCGATAACTGCGCTTTGTGATTTCGGAAGCGAACTGATTAAAACCGGTTCGCTGCGGTCTTCAAAATCTCCGACACCAAGGTTTCCGTAGCTATTTTCGCCCCACCCCCAGAAATTTCCATCGGTGTCCAGAGCGATATTGCCACCCGCATCCACCCATTTTTTATCAGTTTCAAACTTTACGGGCGAACCGTCCTCGCCGCTCCATTCATACGGGTCGAACTGCCATAAATCGCCGTCTGAACTTATAATGCCGAATCGCGGTGCGAATTTACGGAAAGAAACACGCTCAACGCTTTCGATTGGCCCGAGGGGATTAACGGCTGTACTGACAGGAATCCAGCTGGGGCCGAAAGAGTTTCGTCCGCCGTAAAGCTTGCCTGAGTCTTTGTCGATTGCCAGAAGAAAATCATCGCCGACATAAAAATCCTTCCATTGGGCGCCGTGAACATCTTCGTCTGAGTAAGTATCAAGCAGAAAGTTGTGCCCTATTACTGTTAAATAGCCATTACTGGCGAGAGCCCATACACCGCCACCGTAGTGTCTTTGTATCTTCAACCATCTGTTGCCGTCGCCCCATTGGGTAAAAGGCTCATATATTGTCGGGACTGCGAGGTCTTTGGGATTATCGTTTGCGTGGGTTTTCACAGCTTCGTGCCATACCCAAAGCCGCTGGTCTTCATCGAGAGCCGCGCCGCGAGTGGAAATATCAACGAATCTCACGCCTGTGGTAATCTGTCTGGGATTGGGATTGGGAGCAATCGAACCGGCAATGCCAATCTTTTCTAAACCCCATTCCCAAATATTGCCATGCTCATCGAGAGCGTAATGGTTATCATTCGACACACCGTCTGTTAAAATAATCTTCTGCCATTTCATCCTGCAAATTCTCCTGTAATTAATCTCAAATCAGCGACCACTTCCGCAATATCATCAGCGGTATCATCAGCGGCGGATGAAACATCCGACATTTTAGCGAGTTCAATATCACCAATCAGCACCCTGCCGTCATCAGTAACAGTAACTCCGGAATCACCATCTTTTAAATTGAGTGTACAATTGATAATCCCGTCATCAGTGATTTCAATTCCGGTTCCGGCTTTGTAATCAGCATTATTCCCGGCGGTAAAATCTGTTATATCGGCCATTAAATGAGTATGCTTTTCTTCTGCATATCCGGTATGAATGTGATCAATCGGACTTTTCATATCCAGCAAAGACTGCAATTCTGCCTTGTAAATAACATCTTCAGGCAAAGTTTCTGACAAATCATATGTTTCACACGGTCGGCTTTCAGCGATAAAGTAATCTTTGGCAAGCACCATTGTTGACATGGGGTCAACAGTTTTTCCAAGTATCACAAATTCACATTTCTGTGATTTATGATTTTTAAGCGCCTCTTTGAACCGTACGGAATTTGTTTTGATATGAAAAAATGACACCCCCTGCGACAAATCACTTTTTTCCGGCAGAAATGCAGCTGAAAACATCACACCGGAATTATCATCATAATCAAAATCACCGATAATACGCAACGAAAGTGCATCCGACAATTCCGCAGGCTGCACTTCAATATTTCCGTCCGACTCATGCACATTGACAAATGCCGTCCGCATGATTACTTCATCTGCCAGAATCAATCGCGGCAGCATATCATCACGATTGATTTTCGTTCCGTCATCAGATACCAACAAGCCTCTGGAGCAGTCGATATTGACCCGAATTTCGCGATACTGAACCATAAAAAACTCCTTTCTTGAAAAAATGAACAGGTTATTGAAAGATTCCGTGTCAACTTTTTGCTTCAAAGACTTGCTTTTTTCAGGAAAAGAGTTATCTTTTATCAGATATATTTTCACACTGTACAAAACGGGAAAAAAAATGAATCTTGACAAAATAGTAAAATATCTTGACAGCGAATTGAAACTTGCAGAATTTGCCGCCGATGTATCAAACAACGGGTTGCAAATCGAAGCCGGAAATGATATAAAAAAAATTGTTTTCGGCGTTGACGGATGTTTTGAATTATTTGAAGCTGCTGCCGAATGCGGTGCAGATATGGTTATAGTGCATCACGGTATCAGCTGGGAAAGCAATCCGCGCCGTTTTTCAGGTTATACTGCCAAGCGTCTGCAATGGATGTTTCAACATAATATCTCATTATATGCGGCTCATCTGCCGCTTGATGCGCACCCTGAATTCGGCAACAATGCGCAGCTTGCCAAAATTCTCAATCTGCAGAATATGCAGAGTTTTTTTGAATATGATCATTGTATGATAGGTTTTTCAGGTACTCTGCCGCAAAAAATGCTGCTGAAAGATATAGCTGCAATTTTTGAAGACAGACTGAATACCAGAGGCAAACTCCACGGCGACAACGATACTGCTGTCAGCAAAATTGCGATTGTATCCGGCGGCGGCGGTATAGATTCATTGGAACAGGCTGCTCAAGCCGGTGCGGAACTCCTGATCACAGGAGAATTCTGCCATGAAATGTATCATTTGCAGAAAGAGCTTGAACTGCCGGTTCTCTCACTCGGTCATTACGCCAGCGAAACAGTTGGAGTAAAGGCCCTGATGGCCCGCCTTATGTCCAAATTCCAACTTGATACAGAATTCATTGATATTCCAACAGGTCTGTAAAATGAAAATAATTTCCGATGACAAAATACCATTTCTGCATGGCGTATTTGAACAATACAACATTGAAACTGTTTACAAAAAAGGTGCGGATATAACCCGCTCCGACCTCATTGATTGTGATGCATTGATCGTACGCACCCGCACGCAATGCAATCACGAACTGCTGCATGATACGAATATCAAAGCTGTTGCCACAGCAACTATCGGAACCGATCATGTAAAAATCAATGAAGTAGAAAAACTGGGCATTGCCTTTTTCAGTGCGCCGGGATGCAATGCCATGTCTGTTCAGCAATATATCATCTGCGCATTGCTCCGTCTGGCGGAGAAACACAATATACAACTTTCCGGCAAAACGATCGGTATAATCGGAGCCGGTCATGTCGGCAGCGCAGTTGAACAAGCCTGCCGCACAATGAATATGAATGTTCTTTTGAATGATCCGCCGAGGGCAGCCGCAGAAGGAGCCGAAAAGTTTACGGCATTGGACGAACTGTTGGCAAAATCAGATTTTGTCACCATGCATGTCCCACTGGATGAAACTACACATTATCTTGCAGATGACGCTTTTTTTAAGCGTATGAAAAAAACTTCTTTTTTCATAAATAGTTCAAGAGGAAGTGTTTGCAAAAATGCAGACCTGAAAAATGCCCTGAAAAACAAAATTATAGCAGGAGCAGTCCTTGATGTATGGGAGAATGAACCTGCCATTGACCGTGAATTACAGAAACTGCTGGAAATCGGCACCATGCATATTGCAGGGTACTCCGCTGACGGCAAGGCCAACGGCACGACCCAGAGTGTCCGCAATATTGCTTCTGTGCTGAATATAGCCCCTCTTAAAACTTTCAAAGTCAATGAACTCCATCCCGGCAATACAGTTCCATTACCGGTTCCGCCGCTTGAACCGCAGCAGGCATTGACTTTTGCCGCATTGAAATCATACGATATACAGCGCGACAGCGATGATCTGCTTCTGCATCCGGAAAATTTTGAAAAACTGCGCGGCGACTACCATTACAGGCGCGAGTTCAACGGCTGGACACTTGATGTATCCTCCATATCACCGGAAAGTGCAGAACTTTTAAAGAAAATGAACTTCAATACAGGAGATTAAAAATGATCAGAAAAATTTTTATTGCATTATTTTGTGTATCTTTTGCCGTTATTTCTGCCGGATGCGGGGAGAAAATCATAATCAACGGCAAAGCATACAGCGTTTTAAGTCAGGAAGAAGAACAGCAAATGCTGCTCTTTGCCAGATTGACATTGGTGAATTCATGGAACAAGCCATATACCAAAAGCCTCATGGTGAAGCCGCAAAAAGATACAACACCGCAGGAAAATAAGAACATTACCCAAGCTCAAAAAGATTTTATCATGAATACCATGCCGGAAATCAAACTTTTTTATACAGGAGATAAAAGCGGACGGGCATCTTATGAATGGATATTTGACGATACTGTGATGTTCAAGGTAAATTGCGACGGCAGATTCCTGACCGACTCCATGAATGTGAACGCACGCAAAATAAATCTGAAAGAAATTATCGAAAAAGGCAAGTCCCCTGCATTGGAAAGACTTACTTTCAAGGAAATAAAGTGAAAAATTTTTCTCCCGCCCCCGCAGAAAAAAATGCACTTGCTGCAATAATCCTGTGTGCCTTGTTTTTCCTGCTGCTCCCCTCTCTTCTGGTGCGGTTGACGCCGTCGCTTGCCGCCGCATTGAACAGCAATCCATGGCTGATGATGATGCCGACGGTATTGATAGGAATGGCTATTTTTGCCTTTTCCGGCAGTTTTCATCTCTCAAAAGCAGACTTCACAGGGTTGAAAATCCATAAACTCTGCCTATACAGTTTCAGCATGGTAATTATTGCCGGATTATCGGCATATGTGTGGGAAACTCTTTTAAAATACCTGCATTTACATTATGACACAAATGTTCCTGTGGAAAATTTTATTAAATCATGCAGCAGAATTGAACTCTGTTTTGCAATTCCGCTTATTTGTCTTATCGTCCCGTTCTTTGAAGAAATGATTTTCCGCCGCATAATTTTTGAAGGTATCCGTTACAGATGTCCTCCGGTATTCAGCATGACAGTTACTTCGCTGCTTTTTGCCGGACTGCACGGAATATTTTTCCAGCTTGTCCCGCTTTTTGTTCTCGGCATGTGTTTTCAGGGATTATACATGCGTGAAGGGAAACTGGGCGCGTCATTTTTTGCCCATTGTTTCAACAACACGCTGGCATTTTCAATGCTGTTGTTAATATAATCATTCTGCAGATTTATTTTTTGCTTCCTCAGCCATGAGGATCATTTCGACGGGGGTCAGATATTTTTTCTTGTTATTGCAGTCCTTGCAGCATGCGACAACATTACCTTTAGTTGATTTACCGCCGCGCACGACCGGCACGATATGATCCATGGTAAGCTCTTCCGGCGGAAATTTACCGCCGCAGTAATGGCACACGCCCTTGCGCAAAAGTTCCTGAAAAAACGGACTTTTGCGCAATTCGCGTGCTTTTTCGCGCTCGCGCCTGATATGACGCTCGTCGCGGTGGATTTCGATATAATCGTCCATCAGCCGATACTCACTCCGGAAGCCATTTCGCCGTCAGTAGTGATGAGTTTGAGAGTATCACCGTTTTTAGCTGCGAGCAGCATACCGCATGATTCAACGCCGCGGATTTTGGCAGGTTTCAGATTGGCAACGATGACAATAGTTTTGCCGATAAGTTCCTCCGGTTTGTAATAAAGAGCGATACCGGCGACCAGCGGACGGATTTCAGAACCGACTTCGATTTTAAGTTTGAGAAGTTTATCTGCGCCCTCAATTTTTTCTGCTTCAAGAATTTTTGCAGTTTTGAGCTGAGTTTTGAAAAAATCATCAATGGAGATAAGTTCGACAACATTTTCAACCGGAGCTTTTTTCTCAACTTTTTTCTCTGCTTTGGGAGCAGGTGCGGGGGCGGGAGCAGCTTCCTCCTGCAAGCGCGGGAAAAGCGGGTCGGAATCCTGCATGGTACAGCCGGCGAGGATCTGAGCATCAGCATCCAGCAGATCAATACGATCTGAAACATTTGCGCCGAGAACTTTCTGCAATTCTGCCATTTTTTCAGGCATAATGGGAGAAAGCAATACAGAAACATGATAAACCGCATTCGCAGCATTGTAGAGAATTGTTGCCAATCGTTCAGTTTCACCTTTTTTAGCAAGGGTCCACGGGGCAGTTTTTTCCAGATAACGGTTACCGCAGCGGACAATTTCCATAACGCTGTCAATCCCCTGATCGAGTTTCATTTCAGCGATAGCTTTTTCCATGGCAGTCTTACCGGCTTTTACGGCGTTAAGCAGTTCGAGGTCATCTTCATTGAATGCGCCCGGCTTGCTGATCAGTCCGCTACTGTGGCGCAAAGTCATTTTAAGTACGCGGCTGGCGAAATTACCGAGGTCATTGGCAAGGTCATTATTATAGCGTTTGACAAAAGATTCTTCTGTAAATGAAGCATCCTGACCGGGAGCCATTGCCGCCAGCAGATAATAACGGAATGCATCGACACCGCATTTATCAACCATATCCATAGGATTAATGACATTGCCGAGAGATTTTGACATTTTTTCGCGTCCGGTGAGCCACCAGCCGTGAGCGAAAATAGTTTCCGGCATTTCAACATTCATCGCTTTGAGCATAGTCGGCCAGTAAACTGAATGTGTTGTGAGAATATCTTTGCCGATAAGATGTTTGGAAGCGGGCCACCACTTTTTAAACATTTCATCATCCTTTTTGTAGCCGACACCGGAGATATAGTTGATGAGGGCATCGAACCAGACATAACAGACATAATCTGAGTCAAACGGCAGTTCAATACCCCAGCTCAAACGCGATTTATGACGGGAAATACACAAATCTTTCAGCTCTTTTTTGAGAAATCCCAGAGTTTCATTGGCGCGGAACTCCGGCATGATGAAATTCGGATGACTTTCAATATAATCAATCAGCCACTGCTGATACTTGCTCATACGGAAAAAATAATTGCTTTCCACGATTTCTGTAACTTCGCGGTTGCATTCCGGACATTTGCCGTCAACGAGGTCTTTTTCAGTAAGGAAGCGTTCACAACCGACACAGTAATGCCCCTTGAAATCGCCCTTATAAATTTCCCCTCTGTCATAAAGTTCCTGCAAAACTTCCTGAACCACTTTTTTGTGATCCACATTGGTAGTGCGGATAAAATAATCGTTGGTAATGCCGAGGCGTTTCCACAAATCCTTGAAACGCTCCACAGTATCATCGCAATGTTTCTGCGGGGCTTCATTGCGAAGCTTTGCCGCCTTTTCGACTTTCTGACCATGTTCATCGGTGCCGGTCAGAAAAAATGTCGGAATCCCCAGAGAGCGGTGAAATCTCGCCAGCACATCAGCCAGAACTGTAGTGTAAGCATGCCCGATATGCGGTTTGTCATTCACATAATATATCGGCGTAGTTACATAAAATTTATCCATAAAAAAACTCCTTTTTGAGTAAAGAGAAGCGTTTTTCAGAGGCGAGGAAAAAACCTTGTTGAAACAAGTTTCTTTTCCTCGCCCCCCCCCCCCCCCTCCCTTTTTCAAAAACTTTTATATTTTTTTTTTTTTTTTTTTTTTTGTATAAAATAACACAAAAAAAGATTTTT
>JAZSRU010000143.1:0-17854 GCA_045538635.1 Victivallaceae bacterium
GAAGGGTATGTTCTGCGAATCTCCGCAGTCCGCAGGTATTGAAATGAAAGAACTCCGCAGTTATATCATTTCCAAATTTCTGTGGCGTCCGGCATCCACCGATATCAAAAAAGCAGTAGAAGAATTCTGTCACCTTTACTACGGCAAAGGCGGAGAAAAAGTTCTCGAATATATCAAGGCAATTCACGATTATCACTACAACTTCGTTGACGTCAAGCGCGATACTCCTCTGACTCTCCGCGGCGCACCGGCTTACCGTCACGCCTATACTCCCGAATTTATCGCTAAAATGGACAAAATTCTCTATGATGCAGAGAAACTTGCCGAAAACGATACTTTCAAACTTCATGTCGCTGTTATGCATATGCCCATGTGGTATCTGCACTTGACCAATGCGATGAATACTGAACGCCGCGTCGCTGCTTTCCCGGTCGAATGGCGTTTCAAAATCGACCCTGACAAAAAAATCAAGCCCACCGATGATACTTCAAACTGGGGTAAAGTTCGCATTGATGATTTCTGGACCAAACAGGAACCCTATACCGAATATCGCGGGACTGCATGGTACGCAGTAGATTTCACTGTGGATGAAAAACTCCGCAACGATGATTTGAGTTTCTATTTCACCGCTGTTGACGGCACTATTGAGATTTACATCGACGGCGAATTCATGGGCAAAAAGACCGATAACGAATGGAACAAGGGCTTCTATATGCACTTGCCTAAACGCCTGAAACCCGGTAAACACGAATTCAAAGCCAAAATATTCAAGGATCGTTCCGCCGCAGGTATTTGGAAACCCGTCGCGTTGCTCAACCTCGCGCAGGATCTTGCTCCTGAAACCCGTACCGCAGGTGAACGATACATGGCAACGGATTTGAAATTCCTGCCCAAACGCCGCAAAAGTGCTTTCCGTAACGCAACTTTTGAACGCATCAAAACTTTGCTGGAAGATCAGAAAGCTCCGATCACTTCGATTACTGACGGAGCATCAACCAAAATGGCGCATACTCTCCCCAACGGTCACAAAACTTTTGCCATCGTCAATGATGACAGCGCATTGACCAAAAAATGCGCCGAACAGCTCCCGAAGAAAAGCTGGACCCTCGGTCAATCAATGAATTACCGTATTCAGGAACTCGAAAAAGATCACAGCAAACTTTTCCGCGCCAGAGTCCGTTTGAAAGTCAAGAAAAAAAGCGATAAAGGTGACGGTGCCGTTATCAGCTTCTGCTACTATAACAAAAAAGGCTGGAGCGGCGGCAACTGCGCTCCCTCATTGACTGTTCCCTTGAAAAATCTGCCGAATAATGAATGGGTTTGGGTCGAATATCCGCACATTTTGCGTTATAAACCCGATATCCGTTATCAGATATTGGCGGTCAAGGTGGCAAATAATGCCGCAAATATCGAATCCTTGCGCTTCGATGCCATCGAATTGACTCCGGTCAAACCGTCAGATTCCATCCGTTTGCTTGCCGGTGTTCTCCCCAATGCACATAAAACTTTCAGCTTCGTCGATGACGGAACCAGCCTCGCACAGCGTTGCGCCATGCAGACCGCTGATAAAAAATGGACAATGGGTCAGAGCCTCAATTTCCCCGTCAGCGAATTTTTTGACGATGATGCCAAAATCAAAACTTACAAGGCACGCATCCGTTTGAAAGTCAGCAAAAAAGGTAATGCAGGCGCTGCCGCAAATATCGGTTTTTGCTACTATAACAAGCATAACTGGAGCGGCGGCAACTGCGCTCCCTCATTGACTGTTCAGCTCAAGGATCTGCCCGATAATGAATGGGTTTGGGTCGAATATCCCCATGTACTCAAATATATGGATAATATCCGCTACCAGCTCATCACTGTCAGCGCGGCAAACAATCCTGACAATTTGAATGCTCTCTATGTCGATGCAGTTGAACTGCGTTTGAATGATGGAAAAGGAAAATAATATGAATATAATGCAGAGGGAATTTCCCGAAGATTTTATCTGGGGCAGCGCCACCGCATCTTATCAGGTCGAAGGCGCACCCTTTGAGGACGGCAAAGGCGCGTCTGTTTGGAATGAATTTGAAAAACGCCCCGGCGTTATGCGTGATGATGCCAACGGCAACGTCGCCAGTGACCATTATCACCGCTACAAAGAAGATATCGCGATCATGCGTGATATCGGTTTGACAGGTTACCGTTTTTCATTTGCCTGGAGTCGTATTTTTCCCGAGGGCAGAGGTAAAGTCAATCAGAAAGGTGTTGATCATTACAAGAGTGTTTGTGAAACTCTGCTTGAAAACGGCATCGAACCTTTTGTTACTCTTTATCACTGGGATCTGCCGCTGGCTCTTCAGAAAGATATCGGCGGCTGGGAATCACGCGATTGTGCCAAATATTTCGGTGAATATGCCGAACTCGTCGGTCGCGAATTCAAAGGATTGGTCAAAAACTTTTCTCCGGTCAATGAATTTCTCGCCGCTTCAAATGTCGCGTACGGCATGGGACTTATTGCTCCCGGGCTTAAACTTTCAACCAAGCGTGTAAATCAGGTGCGTCATCATCTGCTGTTGGCTCACGGTCTTGGGGCTTTGGGACTTCGCAGCGGCAATCCGGATGCCCGTATCGGTATGGCAGAAAATTCCAATTTCATGGTGCCGGTGATCGACACTCCTGAACACGTTGAAGCCGCCAAAAAAGCTCTCCGTGAACAGAATGCTCACTTTGTTACTGCTATGATGGAAGGCAAATATCTTGATTGTTATCTCGAAAAAGAGGGCGAAAATGCTCCTGTTTTCACCGATGAAGATATGAAGATCATCAGCACTCCGCTGGATTTTGCCGGTTTGAATCTTTATCATGGCAAACGCGTCCGTTACGCGCCCGAAAAAGAGTGCGGCTACCATATTTTTGAGGAAAATGAATATACTCAGCGCACCGGTATCAATGATTTTTATTTTGAACCGTCTTCACTTTATTGGGGAACACGCCTTTTCTATGAAACATGGCAGCCGAAAGAAATTTATATCACCGAAAACGGAACCCGTCAGGAATCTGACCGTCCCGATCCCGATGACGGCGAAGTTTATGATGATATCCGCGTCCGCAATCTGCGCCTGAATCTGACTCAGCTTGCCAGAGCTGTCAGCCATGGTGTGCCGGTCAAAGGATATTTCCATTGGAGCTTCATGGACAATCTCGAATGGCATCATGGTTTCCGTCCGCGCTTCGGGTATGTTTATATCAATTATACCACCCAGCAGCGCATCCCGAAACTCTCCGCCAAATGGATGAAAGAAGTCATTAAAAACGGCAGAGTGATGTAAATTTTCAACCGGTCATATATTTGACAGAAAAATTATTACGGAAAAGAGAAATTTCTCAAATGAATTTTTCTTTTCCGTATTTTTTTATTGACAATGCTGTGAGATGTGTTATATTTAATAAAATCATTTTGAATATAATAACAGGAGTTTTGTATGTCATCCCGAATGGTTTGTAAACTTGCTGCGTCGGAGAAAAATAATAATCCGCGCAATTCGGAAGGGTCTTTTGCTGTTCTGGCAAACGGCAGAATTGTTTTTTATTACAGCCGTTACTGCGGTACGAGCGGTCATGATCATGCCAATGCTGATATAGCATTTATTTATTCGGATGACGGAGGCACGACATGGAGCGAACCTGAAATATTGTTCAAGGGGCCGGATGACGGTAATATCATGAGTATTTCTCTGCTGCGTCTTCTGGACGGCAGATTGATGATGGCATATTGCAAAAAGCAGATTTTTGCTGACGGAGTTACTGTTGATTGTCGTCCGCGTGTGCGTTTTTCATCTGATGACGGCGCGACATGGAGCGATGAACAGGAAGTTTTTCAGGGAATCGGTTATTTTGTTCTCAACAATGACCGTGTGATTCAGTGCAGCAATGGCAGAATAATTATTCCGCTGGCGTTTCACAATTTTATGAATTCCCGTGGGATAGTATTTTTTGTATATTCGGATGACGGCGGCGCGAGTTGGCACAAATCTGACTGGCTGCTGCCGCCAAGTGGCGAAACTTGTGTGCAGAAAACTATAGAAGGCTTGCTGGAGCCGGGAATTATTGAGCTTGACAATGGTGTGCTGATGTCGTGGCAGAGAACTCCGTATCAGAGCCAGTTCAAGTCATTTTCTATTGACGGCGGCGCATCATGGAGTGCGGTAAAGCGTGCGGTTGAATTTCCTTCACAGCAGTCGCCGTTGTCGATGAAAAAAAATCCGTACACCGGAGAATACATTGCGGTATGGAACGATCTTTCAACCGAACGCTGGGGATACAAAGAGCGTGATATCTGGAAAAATGACCGCTGCCGGTTGGTGATCGCCCGCAGCAGCAATGCCGTTGACTGGCATGATCATGAAATTATTGAATATGATATTGAATGCGGCTATTGTTACACCGCGATACATTTTCTGACTGATGGCGGATTTCTGCTGGCTTACTGCTGCGGCGGCTATGGCAAATCCTGTCTTTGCGACACCGGAATACGCAAATTTACTAAATGATGATATTTTGCATAAAAAGGAGAATTTAAAAATGAAACATAAGTTTTACAGTTATTATCTTGATACCCCTATTAAGCTTGACAGGGTTTTTGATGTTTTTGAAGCGGATGAAGATGCGCCGGCGAGAGATCAGGCAATATTTTTTGTCCATGGCGGCGGCTGGAATCAGGGCAGCCGTATCGGACAGCATGTTTTGATGGATGAATTTGCGCGGCGGGGTTATACTTGCGCTTCGACAGATTACCGTTTGAAAGGAGTCGATGCATTCGCCCAGATCAGTGATGTGCGCGAAGCATTTGATGTTTTTGTCGGTATGCTGATGGATAAAGGTATAAAAAATCCGAAAGTAGTGATATACGGAAGTTCGGCGGGGGCGCATCTGGCTTCATTGTGCGCGTTTGCATTGCCGGGGGAACTCGGGGAAGATATTTCCAGATTGAAACATCCTGAAATCCGTCCGTGCAAGCTCGTTGTGCAGGCAACACCGTATGATTTTCTGGAATATGAGGGAATCATGCCGCAATTCTGGAGTCTGATGCAGAGTGTTGCCGGCAAGCCTTATGCGGAAGATCCGGAGCGTTATGAAAGACTTTCTTTGAAAAATTATGTGCGTGAAGATAATCCTCCGGCATTTTTTATTGAGGCGGAATATGAACATTTGTTTGATTCGCGCCTGACCCATAAGATCGCTGTCCGCCACCGTGAAATGAATATCGGTACGCAATGGAAAGTTTATGAGCGTGTGGAACATGGATTTTTCTATGAACTCAAGAGGAAAATGCAGCTTGAAGCATTTGAGGATTTCTGTCTGTTCCTTGAGAATAAACTTGAAACTCCGTTTTGAGGAATGCTTTGAAAATATAATGACATTTGAAATGTCCGGGAGCTGATATTTTGCAGAAAATGAGAATTTTTATCAGCAGATTGAAGTGGTTTGTTCCGGGAATTGTATTTGCAGTATTGGCAATCGTTGTCTGGCAGCGGTATGATGCTGCGGATATATCCCGGAAAATAGATGCTTTGCCGGATTATGATTATATCGCTGAAATTGAACAGCTGATAGCAGAGAAAAAATACGGTGAAGCCAAAATCCTTGCTGAAGATGTGGTGAATCTGCATTTGCCATGTTTCAAACGGGCAGGGGAATTGTTGATTTATGCTGATAATCAATCAAAGAAAGTATGGACGCGTATCTGTAAAGTCAGTCGGGGATTTACCCGGGGAAAACCAGACAGTTCGATTGAAGAAATCGGCGGCAGTATTGCTTCTGATATGGTAATGTATGGAGATATCAGGGATCTGGTTTATCAGGGGTACTATAAACTCACCGGACGGGAAACGGATAATGTGGTGATTGCGTTGTCTTCTATCGGATTGGCAACTGAATTTGTGGATTTTGCAGATTGGGCACCGGCGGCATTGAAAGCGATTAAAAAGACCGGAGCGATGACAAAAAGTCTGGGCGATTACATAATCGCAATGTGCAGAAAAATTATAAAAACACGCAAAATCGATGCTCCTGCAAAGGCATTTTTCAGCAATACCAAATCTTTGCTGGATTCTGCCGGATTTATCCGCACCAGAAATATTTTCAGAAATGTAAAACATGCCGACGAGTTGGTAATTATTCAGAAGAGTGCCAAAAATAATCCTTCATTGACTCATGTCGTCGCCAAACATTCCGGGGTGCAGACTGCAGATGTGTTGAAAAATTCTTCGCCTGAATTCATGAAAAAAATAGCGAGGAAGGGGCGGATGGCTGTCCGTTTTATGAAAACATTTCATAAGCACAAAAAGTTTGTGCGGATGATTCCGGCGAAATATGTTTACAGTTTTTGCGGGATATTGTTTCTTTTGAGCATTATATGTCTCTGGCAGGGCTGCAGGAACAGAAAAAAAGAGAAAAAAGAAATTGCAGAATTGCAATAATATTATGAATTTATATACAATATTCATAACATAAAGATTCCGGCGTTTTATAAATCGACCTTTACGATTAGCTGATTTGTAAGGTTCAGATTCAAATGGAATTGCCCCCTCAAATCTCCAATGGCCAATCAAACGATGATTCCCTTTGGGGAGAGAACCCAATTTTTTCCGGAATTCTTTAACAAAACCATATCCATTTTTTTTTACTATCAGGATTAATTTTATAATTTTCAGAATCCATACCGGAACTCATAATGCAATGATTATCAGGCAACATTTCAATAATTTAATGATTTTTTTTAAATTTAACATTGATTTTTTGTAAATATATGCTATTTTTAATTTGGTCGACCAAGTTAATGTAGAGAATATTCAAATGGTCCTTATTCATGATTTGAACAAAAAAATGCAGCAGGATATACTTAACGGTATGTTCAGTGATACTCTGCCTTCAATCCGTTTGCTTGCTCAAAAATATAATGTCGGCACCAGTACAATGAAATTATCCCTCAAACGGCTTAAAGAAGACGGATTCCTGACAGGTCATCAGGGAAAATGTATACATGTAAATCCTTTGGCGGCTGGGAATCATTTTTTCAAGAAGAATATTGTTCTTTTTATCAAACTTCATCGCTTGCAGCAGATGCTTTATGCAAGAGTCATCGAATCTCTGCGTTCTACATTTGAGACCAACGGTGCCAATATTCATCTGATAAATTCCATTCAGCAGCTCAAATCATGCGATTTTGAGGTGGATATTATAATTGCAACAGAAACCAAAGGCGAAGAACTTCAATTTATAACAGAAAATTTTCCGGCAGAAAAAATAATTCAGCTTAACGGTTACGGTCAAAACTACACTAATGTCGGAACAGATAATTTTTTGGCAGGATATGAATCCGTGAAATATCTGCATGAGGGAAAAAAACATAAATATATCGGCATCTTGAGTATGTATTTGCACTATGCAGTATCTTTCAATAAATTCCGCCGGGACGGAGCAAATGAATATTGCCGTCAGCATCCTGGCGTAAAATTGTATGAGGTTGATGCGGAAAATTTTGATTCTGTCGATGCTGCCATTGAAAATCTCTTTTCTCAAAATCAGAACATCACGGCAATTTTTGCCACAATGGATACATTGGCTTTCAGTGTTTATTCATATGCTGCGAAGAAAAAAATTGCGATACCGTCACAACTTGCACTCCTGGGTTTTGATAATCTGTCGTACTGCAATTTTACAATCCCCCCGCTTACAACATACGAAGAAGATTCAAATTCTATAACAGAAGCTCTTTTAAAACTTACAAAAAATAAACTTATGGAGGATATGAACATCGAACAGTTGATTTTTCCGCCCGTTCTTATTAACAGAGAAAGTATTTAATTCGGACTTAATACTGTTAATGAAAGGAAAGAAATGCAAAATACACTCAAAAAACAATCAGATGATTATAAATATTATCTGCTTATCCGTGAAGGTTTGAAAGGCAAGATCCGTTTCAATTATGTAAAATTTGAACTGCTTGATTAAAAAATAAAATGAAAAAGACTTTTATAAATTCTATCGGCAATGTTTTTGCCAGACGGGAGTTTGAACTGGAATCTCCCGTCAGAGATGCCTCTGTCAGTATAATTGCCGACAGACATTCTTATTTGCGTGACAAATGTCTTAAAATCAGAAATGACGGTACTGATGCAAACTGGCTCGTCGGCGGCAGTTTCCTCAAATTCAAACTCTACTGCGACGGCAGACTCATCGGCACTGGACCGTTTCGTGCCCAGAATGATGCTGCATTTGTCCGTCATACTTTCAACCTGCCTGAATTGAATGCTGGAAAGCATGTGCTTTCGCTCATTTTCAGAGGTGAAAAATACGGTATCAATATTGAATGTGAAAAACTTGAAATCCTCTCCGATGAAAAATGGAAGATTTTGAATGTCAATGATTATTACCGCCCGGTATGTTATGAGTTTCCGCAAATTACAGGTTATTACAAAGGCGACATCGGCCCCGGTGAATATTTTGAGCATCTTGACGGCACAAAACTGCCGGACAACTGGCAGAATATTTCTTTTGATGACAGTTCATGGCAGAATGTATCTCTGAGCGAAGCAGATATTTTGATTGAAGATGCTCCGTACAATTATGTGATTTCATATCACAAACCTGTTTCCAAACGCAAAAGTTCCGACGGCAGATGGATTTGTGACTTCGGTCAGGAGATGATCGGGTCAATATCTCTTGTCGGTGAAAAAAATGCTTTTGCTGAAGTGCGGCTCGGGGAGGAGATGCTGGATGAAGACCGTGTCCGTTTTCAAACGCGGGCTCTGACATGTTATCATGAAATGTGGCATTTTATGGAAAAAGGTCAGAAACTGGAAAATTTCGGTTTGAGGATTTTCCGCTATGCTGAAGTCTGCGGCTTTGAAAATGAGCCGGAAATAGAAAATATTGTCATTCATGCACCGTTTGATGACAATGATTCTTATATGCGTTCAGGGATTGAAGCTCTTGACCGTATTTATACTCTCTGCAAAAACACGATAAAATACTGCAATACTGATATGTATACCGACTGTTTCAGCCGTGAGCGTATCTGTTATGAGGCTGACTCTTATATCTCCATGCGGACGGATTTTGCGGTTTCCGGCGATACCCGTGTTGCCGCACGCAGCATGGAATTTATTATCCGTCACCAGACATGGCCGGTGGAGTGGAAACAGATGATTTTGCCTCTGCTTGACCGTTATCTTATGCACACGGCAGATTTTGAATTGCTCAAACGCAACTGGGATGTACTTGTTGAGGATTGTTCATATCATCATCTGATGCAGAATGGGATTATTGAAACTTTTCCGCGTCTGCATATTATCGACTGGCCGTATCATGAACTCCGGAATTACGATTTGCAGTCTGAGGCACTTGCCGTTCCGAATTTTCTGAATTATGCAGACTTGAAGGTGCTTGAAAAATGGGCTTCCTGTGCAGGAAGGGATGCTGCACCTTTCAAAAAACTTGCCGATGAGGAATTTGAGGCGTTACAAAAAGTTTATTTCGATGAAGCAAAAGGTCTTTACCGTGACGGCAGCAATTCAGAAAACTGTTCACTGCATACCAATCTGTGGGCTCTCTGGTGCAATGCAGTCCCGGCTGACAAACAGCCCCAGGTTGCAGAATTTGTCGCTGACTCCGGTCCGGAATGCAGCCTCTATACAATTCAGTTCTACCTTGACGTACTCTTCAAATACGGCTATGACAGGCAGGCACTTGACATTCTTATCAATAACTCCGGCCGTTCATGGCTTTCAATGCTGGAGGCGGGACTGACTTTGACCGCTGAATACTGGGAGAAAAACAATTCCATGGCTCACCCATGGGGAAGTTGTCCAGCCAATATCATAGTTGAGCATCTTTTCGGATTGAAACCGAATTCTCCGGGCTGGAAAACTTATGAATACAAAGTTTCACCGCTTCTTAAAAATGCAGAACTCAAACTCAAAACTCCGGCAGGAATAATACATATAAAAGGCTGATCATGAAAAATATTTTCAACGTTACAGAGTACGGCGTAAGGGCCGATCGCCCTGATATGATTCAGACTGAAGCGATCCAGAAGGTTATTGATATTGCAGCAGAAAAAGGCGGAACTGTTTATTTTCCGCAGGGACATTACTGTTCGGGATCGCTTTTTTTCAAAAAAGGAACATCTCTTGAACTTGCAGAAAGAGCAATGCTTCAGGGCAGTACCGATATTTCTGATTTTGCAGTACTGCCGTCCCGTATGGAGGGCGAAAATGTCGTTTATTTTGCCGCTTTGATCAATGCCGATGGGGTTGACGGATTTTCAATTTCTGGGCAAGGGACGCTTGATGGGAACGGATTCCCGTATTGGCGGCACTTTTGGCTCAGGCGTCAATTCAATCCGCAATGTACCAATATGGATGAAATGCGTCCCCGTACAGTCTATATTTCAAACAGCAAAAATGTGGTTGTTTCAGGCGTAACGATTCAAAATTCTCCCTTCTGGACGACTCATTTTTACCGTTGTTCAAATCTGATATTGGAGGATCTGACGATTTATGCATCGACCAAACCTGTCCTCGCTCCGAGTTCAGATGCGATCGACCTCGATGTTTGTCACGATGTCGTTATCAGAAACTGCAATATTTCCGTCAATGATGACGCTGTTGCACTTAAAGGCGGCAAAGGCCCCGATGCCGATAAACTTCCCGAAAACGGAGCGAATTACAATATTGTCATTGAAAACTGCAACTTCGGTTTCTGTCACTGTATTCTTACCTGCGGCAGTGAGACGATTCATAATCATGATGTCATCGTCAGAAATTGCGTCACTGACGGAGCCGCTTGTCTGTTTTCTCTTAAAATGCGTCCGGACACCAATTAGCTCAATGAAAATATTCTTATTGAAAATATCAGAGGATACTGCAGATATATTTTCTCGTCATACTCCTTTACGCAGTTCCGCCGTTCTCCCGATCTGCATATGTCGTATGGCAGAAATATTACTTTGCAGAATCTTGATTTGAAGTGTGATCACCTGATCAAGGCCGCAGATTCAGTTGAATATGAATTAAAAAATATCGTGCTTCGCAATTGTAATTTCATCTGCTCTGAAGAACTGCAAATCGAATTCAATGACGGCAAGGATTTTAATTTAGAAAATGTAGAAATAACAGGGAATCAATAACGATCCGGCTTGAAATGTCAGGCATTATTTCCAATATTGGTGTTGCAGCCATAAACTCCTGCAGGAATTTATACACATCTCATTGTACACCGCTTTTAAAATTGGAATTAATGCCTGAAAATCAAATCCCGGGATTATTTGCTCCAGTTGTATGTGCGAAATTCAGGAGTCGGCGATTCATGCAGCGTCATGACGCAAAATCACCCTTAAAACATCTTCCGTTACCGGAAGAATGGATATAAAAAATAAAAACAGCGTCAAATTTATTTGAAACGCTGTAAACAGGATTTTAATTAAAGGGAGAGGGCCACGCCGCAGGCGGGGTGCGTGAGCATTTTGCGGAGCAAAAGCGCAAGGCAATCGTTAAAACATCTTCCGTTACCGGAAGAACAGATATAAAAAATAAAAACAGCGTCAAATTTATTTGAAACGCTGTTTTTGTTTTTTATATCATGTTTTAACGATAAAAAAAATGGTACCCGGGAGAGGAATCGAACCTCCGACCAAAAGTTTAGGAAACTTCTGCTCTATCCACTGAGCTACTCGGGCACTTGCTTTTAATATACCGCGCAAATGTATCTTTTGCAATAAAAATATCAAATTATTTTTACCTTTTATATTTGTTGCGTTTTTTTGACTTGAAAAATCTCAAAAAAGTTGTATATTACTGATGTTTATTTTAAGGTTTTTTCCGAAACTTCAAGTTTAATTAAAAAAGAAAGGTCAGTAACATGAGTTGTGCCGAATGTTCTCATGAGGTCCAAAGAATGTGCCGCCTCGCAAAAGGTGCAAAACACGGTCCGGCTCCCATCCCTGAAGAAGGTAAATGGGTCAAATCCAAAGAAATCAGCGATATCAGCGGTCTTACACACGGTGTGGGCTGGTGCGCTCCCCAGCAGGGTACCTGCAAATTGACTCTCAATGTCAAAAACGGTATTATCGAAGAAGCTCTCGTCGAAACTCTCGGCTGCTCCGGCATGACTCACTCTGCCGCTATGGCCGCTGAAATCCTCCCCGGCAAAACCCTTCTCGAAGCTCTCAACAGCGACCTCGTCTGTGATGCTATCAACGTCGCTATGCGCGAACTTTTCAAACAGATCGTTTACGGTCGTACCCAGACTGCTTTTTCTGAAAACGGTCTGCCCATCGGCGCCGGTCTTGAAGACCTCGGCAAGGGCTTGCGTTCTCAGGTCGGTACTATGTTCTCAACCAAGGAAAAAGGTCCCCGTTACCTCGAAATGGCTGAAGGTTACATCCTCGAAATCGGTATCGACAAAAATGATGAAATCATCGGTTACAAGTTCGTTCACCTCGGCAAAATGATGGACGCTATCAAAAAAGGCGTCGATCCGAAGGAAGCTTTGGAGAAAAATACCGGTACTTACGGCCGTTTCTCCGAGGCAGTCAAAACTATTGACCCCCGTCAGGAATAATTGAGAGGAGAATACAAAGATGATTACTTTTGAAGGTTACAGCCGCCGAATCGATAAAATCGAAAAGGTTATGAAAGAATACGGCATCGCTTCTCTCGAAGAGGCACAGAAGATTTGCCTTGACAAAGGCATTGATGTTGATAAAATTGTCCGCGGCGTTCAGATGATCGCTTTTGAAAACGCAATCTGGGCTTACACCCTCGGCGCTGCCATCGCTATCAAAAAAGGCAGCAAAAATGCTGCTGAAGCCGCTGAAAATATCGGTATCGGTCTGCAGGCTTTCTGCATCCCCGGTTCTGTTGCCGATCAGCGTAATGTCGGTCAGGGCCACGGCAACCTCGCCGCCATGCTTCTCCGCGAAGAAACCAAATGCTTCTGCTTCCTCGCAGGTCATGAATCTTTCGCCGCTGCTGAAGGTGCTATCGGTATCGCCCGTACTGCCAACAAAGTCCGCAAAGAACCCCTCCGTGTCATTCTGAACGGTCTTGGCAAAGATGCTGCTTACATCATCAGCCGTATCAATGGTTTCACCAATGTCGAAACTGAATACGATTATTACACCGGAAACCTCAAGATCGTCAACGAACGCGCTTTCTCCGATGGCGAAAAAGCAAAAGTCAAATGCTACGGCGCAGATGATGTTTCTGAAGGTGTCGCAATTATGATTCACGAAGGTGTTGACGTTTCCATCACCGGTAACTCCACCAACCCCACCCGCTTCCAGCACCCCGTTGCCGGTACCTATAAAAAATGGGCTATCGAAAACGGCAAGAAATATTTCTCAGTTGCTTCCGGCGGCGGTACAGGCCGTACTCTCCATCCCGATAACATGGCAGCAGGTCCCGCTTCTTATGGTATGACCGACACCATGGGCCGCATGCACGGCGATGCACAGTTCGCAGGTTCTTCCAGCGTTCCCGCACACGTCGAAATGATGGGGCTCATCGGTATGGGCAACAACCCCATGGTTGGTGCAACTGTTGCAGTCGCTGTTGCTGTTGAACAGGCCAACTGATAAAGTTGTTTTTCCGGGACGGAAACAGTTTTACTTTCTTTCACATTGGAAGGAAACAGGATAAAAAATGTTTCCCCCGCTGAAGAAACACTTTTTCTTATATCTTATACAAGCTCTGCCAAATACGGCAGAGCTTTTTTTTGCAGATATTGTTAAATTTTACACTCCATTTAACTTCATTTCTTAAAGAGAATAGAGTTTTTAACTTTATTTTTTTCTGGTCATTTGCCGGTATTGGCGTGGAGAGAGGCCGCTGAATTTTTTAAATGAGCGTGAGAAATCAATGAATGATTTGAAGCGGCAGGAGTAGACGATTTCTTTGATGCGGACATTATCAAGCTCAAGAAGTTCGGCGGCCCGGATCATTCGTTGATGGCGCAGATATGTATTGGGTGTCATATTGTGTTTTGCTTTGAAAAGACGGCGGAAGTGGTCGGTTGAGAGATTTTTTGATTCGGCAACAGCGTAAAAATCGTAATCAGCAAATGGTTCACTGCGCAGTTTTTCGGCAATTTTATCCAAATCATAAGGATCATTGGCGGGCGGCAGATTGTTTTTTGCCGCCTTATATGCAGAATTTACAAGTTTTTCAATGATAAAGCCCATTTCAGGGAGATTGCCGAGCGGGTCGCTCCGGTAGAGTTTCAGCAGGTCAAAAAATGTTTCTGATATTTTGTCCGGTGATTCCGGGACGAAAAAACCTTCGGGAAAAAGTTCGTCAAGTGCGGCGATGATTTTGTCACTGCGTTCGCCGATGAAATCACAATAAAGGTGTTCCACGAATTTTTCGCCGTTGCTGTCAGCCGGACTGTGGTATTTATAGCGGTGATTTTTTTTCAGCCAGTAAACAGCGGGGCCGATTATGGTTATAGTTTTGTTGTCATTGATTTGTGTTATTTTCATTTGTCCGAAACGGATAAATTCTATTGAATTGCTCGCGGTATGAAACGGATTGAGCGAATCAGGCATGAAAAAGTGATGCACAACCACCTTGAATTGTAAATCATCGTAATACATTATAAATATTTCCTTTTGTATGAATATAACTTATATATCAGATAATTTCCAGTTTGATTTGAAAAAAATATTACATTTTGTCGGAATTTGATAACTTTTATCTGAATATGAATATTTACAAAAGTGTTTTTTAATACTATAATATATACAGAAAAAATAATTTTTTTTGAAAGGAAGTTTTTATGTTTAAAATCGGATGTGCAGAACAGGAACTTAAAGTTCCGCTGTTTGTTGAATTGTATGGATACGGACCGTATGCCGGACGCAGAAATCTCGGAACGGTTGAAAAACTCTACTGCCGGGCATTCACTTTTTTTAATGGCGGAAAACGCGCCATGATAATTTATTCAGATGTCTGTACGACTGATGATGTGATTGCCGGAGAATTGCGGGTAAAAATTGCCGCCAGATTGAATATCTGTCCGGACGGTATTGCTTTTGCGGCAACTCATACTCATTCCGGACCGGCTCTTGCGTATATAAGTCCGGATACATCGGGTATCCGCAACGCTGAATTTATTGAGTATTACAAGCGCACAATCCTGGAAGTCGCAGAACAGGCATTTGCTGCAGAAGAAGTAATCGCTGAGGTTGATGCCGGTGCGGCAGTTCCGGCAAGTCCGCTCAGTTACAACCGGGTCGATCCCGAACTCAATATCACTGATCCGTCAATCCGTTATATGAGATTTAAACGCGCCGACGGATCGGTCAAACTTGTGATTCACAACCACGGAGTACATGGAACTTGTGATAACGGTTCACTTTACAGATATGCATCGAGTGATTGGATGGGCAAGGTGAACAGATTTATCCGTGAGCGTGAAATTGCTGAATTTTCGTTATTTCTGCAAGGACCCGCAGGTGATATGATGCCGCACCTTGACTGCAACAAGGACAAAGATGAAAAAGCTTCTGAAAAATTTGCGGAAGAATATATTGCAGTTTTGGAGCGAGGATTTGCGGATGCTGCTGCAGTTGATTGCAGCAGAATAAGTTTTGTCCTCAAAAATGTTGAATTTCCGACAGTAAAACAGTCTGCTGATGAACTTCGCGCCGATGCGGCAAAACTCCGCACCAGAGGTGAAACTCCGCAGGAACGGGATTACTGGGCGATAAATGCTCAACGCTGTGAAGAAATGGCTCTGCTGGCGGAGAAGGGACGCAATTTTGCGGTTTATCATAATTTGCAGATAATCACTCTCGGTGAAGCGCAGTTTATGTTTGTGCCGGGCGAGTTGTATGTTGAGCCGGGAATCGAACTTTTGCAGAATTCCGGTGCCGGATTTCCTTTCGTCTGTACTGTTGCAAATGGCAACGGCAGATATTTTTTCACTGAAAAATGTGCAGAACGCTATCCTGACATTTCCGCTTCGGCAAAATTGTACGGATACTATGAAATTTACGGTTACATGCACGCTTTTAAATTCAAATATCAGAATGATGTTGCAGATTTTATAGTCAAATCTTTTAAAAAACTGGAGGATATGAAAAATGACTGAACTCGCAATCAATGGCGGTGTCCCTGTTTTTGAGGGCAAAAAAGCAAATGAATTTATGCCTAAATGGCCCTTGCGTTATCCGGAAACAGAACAGCGGCTCATTGATGTTTTCCGTTCCGGCAGATGGGGCGGCGGCGGTGAATACGAAAAAAAACTTATGACTGAGTTTGCAAAATGGCAGGGCGCAAAGTATTCTGTCTGGATGGTCAATGGTACTGTTACTATGGAATGTGCTTTGCTGGCTCTCGGAATCGGGCCCGGCGATGAAGTTATTGTTCCCGGCGTGTCCTGGATCGCAACTGCTGAAGTGCCGCTTTATGTCGGTGCAACTCCGGTCATTGTGGATATCGATCCGGAAACATTGTGTATCGACCCCGCTCGCATAGAAGAGGCGATCACACCGCGAACCAAAGCAATCATTCCGGTTCACCTGTTCTCTGCTGTGGCTGATATGCCGAAAATCATGGAGATTGCCCGCAAACATAATTTGTATGTGATTGAGGATTGCGCTCATGCTCACGGTGCCAAACAGAAAAATATCGGTGTCGGTTCATGGGGGCATTACGGCAGTTTCTCATTTCAGAGTTCCAAGCTTATGACCGGCGGTGAGGGCGGATGCTGTACTGCCAATGATGAAGAATTGTTTGATCGTGTTTACCGTGCCAGTCATATCGGAACTTCTATGCTTCATCCCCAGATTATGCCGGAGGAAGGTTTTATCTGTCATCAGTACCGTTTTACTGAATTTCAGGGTGCGGTGATATATGAACAGCTGCTGCATCAGGATGAATTGAAAGCCAAACGCGAAAAATCCATGCAGCTTCTGGCTGCAAAAATAAAGAATACTCCCGGAGTCAAAATTCAGAAATCAAGTTATGAAGATGATGAACGGGTATATTATTTTCCGACAATTTTGCTTGATTTCAAGGAACTTGCTGCCAATATCACACGCGATGATGTGATGAAAGCATTGCAGGCAGAGGGAATTGATTTCAATATCGGCTGGGGCTTCCCGCTTTACCGTATGGGTGTCTGGAACGTTCCGGCTGACCGTTATGTAAAAAAAGATACTCCTGTATGTGATTCAGTTATGCTGGAACGCGCTCTGGTAGCCGGCAATAGTATGTTGCTGGCTGATGACTGGGTGGTCGAAAAAATCGGCGAAGGCATCAGCAAAGTCATGAATTATTATTCAAAATAATATATTGTGTTTTCAGGGGACATATCCGGTCCCCTGAAAAATTTATGCTAAAAGAAGCATTGCTCCAATGCCGCACAGGAGTGCAGTAATTTTCATCACGGTTATTTTTTCTTTCAGGAAGATTACGCTCAGAATGAAAGTAACCAGAAAGCTCATCTGGGCGATCGGCAGTACAATACTCGCTTTTGCCCCTTTGGCATTGAGTGCCATTATCATAAAGTACAGAATCCCGGCAACCAGCAATCCTGAAACTGTTCCGTATTTTGCTACTTTCAGTTCAAATTTCAAGCTCCGTTCTTTGATAAGATAATAGCCGATACCGCAGAAAATCCACATGATTTCAATGATGAGATTGATGCCATTGACCGACGCGCCCTGCATCGGACCGTATTTGCAGCTCAAGCCCAATCCGGCACGGAAAATACTGGCACTGATTATCATTATCAGCGGGAACAGCATTTTTTTTCGCTCTTTTGCAGCGTTTTTCTGCAGCGGCAGAAAGGCGATAACTGCGGC
>JAZSRU010000147.1:0-7379 GCA_045538635.1 Victivallaceae bacterium
ATGTTCACAATTGGACTTTGTACCGGTTTGCGGGAAGGAGATGTGGCAACTTTGCGTTGGGATGAAATAGATGGATATGGAGAGAATTTAAATCCTGATGATACTTTTTACAGGGAAATTCATCGAGTTACCCGTAAAACCAATACATTAGTTCATATCCCGGTAACAGAAGATTTAACAGCTTGCTTAAATAAACTCTACCAAGAAAAAGAAGCCGGAAACCCTTATGTTACACCGGAAGCTGCCCGATTATATTTGCATCGGGCAAAAAGTTTATCTGATAAAATCGGACAATATTTGAACAGTTTGGGTATTCAAACAACCCGCAAGACTGCGACTGGACGGAATCAAAGCATCAAAGATTTTCACAGTTTGCGGCATTGTTTTTGTTATTACGCCGGATTAAAGGGCGTCCCATTGCCGGTGATCCAAAGCATTGTGGGACATTTGAGTTCGGATATGACCAAACATTATCAGCAGCATGCCGACAAAGTTGCCCGGCAGAAAGGAATGTTGATGATGTCCGGATTACTGCAAATTGATGACTCCATTTCCACCATCCGTACCCTCCGGCAACGGCTCTGCCAACTTGCTCAGGATGAACCGGAAGAGTTCATTGTCAAAATGAATCTATATGCCGATCAACTCCTGCAGGAAAAGCAAATCGGTAATAATCTACAAAAATTTATTGCAGAAGAAAATTGATAGACCTTATATATCAATTCCCTTATTCTTAATGCGGGACTTATCTTCCCTGCGGGGAGATCGATTTGCCGCCCTTGCTTTAGATTCTGCCAGAAGTTTGCTGAACTCTTTTTGCGTAAGATTCTGCAATTCACCATCCGGAATGTACGGAAGCAATCCATCTTGAATTTTTTGCTTGAGAATATTGATTTGTTGCGCAGCAAGCGGCTCATTGGCAGTAAGTTCTGCAATAAGTTTACTTGCCTCCTGCTTGGAAATATCCGAGGGGATTTCGGTGGCGAGTCCCCGCCTGATCAATTCGGCAAAAAGTTCTTTTTGTGGACCCGTCATGGGAGAAGTACGGCGTTCTTCCTCTAAAATATCCTGCCCTACTTTATCTTTTTGCCGTTCTATGGAAAGTTGCAACAAATCCTCTAATTGCTCCCGATCGTGGCGCGAGAGATACCATGTCACCAACTCCGGCACAGTCAGCATTGGCGGCGGCTCGATCTCTGTCAGAACAGCCTTATTTATATGGGCAAATTGATGCTGACGGATAAAACTCTCTTTCGCAATTTCTTTAGCTGTATTCTGCCTATCGTAATCCTCCGGATATCCAAAACTTTTTGCCTGTTGTAACAAATCTCCACCTACATTTGCTGCCGGAATGGTTTTGATTTCTGCCAACGCTTTGATTTCCTGCTGCCGTTTTGCAATTTGCTGTTGCATCCGTTCACGGAACTCCTGCTGTTGCTTTTGTCGTTTTTCTCTTATTGCTATATCGTAAAGCAGTTCAATACGATGGAAAAGTTTGCTCTGATTCTTCCGGAAGACCTTGTATTGTTCCTGTGATATGGGGATGAAAAAATGAAAATCCTGTGTTTTTGCAAGTAAAGTTCTTGTAATATTTTCAAATAATGTGTGATCTTTGTCCGGAAAATGATTGCAGAAATATTCCCGCAGACCCCAAATGTCAGATTTCTGCCACGCATTAACAAAATTCGACTCACTATCTGTAAACAAAGGCTTTGTGGATTTGAAAACGGTTTTTAAGTATTGAATCAACTTTTGAGAAAAAGTCAGCGGATATTTCTTGGGGACAGTAAGTTGCGGAAATCTTATGCTGTTGATTTTTGCTTCTACAGTTGCAATTTTTTGGTGTAAACTATCCCGTTCTGTGATTGCATTTTTATACCACGATGAAGTTATGGCTATCTTGCCTTGCATTGCCAGACGCAAACGCTGATGCCAGGGTAAATTCCGGGCGTTTTTATAATCAAAAATTTTGCGGCAAAGCATTGCATGATTCTTTTCAAGAGCTTCTTTTTCTGCTTCCAAAGCCTTTCTTTCCTTTTTGTGCGCTGCAAGCTGTTGATCAAAAATTTCTTTTTGTTTCGCATATTTTTCTTGATGCTGTTCAAATTTTGTGGTATCGTTGCTCAAATACTCTTTTCGAGGCGGAGGCGGTAGTAAATCGGCGGCGTTGTGCCGGGAATCATCGGCCTTGCAAAGTTGATTTTTCAGGAACTCTTTTTCCGGACAAAACAATCTCATACTCTGCCGCCCCCGACTGCACGCCACATAAAAAGCCCGACGGTCAAGGCGTTCCGCCGCGATCACGACGTGTTTTGCAGTGCGTCCCTGTGACTTGTGCGAGGTCGTCACCCAACCGTAATCAAAACCGGCAAAATTGTCCGTCAAACGGCGTAATCCGTTGGGGATCGGGTGCATATTTTGATCCAGCAACTCAACCACATCGGGGGAATCGGTTATGCGGGCAAGATTGCCATTATAGATCTTTTCAGAGCGCAAATTGACCTTAAATTGAATGATGTCGCCTGTCCGCAGTTCCCGACTTAAACTTGCGCCTTTATCAATAAAATCTGCCGCCATGGGAAGTTTGATTTGCTTGCCATTACTTAAATACAGCGTCTTATTTTGAACCTTTACAACGGTCAACACAGTACCGGCTTCGGCAACACCCTTCATTCGCCGGATAAACATTATATTATCGCCAATGACATAATTTTTGTGGTTGCGGAGTTGAGCATTTGTCAGTTGCGAAGAACGAAAAATCTCTTTATGTTGCACCACATCTCCCAAAGGAATTTGTTTGCGGATTTCTTCTGTCAATGCGTCACATTCCTTGTGGGTTGGCGCAACTGCAATAATATTATCATCAAGATGTTGTGCAAAATATTCAGCAGCTTGCCGGAGGTATGCCGAATTGCTTTCGCAAATATATCCATTTTTGTCAAACAACTGAAATGCATTTGTGAAATTGCCATTGGCGCACTCCTGAACGCCCCGGCGATATTCGGCGATTTGCTGGCGATAAATTTCCCTTAATTCAAAATGTGTGATATTAGAGTGATCTTCCAACAACCGGAAAAAATCTCCCCGATCAACGGCTGTGTGCTGTCGTGAATCTCCCACAAACAGTATCCGGCAATGGGATTTTTCTGCTTGATGCAGTAATTTCACCCCATCTTTGAGAGAGCATAATCCTGCCTCATCTACGATCAAAAGCCCGTTAAATACCGAGGGATTTTGCAAAAAAGATGCCACCGTTTGAGAATGGGTAAAGCCCTCCTGTTTCAATACATCGGCGGCACTGTTGGTCGGTGCCAGCATCATCAAACCGCATTTTACCCCTTTGGCCAATTCTTTCAATACCGTAGTTTTCCCGGAACCGGCAACGCCCCGCAGCAGCATAAAACGGTCTTTATTTTGCAAGATCTCTTGAATAACAGCGCGTTGCTTTTCCTTGTTTTCATCATTGGGGAATAGTATAAAATCCGGATTTAGTGCCTTGCAAATTCCCCGTTCCTGGTTAATTAAATCAAGGGTGTATTGCTCCGCTTCCATAACCGTTTGCAAGGTGATATACCCATCTGGCAGCTTTGATATTTCCCAGGTTTTCTCAATAGCATCACGGACTTCTTGTAAAGTAAAAATGCCAAGATTACGCCGCAAAATTTCAGCCATAAGATGTTCCTCTTTCATTACACTCTGCCTTTCAAAAAGTTCAGGTAGAATCTCTTGTAAAACAAGAGTTATATCCGGTTTTGAAATTGGTTGTTTCATAGATTTTTCAGAAATATTCTGCAATAATTCAAGTTCCTCTTCAGAAAGCTGCGACAACTGATATTTCCGCACAGATTCTGCATTGGAAGTCAACATCTTTTCCGACCGAGTTGCCAATGAAATCTCATGTTTTTCGGCCGCAGTCAAAGTCCGTCCCAATGCTCGCTCCTGACGTACAATTTCTTCATCAATATCATTTGTCCGCTTGGAAAAACGATCCAATATTTCTTCCGGGACATTCTTTATTTCAAAGCCTTTGACATTGCCTCGAAAATCCAGAGTTTCCCTGATTTCATACCCCAATTTCCGACACGCCATTGCCAGAGAATTTTGGTAAACTCTGCCGCAATATTGAATCGCTTTACACATCGCCGCATTTTCCAAAGCCTTGAAATTGCCCTCTGAATCCCCGGTTACATTGCATACAACATTGTGCGTATGTAATTGAGGATCAAGAGTTCTGCTGCAATCGTGATGAAATGAAGAATATATTATCTTTCCCGTCAATTCATAATTCTGCGTATTTACATTTTCGCCATATCTTATACGAACTGCCGCAAATTGTTCCAACTCATTCATTGCAAACGCAACCGCTTGTTTGTGTGCCTCAATCAAACGACTGTCAAACAAGCTCATCACCGAAACAGATTTTTGTGCTGAACACTGAAAATCATAAAAACGGATACCGCCATTAACCGTTCTTTGCGTTAATTTTGACAAAGTTACCGGATTCAAATTCTGCTGAAATAAACTGAAAACATCCGCAGTGACCGGCATATTCTGCAACTGAAAATCATCCGCTAATTTTCCATGCCAGACACCTGTGATTTTCTCCTTTTCCGAATAGTAATCATTCGCCGAAAGATGATTCAAAAAGAACTCTTTTCCCTTGTACCGAACTGCCTTGATCCGAGCCATTGTAAACATATTTTCCTCCAGATTTACCAAAAAGAAAATACCCTGAAGCCCACCCGAAATCAATACACCCCTCTCCGCAGAATGTAACGCCGTGTGTTATCGTAACATCCACCAATAAAAAAGTAAAATTGAAGAGGCAATATTCCTATCGAAAATAGAGCGGTAAAAGCCCAGGATTTTCTCCTTTATACAGTTGTATTTTCCGGTAAAAGTGGTATATTATAAACGAGAATAAATAAGGAGTACTCGTATGCCGGAAAACTTTCAACTTCTATCTTCTGCTTCTGTGCAAACATTAAAACGCATGATCTACACCATTCGAGGAGTTCAGGTGATGTTGGATAGTGATCTGGCAGCGTTGTATAAAGTTGAAACAAAAGCTTTCAATCAAGCGGTGAAACGAAATATTAATCGTTTCCCTGAATCTTTTCGTTTTCAGCTTACCGTTGAGGAGTATCAAAACTTGAGGTCACAATTTGTTACCTCAAGTGGAGAAACGGACGAAAGCAGTCAGCATGGTGGACGCAGATACCTCCCCTATGTATTTACAGAGCAGGGGGTTGCAATGCTTTCAAGTGTTCTGCACAGTGAATTTGCCATTCAAACCAGCATAAAAATAATGAATGCTTTTGTGGAAATGCGTCATGTTATTGCTTCAACATCCACATTATTCTCCCGACTTGAAACTTTGGAACGGCGGCAAATAGCGGATCAGTACGAAAATGATAAGAAATTTGATCTGATTTTTGAAGCATTGGATCGCCAGCCGGAACCAGCTCAAGGTGTATTTTTTGACGGGCAGATTTGGGATGCTCATATATTGATAACTACTCTGATAAGCAAAGCCAGTCATTCCATACTTTTGATCGACAATTATGTGGATGTTACCACGCTTGACATGCTTTCCAAGAAACAGCCCAAGGTAAAAGTAAAAATAGTTACTTCCCCCAGAGGAAATATGCTTACGGCATCTGATATTAAAAAATTCAATGCTCAATATCCTGCTGTTGCAGTAAAGACAAATACTGCCTTTCATGATCGTTTCCTGATTCTTGACAATCAAGAATTGTACCTGATAGGGGCCTCGCTTAAAGACCTGGGCAAAAAGTGTTTCGGCTTTACTCAAATGGATGCAGGTTTGATCCCTGAAATTCTGGCAAAACTCTAATTGTGAAATTCTAAATAATCCCATTATAAATACTGTAAAAGTGCTGTTTTAACTTGAAAAATACGGCCCTATGCAGTATATTACTGTGGATTTCGTGTTTGTTACAGTATTCAGGAGAATAGCAATGTGGAACAAAAATATTTTGATTGATAATTCAGCTGGTACAACATTGGCTGATTGTATCAGATATCACTTGCTTTCTCCGGAATGCCGTGAACTTTGTATTGCAACAGGATATTGGGATATTCCAGGTATGGCATTGCTGCATACAGAGTTTGAGAACTTTTTTGCCAGAGGCGGAAAGTTACGAATGATTATTGGGGAAGAACCTGTTGCACGCCAATATCAAATTGTTCCAGAAAGAGTTGAAGCAATACGACGCTTCCCTGATGATTATATCAAATTGGATATTGATGACCTGAAGGATGAATACAAACCTGTTATTAAATTGCTGATGCAATATTGTGCAGATGAAGATTCCGTTATACAAATCCGGGTGTATGGTCAAAATGTGACTCCCAAACAATTTCTTCATGCAAAATGCTACATTTTCAGAGGCAATAATTCTGTCGGCATCATTGGCAGTGCAAATTTTACACATCGAGGCTTAGTTGATAATACAGAGTTGTCGTATTTGGAAACAAATTCAACCATCGTAGGGGCGCGTCCTAATGCTGACAGCACCTTCAAAGGCCACATCGGTTGGTTCGAAGAGCAGTGGGAGCAAAGCGTTCCGTGGGAACATATCTTCAAAAAAGAAATTCTTGAACCCTCTCCACTGGGACGCAAAGTAAAATCCGAATCGTTCAGTTTAACACCCTATGCTGTTTACATAAAATATCTTCAAGGAATATTTGGAGTAGAGGCTGAAACTTCTGAAAACTGCTTTATTCCGGACATCCCGGATTTCAAGCGTTTGGAATACCAGATAGATGCAGTAAATCGAGGTTTTTCCATTATGCGTGAGCACAATGGTTTTATTCTTGCTGACGTTGTAGGACTCGGAAAAACTGTTGTTGCAATGCTGCTGGCAAATAAATTTTTCAATTCTCCTGATATGGACGGCAGAAGTAAGGATATTTTGATTGTCACACCTCCCGCAGTAAAGACGGCTTGGGAAAAGACTATTGCATTGTTCGATCAGAATAGCGATGGACGGCTCAAAAATCACATTACAATCATCACCACAGGAAAAGTTGTTGGCTTCACAGAGTTTAATGATGAGCAGCCGGATGACCCTGAAAACGATGATAACGATATCCTTGTGCTGGATAAAAAGCAATATGGTCTTATCTTGATCGATGAAAGCCATAAGTTCCGTAATTCTGAAACTCAAATGTATAAAGCAATGGATGATTTGATTGATCAGATCTATCCGCAGCCATATGTTGTGCTGCTTTCGGCGACACCGCAAAACAACTCTCCTAAAGATCTGAAAAATCAAATATTTTTATTTCAGCGTGTACCTCAGAACACAACTCTTGCAACAATAGATGGCAGAAGACTTGATACCTATTTTTCC
>JAZSRU010000033.1:0-41443 GCA_045538635.1 Victivallaceae bacterium
GGCAAAAAAGAGGGCGTACATCAAAGCTCGGGTAAGAGGTACGCCAATACCGACAACACAAACAATGAAAATACGCCCGAATAATATCGGACGCATCCTTTTCGTTTCTGTGTTGTAATAATGATTTGGCGTTTCCTTACCCACAAACTAAAAGACACGAATCAATCTATCTTCAATTTTATTTTTAATGCAGCTTCTCTATTCTGTCAATAATCTGCTTCTCCTGTTTAACGATACCGGACCATCCGGTATTACATCCCTAATATAAACGCTTAATTACAAAAAGCAAGTATTAATATTAGTTGGTGATATTTAAATTATGAATTTTCTTGTTGAGCATGTCGGGGAACCGTTGTTGCGTTCCCCGACATGAGATAGGGACATGAATTTAGGTGTTTTTTTATTCATGTCCCTTGGTTTTGGAGTGGTTTTGAGCTTAAAATAGCAGGTTAGGAGCTTAATATTTAGTTTATTTTTATGTTTTATACGGCATATCATACCCGTTGTTGCGGTATGATATGCAAATATCAAATATTTATAAGCCCCTAATAATCAATGAGTGGTGGGGTAGCGAAGACGGTGGAGCAAGGCTTGACTTTTATCAAAAATGGTGTAAATTAGTGTTAGTTTATAGTTAGGCTATTTGCAAAAAAACAGGTGTTTTTCTGCCCTGTTACGGAAATTTCTCTCTCGATGATGTCATCATAAAACGAAAACGGATGTTCGTTGATTATCAACAACTTACATCCGTTAAAAAGGCAAAAAAAATGGTGGCGAGGCCCGGGATCGAACCGGGGACACAAGGATTTTCAGTCCTTTGCTCTACCGACTGAGCTACCCCACCACTTGTGGAACTTCACTTATCTTGCAAAGTCCTATAATTTACACCATTTATTCAGAAATTGCAAATCATTTTTTCATTTTTTTTAAATTTTTCCCGTTTTTCTCCTCTTTTCAGCCGATTCATATCTTTCTTACAACATAGAAAGCGGTTTTTTGACAGGCTTCTGGAAAACCGATTTGGCAATCTTTGTTCTGCAACTGTCGCAAATCACCAGAAATTCAACACAAGCTGAATCACAATTCAACTCTTTTTGCTGCACTTTCAAAATTTCATCAAGCACAGGATTTTTCTTAACATTTTTCAATTTGCCGCATATAGGACAGCAAATATGAAAATGTTCGGACATGTCTGCCTCAAAATAGTTCAACGAACTTGTCGTTTTAACTTTTCTGATCATTCCGCGCGCAGCCATTTGCTCCAGATTGCGATAGACGGTAGCCAAACTGATTTGAGGCACTCTCGATATTAACAGCCTGTGAATTTCATACGCAGTAAAATGCTTTTTACTTCTTTGCAGGGCTGCCAATATCTCATATCTTTGCAGCGTTTTATGCATGCTTCTTCCTTTTTTTATTGATTAAGATTTTAATGCTGTAATATAATATACACCTTTATTTAAAAATTAAAATGATAATTCATACTTTTTTGTAAATAATAATGATTATCATTTTCTAAACATAATATTTTTAGCTTATTTCAGCTCAAAAATAGCAATTATTTTCATTTTTTATTTTTGAAGTTTGTTATTAAATAATGTTTATTTTTTTAATATAATCAAATTTAAAAATGTCTATTTTGTATAAAAAACACATTTTTTTTAAAAATACACAGGTGAATCATGTCTTTCTGATTGATAATAAATAAGTTACGCATATGTAAAAACATTTTATTATAAAGATAAAAAGCGGTACTGCAATTATTATTACGCTCAAGATGTCAAGCGGTTGTTGTATAAAGCCAAATAGGAGCTGCAGGCGACTGCTTTTTGTTATGTCTTTAAGCAAAAGTATGGAGCAAAACCGTTGTTTCGTTTTGATGTTTACGCAAAAGTCAAGAATTCGACTTATAATAAAACCATTAATAATATTTTTTTCATTTTTAAATTCTTTGACATAAAAAATCAGTCTCTGTACTGAATATTGACTGATAATTTGAAAAAAATGAGGTGGGATATAATATGAAGTCTAAAATCGGATTTACTCTGTCAAATACTGCGCCATTTACTCCGCCAAATGGCGGAGTAAAAGCAATTCTTTGAAAAGGTTTGGAAAAAGATAATCCGCCATTGCTTAAAGCTATGGCGGGGTAATGGGGAATATATTTTTTTTCTTTATCTTGCTTTCTTTTTTTAAAAGAAAACAAGAGAAATGGCTTTCTTTTGTTTTACTTTTCTTTCACCCGGAAAGAAAAGTAAAGTTTTTTCTTCTCCCCCTGCAATTCCTAATTTCTTATTCGCACCATTTGTAAAGCTGGGCGATTTCCTGTTTCCAGATGGTATCGTCGATGGTTTCGAGGATGATCGGGATATTATCAAATCGCGTGTCCTTCATCATGCGTTCAAAGGTTTCGCTGCCGAGAGTGCCTTTGCCGATGGAGTCATGACGGTCGAGATGGGAACCGAGAGTGCCTTTGGAATCGTTGAGGTGGACGCCTTTGAGGTATTGAAAACCTATGATGCGGTCAAAATCGGCCATGACTTTTTCATAATTTTCGGGATCTTTGAGGTCGTATCCGGCGGCAAAAGCATGGCAGGTATCCAGACACACCCCGGTCCTTTCCGGCATATCAACGAGTTCGAGCAGCCGTGCCAGATGTTCAAAGGAGTAACCGAGATTTGTCCCTTGACCGGCAGTATTTTCAAAGACGGCAACGACATCCGGAACTTCATTGAGGGCATGACGGACTGAATCGGCGATGAGTTTCAAGCAGTCATCTTCAGAAAGTTGTTTCAAATGACTTCCGGGGTGAAAATTTAACAGTTTGATACCCAGCAGATTACATCTCCAGAGTTCATCAAGAAAAGCAGAGAGGGACTGTGCGTGTTTATCTTTGTCGCAATTGCCGAGATTGGTGAGATAACTGTTGTGAGCGAGGATGTGATCGGGGTTGTAGCCGAGTTTTTCGCAGTTGTGTTTGAATTGAGCAATGCTGTTTTCGGACAGCGGGGGAGCGGTCCATTGGCGTTGATTTTTGGTAAAGAGGGCAAAAGCTTTTGCCTGAATAGCAGAAGAATTGAGCGGGGCGTTTTCAACACCGCCGCCGCAGCTGACATGGGCTCCGATAAATTTCATAGGCGACTCCCGTGGTTGTTTTTTTTATTATATCTGCTCTAATATAGTAAACAAAAAATAAATTGCAAATTATATTCCTGTAAACTCAAAAAAAATTTGCATTTTTTGAAAAATCAGTTATATTTAATAATAGCTTGAGCGAGTGTAGCAAAACGGTTATGCCCCGGCTTCCCAAGCCGGTCACGAGGGTTCGACTCCCTTCACTCGCTCCATTTTTTTTATAAATCTGAAATAAAAAACGGGTTGTTGCAAAAATGATTCTGCGGGAAAGACACCTTTTTGAAAAAAGGTTATCTTCCCCGCACCCCATCTTTCAAAAATTTTTAAGAGGAATTGCTATTGTTACCGATAAAAACAATTCCGGATTTTTTTATTTTCTTAAAAATATATCCAATCCACTCTTTCTCAAACCGACCGTTTGAGAAAAGGGACAACTGACGTTGAAAACTTGTAAAATAAGTTATGATTTTCTCCAGTCATGACTTATTATACATCTTCTTTTCTGCTCAAAAAATAGAAAAAGGCTGTTGCTCACCTTTTTTTGAGGTTTTGCAACAGCCCCTTAGTATATCTTTTTTTCGAAAAACATCCAGAGAATTTGTTTGTTTTATATTAAATTTCTTTCTCTTCGGAATCATTGTCCTGTGCTGCCGGTTTTCTCAGCATGAGCCATGCCAGAAGAACGATGGGGACTATGACGAAAATTGCGGCAAAAATAATTCTGCTGACCATATGAAAAATCTCCTTTCCCGTAAAACACGGGCTTTTTTGCAGTTTTTTACTGCATTTTTTTTGCTTTCCCGCGAAAAAAAGACACAAACCATGCGCGGGGTGTGGGTGTAAAAACAGACGATTATCCTGTTTGCAGTTGAAAAAAACAGGATTTTTCAGGAGATTTGCGGTCCAGCCCGCGTGGTAATGGTGTGTTTTAAATAGAGATGAAATGATATTTTGCTGTCGCGGATTTGACGCGAACAGAAATCAAAGATGATTCCGATATCAGTGCGGTCCAAAAGTGCGGCAAAAGTATGCGGCACTGATGACGGCGGATTGTCATTGCGGCGCGAATTCAGCAGCGGAACGGATGCGTTGTTTGCGGAATTGCTTATCGTTTGCTGTGTTTGCGGAATTGAAAGCGGAGTATTCTGTTTGATGCCGCCGTTGAAAATCGAATTATCGGTAATCGCACCCGGCAGTGAAGAATAAAAAAGCAATGCAAAAGAAAACACCGTCGCTGTCAGCAGCAGCGATGCCCAATGAAAAATTTTGCAGTTGTCATAAATCTTTTTCAAGTTTCTCTCCGTATTCAAGAGTAAATATAATCCGATATTGTTGATTTTGCCAATAATAAATTGAAAAAATCAGAGCTTAATTGGCTTTATGCTTCATTTTTTAAAGTAATCCCCGCAAGATATTCTTTTTCAAGAATGTCAGCCATGTAATGATGGTCGAATTTGTCTTTTACCAGTTCTTTGCCGAATGCAGTCATTTTGGCGTATTCTTCCTTGTTGTCAAGCAGAAATGCGCTTTTTTCAGCGATTTCATCAATAACTGAATCCATATCATCGCGGTATTGCAGAGTATAGCCGCTCTGACCGTTAAGGATTACTTCAGGTGCGCCGTCGAGGTAAAAACTCATCGGGACTTTGCCTGCTGCCAATGCCTGAACTACCGAGCGCGGCAAGCCTTCACGGACAGAGAAGTGCCACAGAATATCCATATTGGCGACATAGGCGGGGACTTCATAAGGTGCGATCAGACCGGCGAAATGGACATTTTTTTCGATATTGAGGGATTTTACCTGTTCGATGAGTTCGTCATGCATACTGCCGTCGCCGACGAGAAGAAAATGTACTTCCGGATGTGTTTTGAGCAGTTTTGCGGCGGCAGGGATGAAATATTCATAACCTTTGAGCGGGAAAAGGCGGGCGATGCTGCCGATGACGGGGGCATCAGCAGGGATTTGCAGCTTTTCACAGAGGGCGGCAGATTTCTGTGAGTTGAGAAATTCTCCGATTTCCATGCCGCTGTAAACAACCATGTATTTTTCCGGCGGAGCGATTTTTGCGTCAATGCATTGATTTATCATTGCCTGAGCCACGGCGTAGATTTTGTGGCATTTTTTGGCGGCGAAGCGTTCAGCAGTTTTGTAGATAAAATTTTTCCACGGTTTTTCAAACGGGTGAAAAGCCTGACCGTGAACGGTATGCACAACAAAAGGAACTTTGGCATTCCATGCCGCAAGTCTGCCGATGATGCCCGCTTTTGAGCTGTGGGTGTGGACGACATCAAAACTGTTGTCGCGGAAAAAGCGTTTAAGGAAAAAGTATGCTTTGGGGTCGTTTGTCAAAGACAGTTCGCGGCAAAGGTAGGGGGTTTCGACAATTTTGAGTTTGTTGTTGAGTTTTGCTTTCTGCAGGAGTTCACCTTCACGCCCGGGGGAAAAACCGGTAACGAGTGTGACATCATGACCTTTTTCGGCATGGTCGAGTGCTGTAAAAAGAGTGTTTTCCTGTGCGCCGCCGACAACCATGCGGGTGATTACATGGCATATTTTCAGTTTTTTTTCACAATTCATAAACAGAGTACTCCGTAATATTGCTGTTGGGCAATTCCTTTGTGACGGTTTTATTGCCTTGAGTTATGTTCAGTAAATTTGTTTCTGTATCAAAAAAGACATACAAAGGAAGTATAGCCCGCGGATTGAAATATTCAAATCCGGTTTTGCTTTTTTGTATGAAAAAAGTGGCAGAATTTTCTTTTTTGCGCCAATTTGCAAGAGGAGCATTGATATTTTCATAAACGACATTGCGCGGGAGCAGTTGGGATTTTTTGAACGGGGCGCGCGTAATGTGTATGATTTTGCCGACAGTATTGTTTCTGGTAAATGAGTTCAGCGCGTTGAAACGGTTGGCAGCAGTGCCGCTGATGATCCACATATTTGTATGGCTCAAACCTTTGGCGGTAATGAATTTGCGCGCGGTTTCCGCACTTGCTGTGTCCTGGATGTTGAAGCACCATGCGTAATTGCCGCGCGGATCGGCGAGGACAAATGCGATTTTACCGTCAGACGGTTCGCGGATTGCCAGCAGTTGAGGCGATTGCAGACGCACCAGCAGCATGTTCAATGGAAAGAACATTATAACTGCGGCACCTGAAATGATAAATATTTTTCTGTTTCTGATGCAGAGCAGGGCGATGAGCGACAGATAAAATATTATTGCCCCTGCAATTGATATTTGAGGAGTATTCAAGCGGCATGGATATTGAGCGCCGTATTCGATGACTTTCTGCATGAAATTAATGCTTTTTTCAAAGAGAAGCGCGCTGTATATGCCGGGCGCGGAAAATGGCAGCAGCAGAAAATTCAGAATGAAAATGTATATGAGATATGTACTGTAAAACAGAATAAAGAAATTTATCCATACAGAGGCAAGATACAATCCGCCGAATGTAAATAAACTTATAATGCTGCCGCCGGCAAATGCGGCACAGGTGCTGCCGAGAGCGTATATTGATTTAAGTATGAAAGAGTTTCCTTTTCTGAGCCGTTCAGGATTTTTCCTGTTGACTGCCATGAGTGAAAAATCAATAGCATTTATTCTGTTCCAGCGTGAAAAACCGGCTGAAATGCTGAGCAGTATCGCTGTAATACTGAATGAATACAGAAATCCGGCATCAAAGAGATAATCCGGACGGTATATGAGAAATACACTGCACCCTGCCGCCAATATCCGAAGCGGCGGAATATGAAAAAAATGAAGGCGCAGCAATGAAAATGTTAATATCATCAGAAATGCCCTGAGAGCCGGAATGTTTGCTCCGGTAGTCAGCAGAAAAGGTATCAGCAGCATGGAGGCACAGAAATATCTCCATTGCACAGGCAGAAATGCCAGCAGCGGCAGGAGCATGGCAAAAAGAATTCCGATATGCAGACCGCTGACTGAAAAAAGATGGATGGTGCCGCTTTTAATAAAGTTTACTTTATCGGAAGCGGACAGCGCGCCCTTCAAACCGAAAAACATTGCTGCTGTGATATTTTTGTCATTTTTGTTCTGTATGTTTCTGACAAAATAATGCAGAGTGCGGTCCCTGAGCATCAGAAGTTTGCGGAAAAAAGAATCATTACTGCTGATTTTGTGCAGATATGTATTTTTGTCCGGAGAGATCATGCCGTCAATATTGTGCAGTTTCATGTAATTATGGAAATTGCCGAAACGGAAATCTGTGACCGGATAATCATTGTCAATGTCCCATATCGTTTCCGCTGTACTGAAGCGCAGGGAGCCTTCAATTTCAAAAATATCTCCGTAAAAAGCATTTTGCGGCAGGAGTTCACGGCTGAAAAGCAGAAAATTGCCGCTGCCGCGGTAAACAGTACCGGAATTGTCTTGGATACTGCAAATATTTACCAGAGTTGTTGCTCCGTTACTGATATCTCCGACATCACAGTGCAACGGGTCGATGATTTCAAATCTGATCCTGCCGTAAACCGGACGCGAATCAAGTGAATTGCGCAGAGAATCCGGAGATGGTATGGAATGAATTTGGAAAAAGATGCAGGCAAGAATTATGCCTGCTGCACATAAAATTCCTCCGGTACGGTTGATATAATATGCAAAAAAGATGCATAGTCCGACAGGAATCAGCGTCAGCCATATACAATCAGAGTTTGTTATCAGCAGAGCTTCAAAAAGTATGAAGAACAGAAAGACAAATTCAAAAGGTATTTTGTTGAGGAGTTTCAGCATATATTTCAATCAAGTTCAAAATCATCGTCCATTTGAGTTATGGTGCGGCATGATTTATTTTCGACCAGTACAATATCTTCCATTCTGATACCGCCCCATTCCGGATAATAAACTCCGGGTTCGACGGTTACTATTTCTCCGGATTTGAGCGGAGTGAGATTGCCGGGCCCGAGGCGTGGGGCTTCATGTATTTCAAGACCGACACCATGACCAAGACTGTGAAAAAATCCATAATTTCTGCCGTGGTCGTCGCGTCCTGTTTCAAAACCGTGCATTTTGAGGATATTGTCGGCAATTTTGAAAATTTCAGCGGGGATTGCGCCTTTTTTGATGAATTTTTTTGCTTCATTGCGTGCGTTCAGGACGGCATTGAAGGCTTTTTTCACGATCGGCGGAGCTTCATGCTTGACATAAGTGCGCGTCATATCTCCGAAGTAGCCGCTTGATTGCAGACGGGGAAAAATATCAATTACGATCGGAGTGTGCGCCTTTATCACGCCGCTGCCGGAGTTATGCGGCTGTGCGCTGTCAGTTCCTGAGGCCGCGATGGTATTGAGTGCATTGGCGCCGAGTTTGAGCAGAGTTATATCTATTTCAGTGCGGAGTATTTCAGAAGTTAAAAGTTCTCCTTCATAGAGCAGGCAGCCGTTTGAATCAACAGTTGAACATGAAATTAGTTGTTTTGCGCGGAGCATGGCTTTTTCGGTGGCACGCATGGCGAGTTCCACTTCTGAAATTTCGCGTTCAGTTTTGAATTCACGCTCCGGGAAAAACAGTTCTTTGCAGGGTGTGAGCGTCAGATTTTCGGCGCGGAGCTGTTCTGCGAGGAGCAGGGGGAAGTTTGAGGGAACGAGCCATTCGCGTATATTTCTGGCGGATGACATATTGGAGATGATCGAAATAAAATCCGGTTTTCTGCCGAAATCGCTGTTTCTGTAATAGTTGAGATGCCGGTGTCCGGTTGCTTTGCCGCGGTCGTATTCGAGGGCGGAGAGAATGACGGCTTTTTCGTTTTCTGTTTCAAAATAGATGAAGTCATCGGGGGTGAAAAGTCCTGAAGCATAGAGCATATCGGCGGAACTTTCGCCGGAAGCGACCAGCAATTTAGCTTTTTTCTGCATTTTTTAAACTCCGAATGTTGCAAAAGTTTTAAACTGTTATATGTTAATATAACATAAAATTCAAAATAACAAAGGAAAAATATCATGAATATCAAATTTTATGTAATCGCAGCCGTTTTTATTATTGTTTCTTATCTTGTCGGCGGAATCCCATTCGGATTCATCATCGGCAAGATGAAAGGTATTGATATACGCAAGGAGGGCAGCTGTAATATCGGTGCAACTAATGTCAGCCGTGTAGTCGGCAGATGGTATGGCAAACTCTGCTTTTTCTGTGATTTGCTGAAAGGTTTTCTGCCGGTGTTTGTCGCGCAGAAATATTTTGCATCTGATTTTCAGTATATGGCAATAGTATGCGGATTTTTTGCTGTTGCAGGACACATGTTCACTCCATATTTGAAATTCAAGGGCGGCAAAGGTGTCGCTACTGCAGGCGGTGTAATACTGGCATTGGCACCGGTTCCGTTCCTGATCGCATTTGCATCATGGGTGGCGGTTTTTCTGACTACCCGTTATGTTTCATTGGGGTCGATAGTTGCCTCAATCGTTCTGCCTGTCAGTGCGGCACTGCTCAAAGTCTGCCGTATCCAGCCGGAGATATCCTGGGAAGTCATAATCTTTTTTGCCGTGATCGGCGGAGCTTCTATCTGGAAACACAAGGCAAATATCATCCGTCTTAAAAACGGTACTGAACTCAAATTTGAACGCAAAGGGAAATAAAATGAAAATAACTGTTTTGAGCGATGGTGCATGGGGAACAGCACTGGCATTGGTTCTTGTTGATAACAAACATGATGTGACAATGTGGGGGCCTTTTCCGGAATACATACAGGAAATGGAAAGTACCCGTTTCAATTCAAAATTTCTTCCCGGAGTCAGGCTTGATGACCGTTTGAAATTTGAAAGCAATATTGCCAAAGCCGTTGAGGGAAGTTCTGTAATTCTGCTCGCCAGTCCATCGCAATATCTGCGCGGGGTTCTCAAACAGTTGAAACCTTATTTCTCTCCGGAAAAACATCTTCTGGTAAATGTTGCCAAAGGTATTGAGGTTGATACATGGCTGCGGATGAGTGAAGTTACCCGCGAAATTCTGGGAGATTGCCGTTATGTGGTGCTTTCCGGGCCCAGTCATGCCGAGGAAGTCAGCCGTAAAGTGCCGACTCTCGTGGTCTGTGCGTCTGCGGACATCAGCAGTGCTGAAGATGTGCGTGATATTTTTATGAATGATTATTTCCGGGTTTATACCTCAACTGATATGACTGGTGTTGAACTTGGCGGCGCGCTCAAAAACGTTATGGCTATCGCCGCCGGTATTATTGACGGCATGAAACTCGGCGATAATCCGAAAGCCGCGCTTGTTACCCGCGGTATCGCTGAAATGAGCAGACTTGGAGTTGCTCTCGGCGGCAGTATGCAGACTTTTGGCGGCTTGAGCGGTGTCGGAGATTTGATTGTAACTTGCTGCAGCGGGCACAGCCGCAACCGCCATGTGGGAGAATGTCTGGGTGAGGGCCGCAAAATAAAAGATATCATTCAGAGTATGGGAATGGTTGTTGCCGAGGGGGTTGTTACTGCCAAGGGAGCTAAACATCTGTCTGAAACTGCAGGAGTTGAAACTCCGATCATCAATGAAATTTACAATGTTATTTATAACGATAAATCACCGGAAACTGCTATTCGTGAACTTATGACCCGTTCACCGAAACAGGAGGGATAATTTATGGAGAGTGAAAAATTTGCTGAACTGCCGCCTCTGACCAATCCGTCATATATAACATCTGACCGCCGTCTTTTTGCTGTCGGCAGTTTTGAGTGTGCGCGGAAACTTCAGATTCCGCAAACTCTGTCTGAACATCGGGCAAAACGCGAAGAAGTTATCCGCAGAATAAAACTTGCCGCAGGATTGAATCCGATGATCGATCTGCCGGTAAATCCTCCGGAAGTTTCCGCACCGCAAATTTATAATGGCGTTCTTATATATTATATTGAGATTGAAACTCTGCCCGGTCTGCGCCTGACAGGTAATTTTTTCGTTCCGGAAAACGCCGGAAGTAAACTTCCTGCGCTGCTCTGCCCTCATGGACATTGGCAGAAAGGGCGCGTGCATCACGATGCTCGCGGCGGGGTTGTAATGCGCTGTTTTGAATTTGCGCGCATGGGATTTGCTGTTTTTGCCTATGATATGGTAGGCTATAATGACTGCAATGATCTGCCGCATTATTTCAGCCGGGATTTGAAGTATTATGCGGATTTGTACGGAGTTACTACTTTCGGTCTGCAATGTGCCAACAGTATGCGTGCAGTTGATTTCCTTGCAGCAAGACCTGAAGTCGATCCCTGTCGTATCGGTTGTACCGGGGCTTCGGGCGGAGCATCCCAGACATGGTTTATTGCCGCGCTGGACAAAAGGATCAAGGCGATTGCTCCGGTTTGTATGCTTTCCGGTTCATTTCAGGGGGGATGTGATTGTGAGGAAGGCGCGCTGCTGCGGGTCAATGGATTGACTAATTTTGATATTCTGGCATCTCTTGCGCCTATGCCAATGTTGCTGCCGGCGGTAACTGGTGATTGGACAAACGGAAATCCGTTTTATGAAATTCCCAAATTGAAGGAAGTCTATAAACTTCATAATGCAGAGGAACGCATTGAAAGCTTTTATTATGAGGACGGACACAACTATAATCAGCGTACACGGGAACATGTTTACGCGTGGTTCATCAAACAGTTTTACGGTGAAGACAGAGGCGAAAAGGTCGCCGAGGAAAATATTTTGCCGCCTCCTGCTGAAATGCTTTGGCGCAATGGATGCGCGCCTGCTGTCCCGACAGAAGAACATATCCGTGCGACAGTTGATAAACTGGCGGGCGTTTATACCGGCAATGCGCTTGATTTTAAGGGTGATTTTGCCGCATGGCAGAACGACCGGCGCGAAACTCTGCGTGAGATGATCGGTTCTGATTTTGCGACTGCGGATGTTGCTGTGCAGTACGGCAATGTCAAATGGAAAATCGACGGCGGTATCGGTTGTCCCGAAGTTCTGATGCGTCGCGAAGTCGGTGATTTTGTCGGCAATATATATTTCCGTCCGGAGCTGGAAAAAAGTGAAAAATCATTCCTTTTTGTCCTGCCTGAAACATTCAGAGATGTTATGCCGCAGGGGAAATTTTATGACAGAATAAAAGATTTCATGCAGCAGGGAATGTATGGATGTGCGGTGGAAATGCTCGGCAATCCTGATCATGAACAACTTATGGCAAGATCTCTTTGCAAGGTGAATGAACGCAGTCATCATGCTGCATTCAATCCTTCGATTTTTTCAATGCGTGTTCAGGATATTATAACTGCTTATATGCGGATGAAGGAACGCGGACATGGCAAAATTGTGATTTATGCGGTTCCGGGAGCTGCAGTTGAAGCATTGGCGGCATGTGCATTGCTCAACTCTCCGGAAGCGGTCATTGATATTGACGGATTGGACGAAAAAATCTGGCTCGAACCGTTGAGACATCAGCCTTTGATCCATAAAATCGGCGGGATGCGCGGATTGATATTGATAAATGCTTGCAGTCGAGTGACTTATTTCAATATTGATAACGATTTACAGCAATTGCTTGCCGGCAGCGGCGCACACATTTGCAATGCATGAAAAACTGAATTTTGATGTGGAAAATCACCTGAAAAAGAGCAGGAAATGAAAAATTTTCAAAAAAATTAGCCAAAGCTAATTTGCAATTTAAAAAAATCCGTTTATATTAATGTCGTTGCAGCTTGACAGATGTTTTATTTTGGGAAACATCGGCTGTTTATTTTTTTTGAAAAATAAATTAGACGAGGCTAATTATTGTGAAGAAAATTTTGTTTTTTGCCGCATTTTCTTTATTTTTTATCTGCGGCTGTGCGACGGTTGACCGCACCGTGAAACAAGTTGAAAAGAGTGCGATTTACGGTGAAACTTTGCTCAAAAGTTTGCAAAAATGCGATTATTTGAGTTTTACAGCAAACTGTTCAAAAGAGTTGATTTCTGCTTTCCCTGAAAGCGCATTTAAAAAAATCTGCCATGATTTTAAAGAGAAAAATGAGAATATCGAAAATTGGAAAATGCTCGACTCTCTCAATCGCGGCGGAGTTTTCCGCACTGAAGTCTGGAAAGTAACTATCGCTGAAAAATCAGTCGGAGATAATGTCATAATAGAACGGCTTTTTTATGTAACAACAGCCGTAATTGACGGAAAGGAGTGTGTTATCGGATTTAAATTTGATTTGCTGTTTTGATTTTGAATATAACTGTAAAGGATAAAAATAAGAATGATTATTAAAAAAATTTTGTGTTCAGGAGCTGCCGCATTGGCAATTACTGCGGGTGTACTGCCGTTTGAAGCGGCGGCAGAGGAAGAGAAAGTTCAAAAAATAACTTTCGTTCAGGATGATGACCAGACAGAGATGACCACCGTCATTTATACTCTCAAAAATTCAAAAGCCGCCGACCTTTTGCCTTTTGTAAAAAGTGCGGTTCTGCGCTACAATCCCGATTCTACTGTAAATTCACTCGATGACCACGCCAATAAACGCCAGCTTCTCATCGTCAATACCGGCAGTGATATGGTTCCTTATATTAATGAAATGGTCAAAGTTCTTGACCGTCCCGCCGCAAAAATGAATAACGGCAATATTTCCGGCAGCGGTATTGCTTACGGCAGTTATCTGCCCAAATTCCGCGCCGGCAAAGATATGCGTAAAGTCATCGTCGGCGGGCAGGTTGCAAGCTCAACCGAAGACAGCCGCGTGCGTTTTGACCGCAAAAGCAATATGTTTTATTTCAAAGATACTCCGTCACGCGTTGCTGATATCAAACGCAAACTTGAATGGCTGGATAAACCCGTACCGCAGAGCCGTATCGAATTTAAAATCTATGAAGTTCGTGACAGTGACCTCAAGGATATCGGAATTGATTATCTTTCATGGAAAAACGGACCCGGCTTGAATCTTTTTGCTGCGGGATATGAAGCATTGAGTATGCGCACGGCGGAAACATTGTTTAATGCTGTCAGCAAAGGAATCGACCTCGTCGGCAATGTTTCATACGGTTTCGGCGGATTTTATACTGCTCCGGCATTTGATTTAAGTTTCATCCGCATCCTGCAGCAAAACGGCAAAGCTCTTATAAACAGCAGCGCATCTTTGCTGGTCAGCAACGCTCCTGCTACTGAATTCAAGGTTAAATTTTCTCCGGAATATCAGAATATCGTCAAAGATGATGACCATATATCAAGTGTTGAAATCGGCGGCAATGCGGATTTGGAACTTGCCGTATCCGATGCAGTCATTACCGGCGGCAAAAACGGTGTAATAAATTTTGCCTATGCATTGAACGGTGCCAATACTGTTGAGCGTAACAATCAGGGCGTTGAAATTGCGGAAAATACCTCCGTCAACTCTTTTGCAACTCTTAACGGCAAAGAGGAAAAAATCATTGCTTCATGGGAAAAAACCTCAATGGTCGAACAGACGATCGGAATACCTTTTCTCTGTGAACTTCCGGTTTTGAAGTATATTTTCGGCACTACCACATCCAATGCCGAAAAGACCCGCTATTTTGTGACTGCCCGCGCATTGCAGGTCGATTACAATGAAGATATGCCGCAGGGCGCATTGAATGAATTTGATGAAATTTTGAAAAAATAAACTATCGGAGATTTTATGAAAAATGTTTTTTATTGTGTTGGATTTCTGGCGGCGGGACTTGCGGCATTGCCGCTTGCGGCCGATGATGCGGCAACTCCGTTCCGCGATTCTGCGATTGATGCCAGATTGAATGTTCAGGTCGCCAAAGATACGGATGTAGTGCATTTTGTCCGTTCAAATGCCGACCCTGATGTTTTTACCAAAACTTATATTTTGAAACACGCCGACCCCTATGAACTGCGCGGCTATCTGCGCGAGATCGTTCAAACCCGCAAGGTCAATGAATCCGATACCGGAATTCAGGCTCTTAAATTCAAAGACGGGACCGGAGTTTTGATGGTTTCTGCTGAAGATTACCGTTTTGAGGACGGCGAAAACGGCAAAGGTATCGACAGTTTGATCAGGGAGCTTGACAGACCATCCATTACTTCAACTACCGGTCAGATGATGTATCTTTATTCCCCGAAGTACCGTTCCGGTGCAGAATTGCGTCAGATGGTGCGTGCCGCCGGTGCGGGGATTGAGGGGGATGTTACGGAAAACATCGGCGGAGCTGACCGCATACGCTGTGATGAAGTATTGAATACAATGTTTTTCAAAACCGCTCCGTATTCACGCGAAAATATTGAAAAAGTATTGAAAACTTATGATGTGCCGTATCCTGAAATGCGCGCAAAAATCACAGTCTATGAACTCTATGCGGAAAATGACGCCAAATTGGGGCTTGATTTCCAATCATGGAAAAATAATGACGGTATAAATCTTTTCAGTACAGGTGCGCGTTTTATGCAGAATTATGCTCCCGACGGCTCAAGTCTGGTCAAGGGCGGCAAGTGGTCTGATGCCAAATATTTCAATTTCAATCCTAAATGGAACACTAAATATATTGATTTTCTGACCTCAAAAGGCAAGGCCCGCGTCATGCACAGCTGCGAATTGACCGTCCGCAACAACACTACCGCTGAAATTGAACGCACCAATCAGGTCATGCTGGCAAAAAACGAGGCCGCTGATGATGACCAAATGACTGAAAATTACATCTTTCTGGAAGATGTCGTAAGCGGTACGGATTTTAATCTTTTTGCTAAAGACAGCGCAAAACAGAGTATTGAAATCAATGCCGCCGGTGCAGTAACACTTACTGTCCTCAAAATCGGCAAAGAACCGGATGTTGAATACATTCTGACGATCAAAGACGGCAATTTCAGAGTCAATGGTGTTGATGTCGGCAGCAAAGTTCATGCAGATATTTGTTCGGTAAGTGATGAAAACGGAGAAGAAATCGCATTTGAAAATAATTCACCCGTTATCGGCAAGGGCAGAAAAATCAAAACTGATGCTTCAAATGAGTTCGGTTTCAGAATGAGTATAACTCCCTCAATTACCGAAAAAGCCGCCATGCTCAATGTTAATGTCAGCAACAGTTCGCTCATCGGTTATACTGCCGGTGGCGAAGCGCGTATTCAGCGCGGCAATGAGCTTTCTTCACAATTTATGATTTCCCGCGAAGGTACCAAACTGGTTATCGGCGGACTTGAAAAACGCGATATTGTCAGTGTTTCCGGCGGTATTCCGTTTTTGAAAGATTTGCCGCTGGTCGGGTGGCTTTTCTCTACTGAAAGTCAGTCAGGCAAACGCTCTCAACTCGTAGTAGTCGCTGAAGTCATACCGGTTGGCAATGATATGACTGCAGAAATTGAATCTGCACGCAAAGAAATTGACGGAAAACTCAGTAATTCCGGTAAAAGCAACTCTTTTGGCTACCGTCAAATATTGATTGACAAGGATCGCTGAAAGTCCATGCAGACATTTTAATTTTATTTCTCTCCTCTCCTTTAACGGAGGTTTTTGCCGCTGCGGCTGTTAAAAAGACAGTCGGGGCGGTTTTTTGTGAATATTTTTCCAATTAAAGAAGAAGACGGATTGACTTTTTATTTATATTAATTATATTAATCCAATGACTCAAGACTGAAAAACAGGAATAATATGAAAGCAAATTGGAAAAAATATTTGAAATATCTCGGCTGCGGTGCGATCATAGGCGGTGCAGATATTATCCCCGGAGTGTCGGGAGGCACGATGGCATTTATCCTCGGAATTTACGGGGATATGCTTGACGCATTGAAAAGCTGGCTGTCCTGGAGTACGGTCAAAGCACTTTTTACATTGGACTGGAAAACTCTGAAAAGCAAACCTTTTGCGTTGCCATTCTGGGTGCTTGTCGGAATTCTGCTGGCGATAGTGCTTTTGTCATCTCCGATAAAATATGCGCTGGATAATCATCCGCAGTATATTTGGGCGTTCTTTTTCGGATTGGTGGCGGCATCGGTTTTTTCTGTTCGCAAAAAGGTTGAAAAATGGAACTGGAAATTGATAACGGTTCTCATTTTGTCGGCAGTCGGTGCTTATTTTCTGACCGGAATGGTGCCGACGGAAACGACAGAACATAAACTTTTTATTGTTTTTTGCGGTGCATTGGCGATATCGGCAATGATACTGCCGGGGATTTCAGGTTCGTTTGTTCTGTTGCTGATTGGCAAATATGATTACATTCTGGGCGCAGTGAATGGCTTGAAAAGTGCCTTGCTCAATGCAGATTTTGCGGCTCTTCCGGAGCCGGCAATGGTATTGTGCTGTTTCGGGATCGGTATTGTTGTTGGTCTTGTATCATTTGTGAGATTTCTTGCATTCTGTCTTAAAAACTATTATGCGGTAACTGTTGCCGCGTTGATCGGTTTTATGATCGGTTCGCTCCGCAAAGTCTGGCCCTTTAAAGACGGTGAAGCGAATATTCTGCCGCCGGATGCCGGATGGCGCACATGGTTGATTTGCGGATTGGCGGTAATCGGATTTGCAATGGTATTGATATTGGAAAAAATTGCCGGAAATATGGCGGAAGAAAAAGAGAAAGAGGATTGATAATGGACCCTGTTGCTTTTACACTTGGAGCGTTGACTGTCCGTTGGTACGGAGTTATGGCTGCGCTGGGATTTCTTGCTGGAATGATGCTTTTGCAATGGAACCGCAAGGAGGCGCGTCTGACATCGGATCAGGCATCCAATCTTATTTTTATTGCGATGGTCAGCGGAGTGCTGGGGGCGAGAATATTTTATGTAGTGCAGTTTTTTGATCAATTCAGAGATAATCTTTTTGATATTGTAAGGATTGATAAGGGGGGGCTGGTTTTTTACGGCGGTTTTATTCTTGCAACATTCTGTATTTACCTTTATGCGCGCAAGTGCAAACTTGATTTTGTGCGTGTTTTTGATGTGATGACACCGTCACTGGCAATAGGACATGCATTCGGGCGTATCGGGTGCTTTCTGAATGGCTGCTGCTTCGGGACGATAACGGATTCTCCGCTGGGGGTGAGATACCCGCAGTACAGCGATCCTTATATGCGTTATATGGATGCAGCGTTGCATCCGGTGCAGGTGTATGAGGCATGTTTTAATGTTCTGTTGTGCATTGTATTGCTGTTTCTGGTTCGCAAGGTGAGATATCGCGGGGTTGCGATTTCGGCATATTTTGCCACCTATGGGGTCGGTCGGTTTATTTTTGAATTTTTCCGTGGGGACAATGCGAAAATGCTGGGTTTGACGATTGCCCAATATATCGGAATTGTTTTGATCATTATCGGCACAGCATGGTTGATTTATAATCTGCGCCGGAAGGAAATTATGTCAGTTGAGGAGGATGCTGCATAATGGAAAAAGTTTTTGAAAGCAATGCCGAACTCAAGGGCCAGCGTCTGGATGTTTTTCTGGCTTCGCAGCTGGCGGATCATTCCAGAAGTCAGCTGCAGCAGATGATCAAAGACGGCAAAGTTATGGTCAACGGCAAAGTTATGGATCTGCCGCGTTTTGCGCTCCGCGAACACAGCGTTATTACTGTTCAGCTGGAAGAAAAAGTTGAAGTTCAGGCTCTGGAAGCTGAAGAGTTCAATTATGAAATACTTTTTGAGGATGATTCCATCCTCGTCATCAATAAACCTGCCGGAGCAGTTGTTCATCCGGGAGCCGGTAATCAGACCGGTACTATTGTCAATGCATTGATGAGCCGTTATCCCGCATGGCGCGATCTCTATGATGAGGAAAATGTCCGCCCCGGTATCGTTCACCGCTTGGACAAAGATACTTCCGGTTGTCTGGTTATTGCCAAAAATCCGGAAATTCAGTTCAAAATGTCGCAGATATTTGCGGAACGCAGTTGTGAAAAACATTATTTTGCCATAGTTCACGGTGTTTTTCAGAAGCGTACCGGTTCAATCAGCAATCTCATAGGCAGACATCCGGTGAACCGCCAGAAAATGGCAGTTGTTGACCGCAATGGCAAAATTGCCATTTCAAATTACAAAGTTAAAACATCCGGTCTGGTCGATAATGTTGCTTTGAGTCAGGTACAGGTCAAAATTCTGACCGGGAGAACGCATCAGATACGCGTGCATATGTCTTCTTTGAAACATCCGGTTCTCGGAGATCAGCTTTACGGCGGGGACAAAGGAGTGAAAGTTGCGCGCCAGATGCTGCATGCGCAGACATTGCGTTTTCCGCATCCTGTTACCGGAGATGATATGACATTTTTTGCGCCTTTGCCGCCGGATATTCAGGAAATTTGCGACAGATTTGAACCTTTAAAAAAGACATGGCCGGACAAGATCGGCAATTCAGTAAAAGAGGAGTACGATTTTGACGATGAATTTTGACGAACATGATGTGATTTTGATCCGCGATCTTGATTGCAGCTGCATAATCGGGATATTTGAAGAGGAGCGCACGCGGCGGCAGAATGTACGGATCCAGGCTGAAGTCTATACTGATTTGAGCAAAGCCGGAAAGAGTGATGATTTCAACGATGCATTGAATTATTCTGAAGTCGAATCTTATTTGAAAAATGAAGCGGAAAAGAGTGAGTTTTTCCTGCTCGAAAAACTTGCCGCTCATCTGGCTGACGGAGTGTTGCGGATGGATCAGGTCAAAGCTGTGCGTTTGACTCTGGATAAATTTGAGGCGGCAGCATTCGCAAAATCAATAGCTGTCCGCATAACACGCATCAAAGGAGAATAAATTGTGGAAAATACCAAACTTACTCCGATGATGATGCAGTATCGCGATGCCAAAAAAGAGATTCCGGAAGATGCGATCCTTTTTTTCCGCCTCGGCGATTTTTACGAAATGTTTTTTGATGATGCGGTCAAAGCCAGCAAGGCAATGGGGCTGACGCTCACCAAACGCGCCAATGTCCCCATGTGCGGATTTCCTTATCATGCGCTTGAATCACAGCTGCCGCTGCTGCTTGAGGCAGGGTATAAAGTTGCTATTGCCGAACAGACTGAGGACCCGAAATTTGCCAAGGGATTGGTCAAACGCGCCGTTACCCGAATTATCACTCCCGGAACATTGATAGATAATTCGCTTCTGAAACCGGAGATGAATAATTTTCTGACGGCATTGGATTTTGTCAAGGATATTTATTATCTGGCATCGCTGGATATCAGTACCGGAGAATTCAAAGTTACCTCTTTTGCGGTGCGAGAAAAACTGGTTACTGAACTCAACCGCCTGCAAAGTGTTGAATGTCTTATTCCTGCTTCACTTCATGCTGCATGGGAAGGGGATGGAAATCTGCCGAAGCCGGTTCATCCTCTGCTCTGGACAGATATGGATAATGATGATTTTGATGTCAGAAACAATACAGAACTTTTGAAAGAACACTTCAAAGTTTCCACACTTGACGGTTTCGGTTTGAAAAATTCTCCGCAGTCTGCGGGAGCGGCGGGTGCATTGCTCCGCTATGCTGAAGTAAATTTGCGGCAGGATATTTCTCATGTCAATAAACTTGTCTGTTATAACAGCGACGGTTTTCTTGAACTTGATTCGATAAGCCAGCGCAATCTGGAACTTGTTGAACCTCTTTTCAGTGCCAACAAAAACAGCACTCTTTTGTCGGTCATGGATGAAAGTATTACTCCCATGGGCGGCAGAATGTTGCGTTCGTGGATGCTCCGTCCGTTGTATAATCATGAAAAAATCGTTGCCCGTCTGGATGCTGTTGAGGCATTGAAACTTGATCCTCTGACTCTGGCAGAATTGCGTGAAACAATAAGTTGCGTCCGTGATATTGAGCGTATTGTCGGGCGTTTGAATCTCGGCAATGCCAATGCCCGCGATTTGCTGGCACTTTCTGCAAGTCTTTCGGTTCTGCCGGGGGTGCGTGTTCTGCTGGATGGATTTGATGTGCCGCTTCTGGATCAGTTGAAACGCACGATTGCCGAATTTCCTGAAATCGTTTCAAAAATCGATTCTGCCATTGATGAAAATTGTCCTGTCAATATCAATGACGGAAATATTATCAAATACGGTTATTCCGCTGAACTTGACGACTTCCGCAATGCTTCAAGCAGCGGTAAAAGCTGGATCAGTTCAATTCAGGCGCGTGAAATTGAGCGGACCAAAATCAAGAATCTCAAAATCAAATTCAATAATGTTTTCGGTTATTTCATTGAGGTCAGCAAATCGTATTTGAGTCAGGTCCCTGAAGATTATATCCGCAAGCAGACTATCGCCAACGGGGAGCGTTTCATCACTCCTGAACTCAAGGAAGTTGAGAATAAAATTCTCGGAGCGGAAGAAAAAGGTAAAGCTCTGGAACTGAAACTTTTTCAGGAAATCCGTGAGTTTATTCTCGGTTTTACTGTTTCCATTCAGACTTCCGCGTGGGCCCTTGCGGCACTTGATGCATTGCTGTCGCTCGCTGAAATCGCACGCAAATACAATTATGTCCGTCCCGAGATCCGTGATGATGATCTTCTGGAAATCAAAGGCGGCAGACATCCTGTACTTGATGCCGGAATGCAGGGCGAAAATTTTGTTCCCAATGATGTTCTGCTGGATATGGATACTCACCGCATGATGATAATCACCGGGCCGAATATGGCGGGTAAATCAACTTATATCCGTCAGACTGCATTGCTGGTAATTATGGCGCAAATGGGTTCATTTATTCCTGCGGCTTCGGCAAAAATCGGACTGGTTGACCGTATTTTCACCCGTGTCGGTGCCGCAGATGATCTTTCGCGCGGGCAGAGTACATTCATGGTTGAAATGATTGAAACTGCAAACATTCTCAATCATGCCACCAATAAAAGTTTGGTCATCCTCGATGAAATCGGCCGCGGTACCAGCACCTTTGACGGCCTGAGTATTGCATGGAGCGTGGCGGAATTTCTGCATGATGATCCGGACAGCCGCTGCCGCACGCAGTTTGCAACTCATTATCATGAGCTTACTGAATTGGCACAGCTGCGCAAAGGGATAAACAATTTCAATGTTGCGGTCAAAGAATACGGAGATGATATTATTTTTCTGCGTCAGATCGTTCCCGGCAGTACCGATCGCAGCTACGGGATTCATGTTGCCAAACTTGCCGGATTGCCGGATGTCGTTATCAAACGCGCCAAATCCATTCTTGAAGTTCTTGAGAAAGCCAATGCCGCAAATCCTGTCAGTGTCGGTTCGACTGTCAAACCTGCCGCCGTCCGGAATAAATCACGCAAAGGCAAAGATGAAGACGAATCCGAACTCTTTCAGATGAAACTGTTTTAAGATTTTTCGGGGAAGGGAAAACTTTTTTCTTGATTAAAAGAAAAAATTTTTCCCTTCCCCGAACCCCATCCTTTTCAAAAAAGAAAAGAGTATTTTTTATTGTCTGAATGGTCTGACAGTCGGATTTTTCTGATACTTTGATTATTCTGTTGTGCAAAAAAACTTTGAAAAATAGTATGCGCGCTTGACAAAAAATATTATACGGTATATCTTATACGAAACATCAAAATTCGGGAAAATATATGAAAAAACTGTCAGTAATAATGCCTTGTTACAATGAGGAAAAAACTGTCGCCGCATCGCTGGATATGGTACTTGCGGCGCCGTTGTCTGTTGCCAAAGAAATCATCATTGTAAATGACGGCTCCACTGACAGCTCCGCAGCTGAAATCAAAAAATGGATCGAACTTCACCAAACTGATTGTGATGTGAAATATTTTGAAAAGGAAAACGGAGGCAAAGGGTCCGCTGTCCGTATGGGAATTGCTAATTCAAGCGGTGATATTGTCATCATTCAGGATGCAGATTGCGAGTATGATCCGTGTGATTACGAAAAATGCATTCAGCCGATCCTGCGCGGAGAAACACAAATTGTTTACGGTTCGCGTGAGCGCAATATCCGCAACCGGACAAAATCTTCATGGTTGTTCTATCTCGGCGGCTTGAGCGTTTCATTGCTTTTCAATCTGCTTTACGGCACAAGTTTGAGTGATGAACCAACCTGTTACAAGACTTTTGACGGCGAATTGATCCGCAGTTTTAAATTTAAAAATGACGGATTCGGCTGGGAACCGGAAGTTACCGCCAAATTTTTGCGAATGGGCTTTGAAATAACAGAAGTTCCGATCGAATATCATCCGCGCAAAGTCAATGACGGCAAAAAAATCCGTTTGAAAGACGGCATTTATTCTTTGTGGCTGACTTTTTATTACCGTTCTGCAATCCTGCGGGAAAAAGTTGCAGGAGATAAAAACATTGCCGCAGTCAGAAAAGAATTTGCTTACCGTAATGCATTGGCAGGTATTTTCTCTCTGGCATTTCTGCTGCGTTTTTTCATGGCGATACCATACGGCAATATGGGCGTTGAAAATCATCTGATGCGCCCTGACAGTTTGTCATACTGCTTTGATGCGGCAGGATTTGACTGGGGTTTCCGCGCGCCGCTGCCGTGTATTGTTTATTGGCTGTGCAAACAAATCTCTCCGAATGCATTGGCGATGTATTCAATTTTCGGAATTTTCTTGAGTTCAGTGACGATTTTTCCTGTCGCACATCTCGGTAAATTATTGAGCAAAAAAAAATCAGGCGGCATAATCGCTGCACTTTTATGGTGTTTCAATATAACTTCCATCGGACACGCACCGTTGATTTTGAGTGATACGCTTTTCACATTTTTTACTGCATGGCAGATTTTCTGCATTGTGCGTGCATACGAAACAAAGCGGCTGATAGATTTTGCTTACGGGTTGGGATTAGGGACATTGGCGGCATTGACGCGCGGAGTAAATCTGCCGTGGATAATGGCAGTTGCACCGGTACTTGCATTGTTCATCGTCCGCCCGAAATGGAAATGCGCTCTCGCACTCATCGGCAATGCCATTTTGATATTGGCAATACTCTTTCCGTTTATGAAATTCAACCATGACCGCTACGGAGTGTGGAGTCTGGAATACAACGCTTACAATGCGTCTGTCCACAACTGCTCCGCAGTCATCGCTCATGCTGAAAAACGCAATTCAAACGATGTACTTGCCGAATTGCAGGCTCAAGTTCCGAAAAATTCGGTCAGAGAATCAATCAGATTCAATAAGGAAATTTTCAGTTCGACTGTCCGGAAATATCCGGCAAGTTTTGTGCTGACTCATCTGCCGCAATGGCAGATAATGCTGCCGGATGTGCCGACAGTTTCCGAAAACATGGGATTTTCGGCGTCAGGCAAAGGAACACTCGGAATTTTACGCAAAGACGGAATCATGGCTGCAGTCAAACATTATTTTGCAGATGGCGGAGCGTGGCTGATTCTGGCGTTGAGTCCTTTGCTGATTCTTACGGGCTTAAGTTATATTGGTTGTGCAGTATTTCTGCTCCATGCGCTCATAAACTTCAAAACGCGCTGGATGTATATTATTCTCTGGGGTGCGCTTTCGCTGTATTATGTTGTGCTGCCGGGGCCGGTTGTGATGCCGCGCTATCATCTGCCGGCATTGATTTTCATTTATGCGGCGGCGGCATGGGCGGCTGTACGCAGAAAATAAGCGTACAGAGAATATTTTTCATCGGTATTTTACAGGAGAGATACCAAAAGTTTTTTTGAATACTCTTGCGAAATAACCCGGATCGGAAAAACCGCAAAGTTGCGCAACTTCACTGACCCTGCATTTTCTTTCACGCAAAAGTTTTTTTGTAGCGTAAAGTCTGATTTGCGTCAGATATTGCAGAAAAGTGTAACCGCTGCAGTGTTCAAAGGCTCGTGAAAGAGTTGAAATACTGACATTCAAAGCGGCTGCGGTTTCTGCACGATTCAAAGTCGGGGAGTTGTAATTGCATTGGATATAATTTTCTGCGGCTTTCAACAAATCCTCAAGGTTATAAGGCATAATGATTTCACTATCCATGACTTTATCAACAAACATCAATTCATAAAGCAATAACAAAATAGTATGCAGACGGCAGGCTGCAATCATATTGGATTTATATGAATTACTGTTTTTGCCCAGATATTCAAGCATTCTTTCAAGCTGCCAGCGAGCTTCTCCGTTCTGTCCGGACTCAAATTTTCTAACCTCAAATCCGTTTTCAGCAGCAAAAAAATCTTCATCTCCCGCCCATTGATATGAAATGATCATGGCTTTCAAACCTTTACTGGTTTTGAAAACATCTTTATGCGGCAGCTGACCTTTCATAACCAATACATCTCCGGGACTGGCAAAAAATTTCAATTCACTGACACCGGGAAGAATAACTGTGGTATTACCTGAAATTATATAAATCAAATCACTGCGCACTGACTTGTGCCACGCATTACGGTGATACAAATTAAAATCCACTATCGAAAAATAACGGATTTCCGGCAATTCTTTAAATTTTTCAGGAAAAAAAATGTTTTGCATATATCACCACAATTGAAATCTTGTTTTATTTGTTATAGCACATTTTTTTACAAAATGCAATTATATTTTTTCTTTTTGACACTTTTTCCCTATTATTGACACAAAAATCCAATAAAAAGTTCTTGCGATATTGTTTTTTTAAAACTATAATATAACAGTACGAATAATTTTTTTTAAAATGAAATAAATAATTGTTAATTTACAAGGTTTTTATGAGTAATGTAAAAGTTTTTGTATTCATTCAGAACTAAAAATTGTAATAACATTGCCTTGAAAGATATAGATTCCGGAAAACCGAACTTTAACCAATAAGGAGAAAAAGTTATGAAAAAGTTTTTTACCTTGATTGAATTGCTTGTGCTTATTGCACAATATTACTGCAAAAAACTCTTGAACCTGACCCAACATAAATTCTTTTTCGAACGGCACAAAACGACCCTGTCACCCAATCTCGCCCCCTTTACTCTCATCGAACTGCTGGTCGTAATAGCCATTATTGCCATCCTCGCCGGTTTGCTGCTGCCTGCATTGAACAATGCCCGTGCCAGAGCCAGACAGGCTTCCTGTGTCTCCAATCTGAAACAGCTCAATATGGGACTGGTTCAGTATGCCGCTGATAATCAAGAATATTTTCCCGGTGCAAACGGTGATACGAAAAGCAGTGATGATCTTAATCCAGCTGAACCTGCGATACCGGAAGATCCGACATTTTTGGCGACATCAAGCAAAAATTATCATAGTTGGCCTACCAAGATTTACTATTATATCGGTAACAGAAAGCCGTACCGCTGTGCCGCCAATACAGGCCTTTTTGCTGGAACTACCAATTACGGGATGCCGGGCGGTAAAAATAAAGACCAGGCAAAAGAATGTTTGTTCGTATATGCACGCCAGGTTTCCAAACTGAAACGCCCGGCCGATACAATGTCAATGTCTGAAAAAATCGCTCCCGGAGGTTCAAGTCCATTCATTTTGCTGAGTAAAAGTTATTGTATGGAACTGCCTCACAACAATGGAGCTAATGTACTTTCCGTTGACGGTCATGTGCAGTGGTGGAAAGGTGATACCAGCAATATTACAGGATGGGCAGAGGGCAGTATATCAAATAATTGGAATAAACACGTTGATGAAAGAGCTTTTGTCAACTGGAACAAATAAAATATTGTTATGAAAAAAGTATTGTTTTCAATTTTTATACTGTGTATTTGCGGCTTGCTTTCCGCTGCCGCTGTCGGCAGCAGTAAATTGAAAAGACAGGACAGATTGTTCCTGCCGGAAAAAATTTATGCCGTTCCCGGTGTGGAGTGTAATATTTACTTTAAAAATATTTTCCTTACTATCAATCATGCAAATTATGTTTTTGATGTTGATTGCGAGGCAGGAAGAAACGACCTTAAACGCTGGCGTTATGTGCCGACAGAGAAAGACGGCGGGAAAAAAATCCCGCTTACTCTCAAAGTTTATGATGGGGACGGCTTGGTTGCTGAACGCTCAACAACGGTCTGTGTTGCCCCCGCTGATGCAGGTAAAGACCGCAAAATCAACATTCTTCAAATTGGCGACAGCCTGACAAATTATACAATTCATTCTGCACAATTGTACAAATATTGTCAGGCTCCCGGCAACCCGAAATTGACCATGGTAGGAACCCGTTATTTCAATCCGCGGGGCGAGAAACTTCCGACAGAGGTCAAACATGAGGGGTATGCCGGCTGGACTTGGAACAGGTTTATAACTCTTTTCGGAGAAAAGAAAAGCAGCAAGTTTCTCTTTAAAAAAGATGGCAAAATCGTTATCAGTCCTGCAGATTATCTGAAAAAATACAATTTGCCTACACCTGATGTTATTACTTTTCAGCTCGGCGTCAATGATATTTCAAATATAGTGGCTGAAAACCGTGATGAAAAAATCAAGAAAATTCTTGCAGATGCAGATACTTTTATCACTGCTTTCAAAAAAGATATCCCCAATGCAATTATAGGTGTGGCTTTTATTACTCCTGCTGCAGATCAGGATGCTTTCGGTAAAATTTATAAATGCCGCGCTACTGCATGGTTAAGGTTTCAAAATCAGTTTTATTTGAATAATGAAATGCAGAAATATTTTGCTGCCAAACATCCTGATATTATCATGATTCCTCTTGTCCTCGGACTTGACAGCGAAAATAATTTCCCGGTGAAGAAAGAACCTGCAAGCATGAACAGCAAAACTCTTGTCCGCCGTCAGAATAATGCGGTGCATCCAAATCATGACGGTTACAGACAAATGGGCGATGTCTATTACGCATGGCTCAAAAATATATTGGCAAAATGATACAATTTTACAGATATTGATTCAAATATCCACTTGAAAGATGTTGTAAAATGTTATTTTAATGATACAGTTTTTTATAAAGATAATTTTTTTCATTGAAAACAATAATAAAAAAGAAAGGATTAAAAATGTTGAAAAAAACGATTGCATTGACAGCAATGCTGTGCGGTTCGCTTTTCGCACAGGACATCGTGAAGAACGGTAGTTTTTCAAAACAAGGCGAAAATAACCTCCCCGAAAACTGGCAGGACAAAAGTCTGAGCTGGTCTATAACTGACAGCGACGGATTTGAAGACAGTTTTTCAATTAAACTCACAAATTCTGTAAAAACAAAAACTGCAATCTCTCAAGTTGTTGTCTGCAAAGGAAATACCACTTACAAAGTAAGCGCCGCAATGAAAAACAGCGGCGGTATGCCGCAGCTTGTTGTTAAAGATGGCCAAAAAACTCTGGCAACCCTCAGTGCCGCCAATGAAAAAAACAGCGAATGGCAGGTTTATTCCACTGAATTCCGCACCAGTGCCAAAACCCGGAAACTCACTGTTGCCATTACTGCCGCCGGAGACGCAAATATTGACAATGTCAGCATTGTCCCCGCCGGAAAAAAAGGAAAAACTAAAGCCGTCAGTAACCTTTTTGAACCGCCCGCTGGTATAGTAAACCTCGCTTTGAACCGCCCCTACACCATGTCCCGCAAATCAGGCTACAAACGCACACAGGATGACGGCGACAAAGTTCAGCTTACCGACGGCAAATTCACCAAAGGACATTTCTGGACACAGAAAAGTACTGTCGGCTGGTCAAAACAAACCATCGTCGAAGTTATCGTTGACCTCGGCAAAGTTCAGCCCATTCAAGGTTTTATGTACAGCTGTGCAGGAAATCTTCCCGCCAACGTTCCTTTCCCCGATAATGTCAATATTTTTACCAGCCTTGATAACAAAACATGGTATTATACAGGCGACCTTATCGAAAAAAGTTATAAAGAAGTCGGCAAACCCGATCTGGAAAAATACAACCTTTATCGTGCCGCAAGCATGAACATGCCGACCAAGGGCCGTTATGTCTGCTTCCAGATCAAACAGGATCCCTCAAAACGCTATATGTTCGCTGACGAAATCATGATTTTCAAAGGCGATGACAAACTGCTTTCTGCGCCTCCGGTCGGCTTCAAGGCTGAATCACTGGAGAAATTCATTAACAGCATGCAGCTTGCAACTCATTTCCGTCAGGATGCTGATTATATTCTCAAAAATGCTGACAAACTTTCAGCCGCACAGAAAAAAGATTTGGCTGACAAATTTAACGAAATTCTCAACGACCCTGGTAAATTTGACCGTCCCGCCGACAAGGATTTCATTCCGATTCTCCCCATGCACAAGGAACAGGAAAAGATTTTCGCTCTCAACAATGTCGTTTTGAAAGCAAACGGTTACACTCAACCGGTTTTCTGGCAGAACAATCGCTGGGACAACCTTTATCCCGTTGCATTGCCCCCCAAAGGTTCAACTCCCGCAGCAGTCAAAGTTGATATGATGGCAGGTGAAGTCCGCAGTGAATCAATCAACATTCTCAACCCGACTGACAAAGTCATTGATTACAAAGTTTCCGTCGAAGGTCTTCCCGCCAACGCCAAACTCAGCTGCCGCGAAGTTCTTTTCGTCGATACCAAACAGAATATTTATACCGCTTCCGCTCTCAAAGACGGTCAGGGCAATTCTGTCACTGTCAAAATTCATCCCGGTATGAGCCGTCAGATCTGGTTCACTCTGGTCAAACCCGACCTCAAAACCGGTCTTTACAAAGCAACCGTCAAAGCAAGTGCCAAAGATGCGCCGACTATTGCCATTCCGTTTGAACTTGCCATCAGTACCGTTAAATTCCCCGCCCGTCCCCGTATGCACATCGGCGGCTGGGATTACCTTGACCACGGCGGTAAATACTACAAAACTCCCGGCAATGTTGCTCCCAACCGCAAAATGCTGGACTACATTTATACCGACAGCCCGTGGGCAAAACGCTCAATTCTCCCCACCGGTGCAAAATACAACAAGGAAGGCAAACTCCTCAATCCCGACAAACTCAATACCGCCCGCTGGGATAAATGGGTCGCCATGTTCCCCGATGCCCGTTATTACTGCATTCATATCTCCTCTCGTTACAGAAACAGCTGGGGCGGTGAAAAATACGGTTCACAGCGTTTCCAGCGTATTCTTACTGAATATATGAACGCTTTTGCCGCTCATCTCCGCAAAACAGGCATTGACCCGAAAAAAATCGTTCTCCACCTCGTTGACGAAGCCCGTAATCACTCTTACGACCAAGTATTCATCAACTGGGCAAAAGCTATTAAAGCCAGCGGTGCAGGATTTACAATTTATTCAAATCCGATTTACGGCAATCCCCAGAGAGATGCCATGCCCGAACTCTTTGAATACAGCGATATTCTCTGCCCCAATCTGCTCTACATTTCCGGTAATCCGGTTGCACTTGATTTCTACCGCAATCTGACCAAAAAAGGTAAACAGTTCTGGTATTACACCTGTCACGGTCCTTCCCGTCTGAATGACCCTGTTTATTACTACCGCGCACAGGCATGGCAGGTATTTGACATGGGCGGCGACGGCTCATTCTTCTGGGCATTCGGCTGCGGCGGCGGTCAGGGTGATTCATGGCATCCCTATACTCAGGGCTGCGAATACTCTCCCTATTATGTCTCAAAAACTGATGTAATGGCTGCCAAACAGTCCGAAGGTATTATGGAAGGTGCAGAGGACTTTGAATATCTCGCAATGCTCAAAGACCGTGTCGCTGAACTCAAGAAACTCGGCAAAAAATCCGCCGACATCGACGCTGCCGAAAAATTGATTGCCGAAGGTCCCCGCCGTGTCATCAATGCATACGCCGCTGATGAAAACGGCAAGAGAGTTAAATTCTCCATCCTCGTCAGCAGAGTTCACTGGACACAGAACCATGACCGTTCAGTACCCGACAAAGTCCGTATCGAAGCTCTCCGTCTTCTTGAAAAATTACAGTAATGAGGTAAAATAATATGAAATACATTACGACAATTTTAAGTTGTTTTACAATATTTTCATTGCACGGAGCTCCGTTGAAACTTTACACCCTCGGAACAGGCGCAGGAAATCCCTCTATGACGAGGGATAACTCCTGCACTTTTTTGCAGACCTCAAAATATGCATATCTGATTGATGCCGGTTGTCATGTTTCATCCAAAATTATCCGCAAAGGATTGGATTTCAATGACATCAAGGCAGTTTTCATTACTCATATGCACGAAGACCACTTCGGCGGTCTGACAAGTTTTCTGAAAAACCGCATGGCTAAATACAGTCCTTATACCCGTCCCGGCAAATGGAAAGGTTTCTGGCCCGAAATCTGGATGCCCGATGCCGACGGTATCAAAGCATTTGATATGCTTATGAATGTTCAATTCCGCGGTGAGGGCAAAGAAAAAATTATTTGGAAACTTATCAAACCGGGGCCTTTTTATGATGACGGTCATTTGAAAGTTACTGCTATTCCCAATAAACACATAAAGTTTGAAGATACTTATCTGCCGTCATACTGTTTTTTGTTTGAAGTTGAAGGCAAAAAGATACTTTTTTCCGGTGATTTGCGCAACGATTTGTCTGACTTCCCTGTTGAAGCCGCCAAAGATGCCGATCTGGTTCTCTGCGAAAATACCCATTTTCTGCCGATCCGTCATCTGGATCTTTTCAAAAAAATCCGTCCCGGCAAACTTGTCTTCAATCACGTGTCAGGACGCAATGAAAAACAGTTCCCCGAAGTTAAAAAAGCTGTAAACTATCCGGTTGTCATTGCCAAGGACGGTGATGTCTTTGAAATAAATTAACAGAAAGACTTATTTCCGGGATATAAAAGAAATATCCTGCTTTTTTGCTCTGCAAAATACGAAATGCGTAATAATGTTACAACTTTCAACAGACAAATAATATTTTAAAGGAAAAATATGAAAAAATTTATTTTCGTTGTATATATGCTGATGCTGTACAGCATGATATCTGCCGCTGAAAATGTTAAATTGTTTGTGCCGGAAAAAATTTATGCCGTTCCCGGTGTCGAAATGAATGTGTATTTTCAGAATATTGTTACTGTTGTAAATCCTGACAATTATGTTTTTGATGTGGACTGTCCCAAAGGCCGCAACGACCTCAAACGCTGGCGTTTCACCCCGACTGCAAAGGATATCGGCACTTACAAATGGCAAATCCGCGTAATCAACGAAGACGGTACTGTTGCGCAGGGCGAATCTGAATTGGTGGTCGTACCTGCAGATGCCGGCAAAGGCAAAAAGCTTTCAATTCTCATGATTGGCGCAAGTCAGACCAATGCAACAGTTTATCCAGCACGGGTGTATGAACTTTTCAGCAAAGAAAACAGTCCCGAAGTTACATTGATCGGCACACGCCGATTTGAACCCAAAGGAGTGAAAATTCCTGCAAATATTGTGCATGAGGGTTATGGCGGCTGGAGATGGGAGTCTTTTCTGACCCGCTGGGGGTTCAGAGGCCGGAATAAAAATGACGGAATGCACCCGGACCGTCCTATCGGCAAAAACAGTCCGTTTATTTTTCCCGATCCGTCAAATCCTGACAAAGGGATTTTTGACCTTGAGAAATACTTCAAACTGCACAACAAAGGCAACTCACCTGACATTGTGAGTTTTCAGCTCGGGCTCAATGATTTCTTCCTTGCCACAGATGAAAATATTGCTGAAAGAACAGCGAAATCACTTGCAAATATGGAAAAACTTATTGCTGAATTCCGCAAGCTCAAACCTGCACCTGAAATGTTTATTTTCCTGCATATCCCCGGCGCACAACAGGACGGATTCGGCAAAAGTTACGCCTGCGGCCAAACCTCATATCAGTACCGCAAAAATCTTGATTTTTACAACCGTGCATTGCTGAAAAAAAGCAAAGAACTCAAACTGCGTGTTGTTCCAGTTTATATCAATATTGATACTGAAAACAATTATCCGTTTCAGGCACAGCCGGTCAATGGCGAAAACAAGCAGAAAGTCATGCGTCAGCACAATGGAGTTCATCCCGCTCCCGCAGGCTATAACCAAATGGGCGATACATTATATTGCAATATCAAAGCATTTCTTGCAGGTAAATAATTTACAATAAGGATATTCATTTTATGAAAAAAATCTCATTTACACTTATGTTGACAACTCTGCTGCTGTTCGCAGTCGGCTGTCTCAGCGTTGCACCTGCTGCTGAAAAGTTGCCGAAACAGGATAAATTGGTATTATTTGAAAAAATTTATGCCGTTCCCGGTGTGGAGTGTAATATTTACTTTAAAAATATCTTCCTTGCCATCAATCACGCAAATTATATTTTTGATGTTAATTGCAAAGTCGGCAGACATGACCTCAAACGCTGGCGCTTCACTCCTAAAGCCGAAGACGGCGGCAAATCTTTCCCGCTTTCAATAAAAGTTTATAATGAATCAGGTCTTGTCGCTGAAGCATCAAGTACGATTCATGTCGCTCATGCTGATGCAGGCAAAGACAAAAAAATCAATATCCTCATGGTCGGGGACAGTTATACCAATCATACCGTTTATCCTGCATGGCTCTATGAACTCTGCAAAAAAAGTAACGCACCTGCATTGAACATGATTGGTACCCGCCGATTTGAATACAAAGGGGCAAATATTGCGCCGGAAGTTCGCAGTGAAGGCTACAGCGGCTGGAGATGGGATTCTTTCCTGACCCGTTGGGACGGCCCTGCAAGAAAAGGCAGAAAATATACCAAAAGCAAATTTCTGTATATGAAAGACGGCAAAGTTACTGTCAGCTTGACGGAATTTCTCAAAACATACAAATTTCCGACTCCGGATATCATCACTGTTCAGCTCGGCGGTAATGACATTTTTCATGCGACTGATGAAAACCGCGATGAAAAAATCAAAAAAATTCTTAAAAATGCCGATAAACTTCTTGCTGTTTTCCGCAAAGATGCACCGAATGCAATTATCGGTGTCGGTCTGCCGCCGCCGTGTGCCGGTCAGGATGCTTTCGGCAAAAGTTACAAATGTGGTCAGACTTCATGGGGAAAAAATAAAAACCGTGTTGCTCTGACTGCCGCAATGATTGAGCATTTCAAAAATAAAGACCCGAAAATCATATTGATTCCGACTTATACAGGAATTGATGCAGAAAATAATTATCCGGTCCAAAAAGAATCCATAAATGCTCATAATCCCACAATCATCGCTCGCCAGAGCAACGGTGTTCATGCAGATATTTCCGGGTACAGACAGGCAGGGGACATTTATTACGCATGGCTCAAAAATATGTTGATGCAGAAATAATCTGTTTTTACTGTGAATGACTGCTGCAATACTTGAAAAAGTCAGGCGGCAGTCTTTTTTTGCAGTTTTGGCAGAAATTCAACTGTTTTTCAAAACGCCTTCGCCGTTGAAAGGGGGGATGAAGTCGTTTGAGGCTGATTCTTTGTCCTGAACAAAACCGTCTTCGATACCGGAGGCAAAGAGGTATTCTTCGACTTCGTTGTACTCTTCATCGGAAAGTGGGCGTTGGAGTTCCGGATAAGCTGCAACATCGCCGCAGGGGGTGTATTGCCGCATGAGGCTGAAGAGGATTTCTCCGGGCGCGAAACGCGAAGCGATATAATCGATGATTTTTTTTGAATTATCTGTATGCCCCGGGAGAATTAAGTGGCGGATGACGACGCCTGAAGTCAGCATCCCGTTGCTGTCAAATTGGAAATTGCCGCGCTGGCGGAACATTTCATCAATGGCGGCGCAGGATGATTCAAAGTAATGCGGAGCGTGGCTGAATTTGATAGCGAGATCATTGTCGGCATATTTGATATCGGGGAGATAGATCTGCACTTTATTTTCAAAGCGTTTCAGATTTTCAACGCTGTCGTAACCATTGGTATTGAAGACAACCGGAACGGGAAGCTTGATGTTTTCGAGGCTTTTCAGGATGGCATCAGAGTAATGGGCCGGGGTTACAAAATTGATATTGTGCGCGCCCTGTTCAATGAGTTCAAAATAGATTTCCTGCAGCCGTTCAATGCTGATATCAATACCTTTGCGATTATTTGAAATATCGTAATTCTGGCAGTAGATGCAGCGCAGATTGCAGCCGCTGAAAAAGATTGTACCTGAACCGTTTTGACCGCTGATACATGGTTCCTCCCATTGGTGCAATGCGGCGCGTGCAATACGCAGATTGTTGCTGTCAGCGCAGAAAGATTGCTGTTTTGAGCGGTCAATTCCGCAATTTCTGGCACAGCAGAAGCAATGATTTGTCATAAATACTCAAAAAAAACTTTCATTTTCAATAAATTAATGTATATTACCATATAATATGCATTAATTTTGCTGAAAATCAAGGAGAAAAAGGATTTTTGAGGGTATGGATTTTTTTGATACACTTATAGCACAACTTCAGAAAGAGGCGGCGCAGAGGGATTCATTTGCTGTTGAGCCCCGGGATTGGCAGTTTTTTCTTGACCCGGCGGCGGCACAACGCGTTGAAGTCAAACAGGATGTGCCGGTTGAACAGTCTGTGATTGAAACTGTTGAAAATAAACCTGTTTCTCCTGTGGATGTATTTGATATTGAAGCTCTGCGTGCGGATATTGCCGGGTGCAGGGAGTGTCCGCTTGCCAAAATGCGCAAAAATCCTGCTTTGAGTTACGGCAACCCTCATGCAAAATTGATGATTGTCATTGAAAATCCCTCTTTGCTGGATGATGAGGAGGGGCAGATTTTTGCGGGTGAAGTCGGTGCTTTGCTGGACAAAATGCTGCTTGCAATGGGGCTGAAGCGGAGCGATACATATATTACCGCCATCGTCAAATGCCGTACCCCCGGAAACCGTCAGGTGTCCGAAGATGAACTCAATGCGTGCAGAAAACTTTTCTTTGACCGCGAGATCAAGGCTGTCAAACCTGAATGTATTCTGGCTTTCGGCGCCGGATTTGCCAAAAACATTCTCCACCGCGAGGGAACTATATCCAATTTGCGCGGAACATTTGATTCCTATGACGGAATTCCGGTCATGTCAACATTCAATCCGGCATATTTGCTGCGTCAGCCGTCCGCCAAAAGAACGGTCTGGAATGATTTGCAGATGGTGATGAAAGCTCTCAACCTCAATGGTTGATAAGTGGATGCCGCGAATGTTTATTCTCTGATATTCACATCGGCGACATTGACTTCATATTTTGCCTGAATTATATCAGTATTGAGGAGTGCTGTGTGCCGTTTGCGGAACTGGGCGGGGGTGATTCCTGATTCAGAGCGGAAGACGCGGTAAAAAGATTCCACACTTTGAAAACCGCACATACTGCCGATTTCCTTGATTGAATGATTTGTGCCAGCCAACAGTACACGGGCGCGTTTAAGGCGCAGGCGCAGAAGATATTTATGCGGAGTGGTTTTGAGGTATTTTCTGAACATGTTATGCAGGTGTGCCTCGCTCAAACCGATTGAATTGGCAATCTGGGAAATTTTAAGTGATGCCATATCTTCATTCTGCATGAGAGCCATGACTTTTGCAAAAGGCAGCGGCAGGTCGCGGTCGGGTGCGGTCGTGCTGGAGAGATAAAATTCCCACAGCAGGCGGTTTATCAGGTAGTTTGCCAGCAGTTTTTTGTCGATTTCGGGGGCAAAAGTACGGCGCATGGCATCGACGACAAATTCGTTCAGAGTTTCCATATTGTACCATTGCCCGAAGCGGGCGGGGCGAGTCCAGTCTTCAAGTTTGCGGAATCGCAGTGCAAACGATGTGAATTCTTTGCCGGGCGCGCTTCTGCGCCAGACAGTTTCCTCATTTTTCTGATGCCACAGAATCGTTCCGCGGCGGCAGATGCGCTGTTCGGTCCAGTCGCCGGAATAAACTTCGCCGTCAAGGATGATTTCGATGTAGAAGACATCTTCCGGAACGATATTCGGAATAACATTTTTTTTGTTGGAGTTGTAGTAGCAAACCCCCAGAAGCTCAACTTTTCCCGGTAGTTCAAACATGATAAAATTCTCCGTTTTGGATTGATTTTTTATAATATAGCAGCGAAAAATGTTAAAATCAATAAAAAATATATAAAAAAGTATAGTTTTTGACAATAAAATTGAAAAAAATGCGTTTAAATGTATGCGATAAAAATCATAATATTTGTTTTTCGGGCATTTTTTTTGAGTTTATTATCATTTGCAAAATGAAAAATAATGTTTCAGTTTAGTCAATAAATATTAGTTTTTGTCAATTGTTATTTGTGTGTTTTTACACTATAATATAAGAAAGACACATTTTTATTTTGCAGGAGGTATAAAAATGTTGAAGTATGCAATTTCTATCGGTGATTTTACCGATGATGAAAGCCGCGCAAATGGTTATGTCGAGGCGTTCCGCCGCTCAAAACTTAAAGCGTTGGAGCTTGCCTTTTTTCCTTTTGTCGATCCTGACAGCGAATTGAGCCGTATCCATGCAGAAACTGCACGCCGTATCAAGCGTGAAAATGTTGCTGAAATCGCCAGTATCCATCTGCCTTTTATGGGCGGCGGCAAGTCATGGGATGCTTCGCTTGCTGATGAGGCGGCGCGCAAAGATGTTTCCGACCGTTTGATAAAGATGATCCGTGCCAATGCTGACTTGCTGGCTGTTGATATGACTATGCATTCAAGTATGGAACCGCCCCCGGCGGAGCCTCCGGCGCGTCTTGAATGTGTATGCCGCACGATCAATGAATTGCTGCCGCTGGCGCAGGAATACGGTTTTTCGCTCAATATTGAATATCTGCCGCGCAACTGTATCGGCAACTGTATTGAAGAACTGGACAAAATAATCAACCGTTTCGACCCCAAATATGTCAATATGTGCATGGATGTCAATCATGTTATGGACAAATATAATGAGTTGCCGGATATCATCGCTCATTTTGCGCCGCGTATCCGTACAATGCATATCAATGACTATGACGGCATTGATGAAAAACATTGGTTTCCCGGTCAGGGCGTTATCAACTGGGGCGCGGTCATGAAAGCAATCCGGGCGATCGACCACGGTGTTACACTTATTATGGAATGTACCAAACAGCTTGAAGTTTTCGGCAGACCTGCTGACCCGTATTTCAGATTGAAGCAGACCGAAAATGCATTCTGGTACATGGAAAACAGCGAAGAAATTGAACAGAGATTGAAGGATTTTACGATAAAATATTGAATCAACTTCCTGTAATATACATTCTTTCATGTTTTTTCGAGGCTTTTTTCATATTTTTATCCTTTCTGTTAAAGTGGTTGGTTTTCTATATATTTTTGTCCGCAGATGCGTAATGCATGCCTCCTTGACGCGTCAAGCAATACATACTTTCTTTGCGTCAAAGAAAGTATCAAAGAAAACTTTTCTGCACTTAAATCCTTTCTTTATTTTCTGCCCGATGCAGAGTTACGGCGCCTGCGTCCCACTCCGGCTTATATGAGGCGTTTAATGCGGCTTTGCCGCACGCCTCATCGCTTCGGCCGACGTCGCTGCTCGGCAATTTCTTGCCTACGCTCACTTCGCTGAAGCTCGTGAAACGCTCCTGTCCTCGCGGCGCTAACCGCGCTTTACTTACTCCGAGAGAGCTTATATACTTTATTCAAAAAGTACCCTTTTCTTTTTTGAAAAGGTGGAGGGTCTTAGGGAGGCGGTAAAATCTTTTTTTCTTTATAATCAAGAAAAAAGTTTTTCCGCCTTCCTAAACAACTTCCTATAATGTATACTATCGGAAGTTTCACTCTGATCGAACTGCTGGTCGTGATTGCAATTATTGCGATTCTCGCCGGTATGCTGCTTCCTGCCTTGAATTCTGCCCATAAACGCGCCCGCAGAGCCAGCTGTGTTGGCAATTTAAAACAAGTCGGTGCATCTATTATGCTGTATGTCAATGATAATGACGACCATTTAGTTCCCGGAAGTAATTTTTGGAATATTCTTTTAAAGCAGGGATATATTGGGGATAGTGAAACTATAAATGCAACTACTGCAAAGGTTGCGATTTGTCCATCTGATCCGCATCCTTTATATTGGCAGGCAACAAAAGTTTCTTATGCATATAATGATCGAATTGATTATCCAAACAGTAATGGTAATACAAGATTGAAAATGTCTTCTATGATGAAATGGGTAAGTACAATTCCTTTGCTTTGCGATCAATGGAAATATAAAGTTGTTAAAAATGCTGTCGGAGATACTTATTATATCAAGTTTATGTGCGGAGCTTATGCTAATATCGGTCAATATGCTGCTCACGGAAAAGGATTGAATTGGGTGCGTATGGATGGTGGAGTTACTTCCTCTGATTATATTTATTATTGCTCTTCTTCCGGCCGCATGGATCCGTGGAATGCAAATTATGCTACACAATGGTTTGAAAAAAGATAAAAATTAGTTATGAAAAATTTTAGTATTTTGGTGCTGCTGTTTGCCGCAGTTTGTTCATTTTGCGGACAAGTACCGGATATCGTTATCGGTAATCAGCGTACTTCTGAATGGGCGATCATGGATTTTAACAAGGATTGGCGCAAGCCGGAAGCTAAACTCTGGAGCTTCAATCCCAAACTTGATCCCATTATGCAGCAGCCGTGTCTGAATGACCCGGATAACCGCAAGTGCGAGGAACTCTGGCTCGCTCCGAGCGATGTCAAAGTCGTACTCAACAAAACTCATCTGCTTTGCGTTGACTCTCTCGGCGGCGTTCTGCTTGTCCGTATCAAAGACAAGAAAATCATCTGGCACGTTTATCCCCGCTCAAATCCGCACTCCGCAGAACTTCTGCCGGACGGAAATGTGGTTACTGCATCCAGCGAGGGACATTATCTCAAACTTTATAATATCAAAAAATTTGATCACGCAAAACCGGGTTTGACTCCTTTTAATCAATATCTTCTGCCCGGCGCACACGGCGTTGTCTGGGACAAAAAACGCCAATGCCTCTGGTCGAGCGGAGATTTCGGTATCACTAAATGGAAATATATCTCCGATGCAGAAAATCCCCGTTTGGAACCTGTTGCTTCTTATGGAATTACAAAGCCGGATACGATTTTCCGTGATGCTTATGAAAAAGTGTACGGACATGACTTATTCCCCACTCATGACGGAAAACTTTTCCTGACATACAACCGCGGAATCAGTATTTTTGCCCCCGATAAATGCACATTTACGCATTACAGCGACCTCAAAGCAATCAAGAGTGTTGACAGCGCAGACGGCAAAATCATGATGCTCAAGCCGCAGGAACGCTGGTGGGCTGAAAATCCCCATTTCCCCGGTGATGAAGCAAGCGAAAAACGCTGTTTTATTCCCACTGCAAAAATTTATAAAGCAAGATATTTTCAGTATAATAAATTCAGTTATTAACAGTAGAAAGGAATAACCGAATATGAAAATAAAACTATTTTTGTGCCTCATTCTGGGGCTGACAGGAGCATTTATGCTTGAAGCAAAAGAACTTACGCTGGCAAAAGACGGCAAAACCGATTATAAAATCGTCATCGCCGCCAAACCGGCAAAACAAGTCAAGTACGCCGCTGCCGAAATGGCAAAATTTCTGAATGAAATTACCGGTGCCGAATTTAAAGTCGTTTCCGACAAGGAAGCAAAGGGCAGCCGTGAAATCATCATCGGTGAAACCAACCGTAATGTTGCCATTCCTGCTGACCTCAAAGTTACCAATCACGAAGGTTTCGCTGTTCTCCGCGATGGTGAATCAATTCAGTTCCGCGGCAAAATTCCGCGCGGCACTCTCTATGGTGTCTATGATTTTCTCGATGAAAAATTAGGCGTCCGTTTCCTCGCTTTTGACTACACTCATGTTCCCAAAAACGCAACCGTCAAAGTCGATGTCGAATCTTACAAATACGAACCGCCATTTGACTACCGCAATATCATCAACTGCGGCGACGGCAATCAGAACGGCGCAGAACTTGAAAGTATCTGGGCAGTCCGTCAGCGTTTGAATTCTGTCTGGGGTTATGTTCCCATGGGTAACAAAATCGGCGGTTTGAAACACCTTGGCGGTTTCGTTCACAATCTGCACAAACTCATGCCGCACAAAAAATACTTCAAGGATCATCCCGAATATTTTGCCTATCGCAGCGGCGCACGCCGTGCCATGCAGTACCCCCACGGCAGATTTGAATCTCTGCCCTGCTTGAGCAACCCCGCAGTCAAAGATGTCATCGTTGCCGAAGTCCGCAAACAGCTTAAGGCTTATTTCAACAGCCGTAATGCAAATCCCGACGACCAAATCCTTTTCCCGCTCGACTATCACGACCATGACCAGGTCTGTCAATGTCCTGCTTGTGAAAAAATCAATGCAGAGGAAGGCACTCAGGGCGGTACGATGTTCCGCTTCCTTAATGCCGTTTCCGATGAAATCGTCAAGGATTATCCCAATGTTATTTTCACAACTCTCGCATATCAGGCAACTCTCAAGCCCGGCAAAACTCCGCTGCGCAAAAACATCGTCATCCGTTACGCTCCGATCCGTATGGACAACGGCAGAGCTTTGGATGACCCCAAAAGCTCAATCAATCAGTATCAGCTTGAATGTTTGAAAGGCTGGATCGCACAGGGATCACCTTTCTATGTCTGGTATTATGCCGGCAACTTTACTGATGGCATTACTCCGCATCCCGACCTTGCCGGTATCTCC
>JAZSRU010000117.1:0-1996 GCA_045538635.1 Victivallaceae bacterium
TTTTATACAAGCTGTTGTGGTGGAGTAAGGGCTAGTATAGAACTACCTATAATATATGAGGAAAATAAAAATACAAATGAGTATGAAATAGAAATATCAGGACTTAAAGGCGGTCATTCAGGCACGGAAATCAACCTGAACAGAGGCAATGCGATCCTGATTCTGCTCGATTTTGTCAGCGACAGCTGTGCCAAAGTTTCGGAAATAAAAGGCGGCACTCTCTCCAATGCCATCCCGCGTGAGGCTGAATTTACCGGTGCGGTACATGATTTTGAACGGTTGAAAAAGTTTGCCGCCGGATTTACAGAGAAATGCCGCAAAACTTTTGACACCTCCGATAATTTTGATATAACAGTTGAGAAGCTTGACTTTGTGCCGGAATACTGCATTGACAATTTCGGGCATATCGCACTCTTTCTGAAAAGTGCAAGTTACGGTGTCATCGCTTTTGATGAAGCATTGAATTGCGTTGCAACTTCAAACAACCTTGCAAAAATCAACGGCGATATAAACAAAATCGAACTTCTCAACTCACAGCGCAGTATCTACAATCTTGACAGAATAAATCTTACCCGCAATCTGGCAGAACATTTTACCAAAATCGGCGGAGAAAATATCGAAAATGAAGGCTATCCTGCATGGGAAAATTCCGTAAGTGAAGAATTTTTACAGCAAGTTTCAGAACTTTACCGCAAACTTTTCAACAAAGAATGTTCTTTCACCACCATTCATGCCGGACTTGAATGCGGACTGCTGCAGGCAAAAAACAACAAAATGCCGATACTCTCTTTCGGTCCGTCAATATTTGATATGCACTCACCGTCTGAAAAGGTTGAACTTGCCTCTTTGAAAGATTTTTATATTTTTCTTGCAAATCTTTTGCAATTGACCTTGAAAAAATAAATTTTCTGCATTATCTTATAAAATAAACATAAGGAGTTCTTATATGAAACAAAAAATGCTGCTTCTTCTCGCCGTATTCTTCGGATTTCTCGCTTTTATTTTAAGTTATTCCCAGCTTTCCGCTGAAAAAAAGAAAATCCTCAATGAAGCAGAAACGATTTATGTCATCCAACTCGTCAAAGACAAGGCCGCCAATGAAGAAATCACCATGTCGGATATAGCACGCAAAGAAATCAAACGCATCCGCGACACTAATATTCAAGCCCGCGAAATTCCGTGGTCCCAGGCTGTCAATGTCATCGGCAGAAGACTCGAAGCCTCCATGCGCAGAGGTCAGATACTGCAGGATTCAGACCTTAAACTTATCACCCAGCGTCAGGGCTTCACCACCCATATCCGCAAAGGATACCGCGCAGTATCTATTCCCGTCGATGCAGTAAGTTCTGTTACCAATCTCATCCAGCCGCAGGACAATGTCGATGTCATCGGTACTTTCCGCTTCCCCGATCTCAAAGGCGACAGCGCACTTGATACCGTAACTATGACCATCCTTCAGAATGTCAAAGTCCTCTCTGTCGGACGCCGCTACGGTTCTTATGCTGCCGATCCTGACGGTTCCGGGAGAAATTCATACAACACTGTAACATTGATGCTCCTGCCGCACGAAGTTGAAATGGTGATTTTCGCCAGTCAGAAAGGAAAATTGAGCCTCAGTTTGAGAAATTATGATGAAACAGAAATCCTCTCAAATACTCCGAGTATCGATTTCCGCAGACTCGAAAAAGAACTCCCCAACTTCAACAAAACCCGGGAAAGAAATCAAAAAGGTTTCTGATCATGATTGAACTTGATATCATAACTCCCGACAAATCAATTGTCAAAGCACAGCTGAAAGACGGACTCTATTTCGCAGGAAGCAGCCGTTCCGAATCTCAACTTCTCCTGAAATATCCCGGCGTTTCCCGCAAACATCTGGAATTGAGAGTCAAAGGTTCTTCGCTTTTCATTCAGGATCTCAACAGCGCAAACGGCACATTGCTCAACGGAGTTGCCGTTACCCCCAATAATATCGTATCTGTCCCGAAAAACGGAC
>JAZSRU010000072.1:0-5041 GCA_045538635.1 Victivallaceae bacterium
CCGCTCATTGCTGTCGCAATTCACTATACCCCAAACCCCTTAATCTTTTCAAATTATCAGTAAATGTTTGGTACAGAGCCATTCAGAATGAAAGGCTGAGTCCAGGCACATTGGTAAGTCGGGTACAGATTTTGGGAGACCCGTACTTTTTTATTTGCCGTAATTACAGCTCTGATGTATAGATCATCATCAGTTATTTTGCATGAAGCTGAAGTGCCGCTGACAGATTTTATGATAATGCCGATATCTTCCCGAATAAGCGGAAATTCGCGATTGAGTTCTGACCTTTCAAGAGTGTATTCTTTATATTCTATGCTGCGGTCAAAATCTTTTTTTGTACTGATAAAGTCAATACGGTAATTGACGCCCTCTTCGGCTTCAACTTTGACATTCAGAGTACCGTTTTCAAATGAAACATCCTCCAGCATAACTCCGCATGAAGCATAAAAATCACCTTCGAGCATGGATTTTGTGATGTTTTCTGCAGTAAATTCATCCCGGCAGTTCACTACGACCCATGATTTGTTCGGAGAGAGGATTATATTGTATTGATCAGGTCTGAAGTAGTGTGAATCATCAGTGGCAGTAACATATACAAGACCGTTTCCTGCCGTCAGACGGTGCGCCAAAACAAAATCGTAATATTTATCCGGAGTACATATCCAATTTTCAGGGACATAACTTGAACCGCTGTTACATATTTCAAAAAGTTTGATCTCTGCATGGTTTACTAATATGAATGGATCTACATCCCAGCTGCGCCAGAATGGATGATTGAGCATAAGAAATGAACCGTTGTTGTGTTTGTTGAAAATTTCAATTACTTCCCCGGTTAATTCTTCCAACGAACCATGTTGAGGAACAGGAACATTGGCCGCAATATTAAAAAAATTATAATGAAGATAATAACCGCGTTCTTCTTTGCCGTAATTCTGAATGGGAATGGATATTTCATTGCCGGGGACAACGAGAAATTTGCCCGGAATTTCCCATTCTTTTTTGAGTTCTTTATAAGTTTTCATGCGTACAAAGGTTCGCAGTCCGAGCTGTTTTTTATCAATAGGAGCAGGCAGAGCCAATTTCATATCATCTTCAAAAACATGTCTGTAATAACTGCCAGGCCAGACATTTTCCTTGACGACTTGAATCCATGCGTGTTCATCTTCCTGAAAAACATTGTGGTCAGAAAGGCATACGAAATCGTACCCTTTATTTTTGTAGGTATTGATCACAATTTCCGGAAGAGCATTTCCATCGGACCAGATAGTGTGTATATGCAATGCACCTTTTTTCCAATTTTTTTTCATTTTTTATTATATCTTCAAGAGTTTTTCTGCAGAGAGCCAGATTTTTTCTGCAGTTGAGTTTAAAAGTTTAATTGTTTCTGTGCGTTTTCCGGCGTCGAGAAGTTTGCGTGCGGCATCTTTTGCTTTTGCATATTCAGCCATTGAATCAGCCTCAAATCGGGTCCATTCCGCCGGGATTTGAGCATCGTATTTGAGTTTATTCAAACGGTCATAAGACGCTTTGGACCAATTGAGATTTTTCATGGATGGCAGAATTTTTTCAGCGCATACAGGGACAGGCAGATAAACTGTGTGCCGCGGATGACCGGCAGCTGCATACATAGTTGACAATACATCAGGATAACGGCGGTCGATTTCCATATCTGCCGCAGAATTGGTATTCATATAACATACAGATCGTTTCTGTTGGATATCATCCGGCAGCTGACAATGGCGGGAAATGGCAAAATTGTCAGACAATGTTATTTTTTTATTGAGATCAAGCACTTTATTGAGTTCAGAAATGACTACATACGCGCGAATTGAAGAATTAAGGTGCAGAACAAGGGAATTTCTGGACATTTGATACATATTGGGGTTTTGCCAGATATTGGCGCGGACAGTAAATCCATTATCATAACGCTGAACCGAACAGAATTTTGCAGTTACTTCACATACATAACCTTCATTGCGGTCGAGAAATGAGAAAATGGACCCTTTTTGACCATGAGAATAATCTCCGGCGTTCACGAGTTCTCTGATTTTGTCAACAGCCTGTGCTGCGGTGTCGCAGCTGTCAAGAACGGCCTTGAGCATTTCAGTTGTATCTTTCCTGCCTTTGACAGCCGGCGGGTCAATGCATCGTTCTCCGCTGTTTACGGCTCCGGCAAGACCGGATGAATTCATCCCCATTGCGGTATAAACATCATTGCCTAGTGCGACCCATTTGCGCGGATTGCCGGCCGGGCTCAAAACAACTGAAACATTACGTAGTTTTGAATCGCGGTTTTTGTGGAGGATATTAGTTCCGTTTCCGGTCATATCAGAGAAGACCATCCAAGTGGTACACGCATTGGCATACGGGATCAAAACTGTCAGGACAAACAGGGAAAATACAATAACAAACAATGACTTCTTCATATAACTCTCCTTCTTATGAAATAGTGTAATATAGCATAGTAATATATTTTATGCAAAAAAGAACTTAACATTTACAAGAAAAAAAATACTATTTTTTACATCCGGGATTTTTACAAAAAAATTGCGGAAAAAAGATATTATTCTTTATTCCGCAAAAGATTTTCAAGCTGTTTTATTCACATAAATTATGCTTGAGGGCGTTCAGCACGGGGGCGCGCTTCATTGACCACGACTTTGCGTCCGCCGATTTCCTGTCCGTTCATGGCTTCGATTGCAGCTTTTGCCTGGTCATCGTTATGCATTTCAACGAAACCGAACCCTTTTGCACGACCTGTTTCACGGTCTTTGACCAAACGGACTGCTGCGACCTCACCGTAAGCAGAGAAAACACCTTTGACTTCATCCGGTGTGATCGCATACGGCAAATTTCCGACATAGATGTTCATAAAATGAACCTTTCTGTTTGGAGATAAACTCCGTTTCTGACTACTCATCCTACTGATCGGATGACCTGATTTTTCCGAAAAATCTTTTCCTTCATGACATTTTTCCGGATATACGCGGGGACTTGAAAAATAGACTTTCTTCCATATAGTATAATTGATATTTACCGTAATGTCAAGTACTTGAAACAAAAAAATCAGAAAAAATATTTTTTTAAATTTATACAATAAATCAGAAAATAATGCCATGAGGTGAAATTTTCAATTTTTTATCAAATCTCTGATGACTTCCGATGCCAGAATACAGCCGAAAATCGCAACTGTATATGATATAGTTCCGGTCATGGAATGATTGTAACCGTTTTCATCAATATATGCAGAAACTGCTTCGGGCGGAACATTTTCATCCGAAAATACGGTTTTGATTCCTTTGGCGATGCCAAGTTTTTTAAGTTTGCTGCGTACCGCACGGGCAAGTCCGCAGTTGTATGTTTTGGATATATCGGCAACTTTGATGGCAAAAGGATCGATTCTGCCGCCTGACCCCATTGAACTTATGACCGGAATATTACACTCAAGGCAATTTTTGAGAAAATAAACTTTCGGCGACAGCGAATCAATAGCATCCACCGCATAATCAAAGTGATTTTCAAGCAGTTTTTCGATTTTATCATTTTCCATATATTCAAAAATATCATGGATCATGCAATCAGGATTTATATCCAGAAAACGCTTTTTCAAGACTTCAGTTTTAGGTTGCTTTTCGGTCGAATGCAATGCCGCAAGCTGGCGGTTGAGATTGCTGGCTTCCACAATATCCCCGTCAACGATGGTCAATTCACCAACACCGGCGCGCACCAGCATTTCAGCGGTATAGCCGCCGACACCGCCGACACCGAGAACAAGCACATGCGCGTTACGGATTTTTGCAAGTTTTTCTCTGCCGAAAAGCAATTCTGTGCGTTTCAGAAATTCAGGTGTATTGTCATTCATAGAGTTTTTCCTCCAGCAATCGGTATTTTTCGTCAATATCAATGTTGCTGTCATCACTTTCGAGTGCTATTTGCATATGATATTGTGGATTTTGTTTTAAAAAAGATATAAAATCTTCATTATCAAGCATTTTACAATTCAGAGAAACTGAAATTTTCTGTTTCATCAACCGCTCAAAAAGTTCTCTTCTCCCGCGGAACCCATGCCATATAACTGTCAATTCAGGATATTTTTTCAGCATTTGCAAAACTTCATCCGCACAGCGAACAACATGCAGCAGTACCGGCTTTTCAAGCTCATACGCCAGCTCCAGCAAATCTTTGAAATATGCCTTTTGCACATCAATCGACGGCCCTCGCAAACGGTCAAGCCCAATCTCGCCCAGCGCATAAATCAATTCAGATTTTGCCGCTTCAATATATTCGACCGGCAATCCTTTGTACTCTGCCGGCAAATGCCACGGATGAAACTGCAGCGAAAACTTTTGACCGTCAAGCACAGATAAAATTTGCATAAACTCTTCGCAAGTAACTGATTTGCAAGAGTTTATTTTATCATTATGCGTATGACAGTCAAAGTGTTTCATAATCATATCTCCGATGCGAGCAAATCCCCGATCTCATAATGCAATGCACGCTGCGCATGACACATCGCTATCGCCAATGCATCAGTTGCATCAAGCAGAATGTTTTCAACTTCGATCCCCAACTGTGCCGCCATCATCAGCGCGACCTGCTCTTTCTCCGCGCTGCCGTTCCCGACTGCCGCCTTTTTGGCAAGACGCGCACTGTATGAATACACCGGAATCCCGTTCTCTGCCAGCTTCGCCAGAAAAGCTCCACGCGCCATTCCGAGAATTATCGCTGTTTTGCTGTTCTTGCCGACAAAAGGTTCCTCTATCGCCGCACAATCAATTTTATAGGTATTCAACAGTTCAGCGACACCTCCCGCAATCCGCCGCAGACATTCAGTATGCCGCATCTTCGGCTTGTTCACAATCACTCCGCAATCCAAAACTTTGATGCAGCCCTTTTCATCACACTCAATAACTCCATATCCACTCGTCCTGATCGCCGGATCAATTCCCAAAATTATCATAAGTCAAACCTTTTCTGTAAAAGATTATTTGTATGCGGGAGAGAAGAAAAAACTTTTTTGCAAAAAAGCTTTTTTCTTCTC
>JAZSRU010000044.1:0-20129 GCA_045538635.1 Victivallaceae bacterium
GATACTGTATTGTAATTTTCAATATCACCATTGATGCTGGTTGTTTCAAAAGAACGCAAACGCGGATCAGCTTTTTTACCGCTGGCAGTCAACTTGCCGGAACGGCTGAAAGTTTCACTGTTACTGTATGTACCGGAAACAGCTTCTTTGCCCTTGGTAGTTTTGATATTTATAGTTTCCTTGAGAGTCGAGTAGGACTCTCCGTTTTCATCAACGCGTTTGATACCGTTCTCACCAACTGAAGTTTCCTTCAAGCTGACGGTTGCAAAACCGACAATGGCATCAGTAATTTCTGAAGCAACAGCTTTCAATGTACCGCTGGCAGATGAACTTTCGCTGACGGTGAACTTACGGGTAACGGATTTTTTATCCTTATCGCTGGTCGCTGTTTCAGATTTTGAATCTACGGTCGTGCCGTTTTTGATCACTCCGACGGTTGCAGAGCCAGACATGTCGATATCTTTGTATCCCTCAATACTGTCAACAGAGGCAGAATTTTTCAAAACTGCTTTGCCGCTGACTGAGGTTGAACTTGTTTCGGAAAGAGTTTTCTGCTCTTTGGTACTGGTTTCATTGGAAACGCTTTTGTTTTTCACTGAATCTTTCTGTGAACCGCCGACCAGTGCGCCGACTTTAGCGCCATTGTCCAAGGACACACTGCTGTAATTGCTGACATTTTCAATTTCTGCTCCGTCTGTTGCGGTGAATTTACCGGTTGCAGAGCGGTTGTAATCTACATTGTCAGTGGTCGTGGTACTGCCGTCTCTACCGATCTTGCTGTCACTCTTTTCTGAACTTACCTCTTTGCCGCCGGCTATATCTTTCACCTTGGCGCCATCGGAAACTGTAACTGTAGCAAAACGGACAAATTCCGCATCAGTATCGCTGGTGATTGCAACTGTATTCTTGGAAGTTGAATCGGCTTTGTAACTGTAATTGCCGGAATCTTTATCACCGGACACACTCGGAGTGACCGCATTGCCTGCAAGACTTGACAAGCCTTCAAAATTTGAGCCGGTGTCAAGTTTTTTATCCAGAATGACAAACTTGGCGGCATCAGCTCCGGCTTCCAGAGCCTCCTCAACGGAAGCGAACGCATTTTTGCCGTACTTAAGTTCAATACCGTTCTGTTTTTTGCCATCGATCTTATTGGTATATTTGGAACTGATAAAAATCAATCCGGCAGCATCATCTCCGGCAACTGAATCAACAATTACAACAGATAATCCCTTCCATGCGGATGTATTGCCCAGTGTATCAACAGCTTGAACACGGAAATACTTGATTTCACCAATACCGCTGAGCTGATAAGCATTGTCTTTTATCAAATTACCACTATTGCAATCTTTATAATCAACTCCGTTTTCGGAATACTGCAGTTTATAACCTTGGACGCCGCTGCGGTCTGTACCGCTGAAAGAGAAATCATACACGCCATCTTTATGAGCGACAGCTGCATTCAAATCCGGAGCTGTTTTATCAATATTTTCAACATTGTATTCTGTTACCGCAGAAATATTGCCCGCACCATCTGTACCGCGGAAATATACTTTTCCGTTGTCGGAGATTTTAAGTCCCTCAACCGGATAAACCCGCCAGGACTTGCCGTCAAATGAATATTCTTTTTTGACAGTATCTTCGCTGAAGTCTGCGGTAAGAATAACATCTTTAGTGGTCAGTTCTTTAATATCTGCACTTACTGCGACTTCAGGTTTCACTTTATCAATAGTATCAATAACTACAGATTTTTCTGTAACATTGCCTACCGCATCAGTTGCGCGGAATTTATAAGTTCCGTTTTCTGTAACGGTCATTACCTTGCCTGAAATCCAATTTTCACCATCAAAATATTCAACCTTGCCCTCATTGACGACAGCAGTAAGTTTGATATCTTTATTGGTCAAACCTTCAATACTGCGTTTTACTTCCAGAACAGGAGCTGTTTTATCAATATTTTTTACTTCTCTGGAGGCAACAGCTGAAATATTTCCTGCAGCGTCTGTACCGCGGAAATATACCTTGCCATTGGCTGTCACAGTAACCCCGCCGGCAGGATATTCATACCAATTTTCATTATCAAATGAATATTCTTTTTTGACAGTATCTTCGCTGAAGTCTGCGGTAAGAATAACATCTTTATTTGTTACTGTTGTAACATCAGCAGAAACAACAGGTTTTACCGGAGCTGCTTTGTCGATTTTATCAACCACAATTTCCTGTTCTGTCATATTGCCAACGCAGTCAGTTGCGCGGAATTTATAAGTTCCATTTTTGCTGACAATAAGGGTATCGCCTGCAACCCATTTTTTTCCATCATAATATTCAACAACTACGCTATTGGCATCTTCTGCAACAGCAACAAGTTTGACATCCTGATTGGTCCATGTTTCTGCATTGCCGGTAATATTCAAAACTGGTGCATTCTTGTCAATATTGCCTACCACAAATTCTGTACCGGAAATATTTTCGGCTCTGTCAATACTGCGGAAATATACCTTGCCATTGGCTGTCATAGTAACTCCACCGACAGGATACTCATACCATTTTTCATTATCAAATGAATATTCTTTTTTAACAGAATCTTCGCTGAATTCTGCGGTAAGAATAACATCTTTATTTGTTACTGTTGTAATATCAGCTGAAACAACTGGTTTATCAGGAACAATTTTATCAATTTTGTCAACAACAACGCTCTGTTCAGCACTCTTGTTGCCGGCAATGTCCTGAGCATAGAAAATATATGTTCCGTTGGCAGCAACTGTCACCCCACCATCATATTTTGACCAATTCTGCTCTTCTGCTTTTTTGAAGTAGATATCAACATTATTATCATCTGAGGCAGAAACAACAAGTTTGACATCCTGATTGGTCCATGTTTCTGCATTGCCGGTAATTTTGAGTGTTGGTGCGATTTTATCGATTTTATCAACGACGACTGATTTTTCAGTAACATTGCCAGCCGCATCAGTTGCGCGGAATTTATAAGTTCCGTTTTCAGTTGCAGTAATTGAATTACCACTGCTCCACTTGCCGTCGGCAAAGTATTCAATAGTTCCATCACTGACAATAGCAGTAAGCACAACATCTTTATTAGTCGGGACATCCTGATTACCGGAGATTTCCAATGTTGGAGCTGTTTTATCGATTTTATCAACAACAATTTCCTTTTCTGTCATATTGCCAGCCGCATCAGTTGCGCGGAATTTATAAGTTCCGTTTTCAATAACAGTCAAGCTATCACCTGAAATCCATTTTGAACCGTCAAAATATTCGACATTACATGAATTTTTATCACTTGCTGTTGCGACAAGCGTAATATCTTTATTGGTCAGCACATTACTGTTCCCTGAAACAGTTAAAACAGGTTTGTCTTTATCAATATTGCTTACCTCAAATTCTTTTTCTGTTACATTACCGGCGGCATCACTTGCCCGGAATTTATAAATTCCGTTCTTGCTGACGATAAGAGTATCACCTGCAACCCATTTTGAACCGTCATAATATTCAACTGTACCATCTTTTGCAGTGGCGGTCAATTTAACATCTTCCCTTGTCAATGCACTTGTACTGCCGCTAATATTCAAGGTCGGAGCTATTTTATCGATTTTATCAATGACGACTGATTTTTCAGTAACATTGCCTGCCGCATCAGTTGCACGGAATCTATAAGTTCCGTTTTTAATAACAATCAAGCTATTACCCGTAATCCATTTTGAACCGTCAAAATATTCAACCTTGCCCTCATTGACGACAGCAGTAAGTTTGATATCTTTATTGGTCCAATTACCCGGATTGCCGCTGATGGTCAATTCCGGGGAAGTCTTGTCAATATTTGTAATTTGATACTCTGCTGTAAATTCTTTGCCGGAACTGTTGGTATATTTGAAATACACAGTGCAGTTTTCCGTAACTTTAAACGGTTTTGAATAATTTGTCCATTCGCCGGTTCCAGTTTTGTACTGACGATTCTTCGCTCCGGGATCAAATGTTACCGTAATTTCAACATCTTTATTTGTCAATGCTGTGGTACTCAACGAAATTTCAGGAGCTGTTATTGCAATATTTGTTACTGTATAAGAAACGATTTTTTCATTTTTTGCCTTATCCCGTCCCATAAAATAAACAGTTGTATTGCCGGTGACAGTAACAGCAGAATCATACACTCGCCACGCTCCCGAAGTGCCGCCGAGCTGATAATATTTCTCATATACACCGACATTGTCAGAGAAGGTTGCCGTAATTGTAACCGATTTCACATCAGCAGCAGTCGTATTCGCAGCGACAGATACAACCGGCGTCTCCCTGTCCGGTGTAATATTGTATATCATGGCGCAAAGATCCATATCATCACATTCTGCTCTGCTGTACCAGCCGCTGCCGTTATAATCATTCTCCTTGCGTGCAGAATACCCCCATCCGAAATTGATATGTACAGTATCATCACTATCATCATATCCGTCAATAACAACAGCATGATTCAATGCATTCAATGACACCACAAGCGGTTTTCCTGCTTTTATATCATTTTTTATCCGATTCCAGCCATCATCCGTAAGTTTACCGTTACTCCAGAATCCTTTATTATCCCTGTATCCTTCATATACATACTCAGCAGCGACAAATCCGGCGCGGGAAAAAACCTGTGATGCATTATACAAATTTGTAGAAGTTGCATCTTCACTGTATGATGCCTCGGCTATTACCCCCGCAGCAAAAACCAGCGCTGCACAATCTTCCGCTGATTTTATGTCAAAATCATACAGATAATCATTAACTTCATCAAAAGAAAGATAACCGTACTTTGAAGTATTTTGTACGGTGGCATCAACTGTTATGCTGTTACCTTTATAATTGCTGCTGTAAGCATCGCCGGATTCGAGCTGAAGTGTAAAAAGATTACCTTTTTCCGCAAAATAATAAAGCACCTGTCCGACCGCAGTGTTAGTACAACCGGTAACGCAATGCACTCCATTGTCTGTCGGACAATAAGCATTCAGCTCCAAATCACTGCCCGCCATAAATGTACCGGATTGCGACCAATATGTGTTCATCAGCCACGATGCACCACTAACGGTAAAAGTCCGTTTGTAAATATTATTATTTTCATTGCTTTCTGCAATTTTATTATCTGGATCAATATTAAGTGTTATTGTGTAAGTTCCGGGTTTTAAAGTAATATTTCTATAGTAATAATTATAATAACTCGGCTTCAAAGTCCATGTGCCTGAATCATACAGAGAACTGTTTATGGTTACAAAAAAATCAAAAGTTACAGATTGAGATTCACCGGAGGTGGAATTATGTATTGCATATTGCAGTTTATAACTGTTCTTTGAAGACAACCTGTCTGCCTGATTGCCATTGCTGTCCAACATCATAATCGCGTATGGAAATCCACGTTCTGAATTTTCAAACGGTATTAAATCTATACTCATTTTCTGTCAGCTCCGTTGTTATATCAAAAATATCATCATATCTTAATATATGATGTTGAATTAAATTTTCAATTTAAAAAAATATTATTTTTGATATTTTTCCGCTATAACTGCCGCCGCACGCAAACCGTCGATCGCTCCTGACATGATACCGCCTGCATACCCTGCCCCCTCGCCGCAGAGATAAAGATTTTTCAAACCGCTCTCCCGGCTCTCTCCGTCACGCACAAAACGCACCGGACTTGATACACAGCTCTCAATCCCCGCAAACTGACCGCAATCAATGAAAAAAGGACACTTTTTCTGAAAATTCAACAATGCCCTCCGCAATGCATTACGCATATCACGCGGAAATATCAGGTCAAGCCGCGCAGCTGCGACTCCGGTCTGACTGGAACTTTCACGGTAAATGATTTCCTCTCTGCCATGCAGAAAGCCCGCCGCACTCTGCGCAGGCAGCGTATAGTTCCCGCCACCCGCCTCAAATGCAGCTTTTTCGTATCGCTCCAGAAATTCATACGCTCCGTCAGCATCAGCAAAATCTCTGCCGTCCAACGACATTATCAGACAAGAATTGGCAAATTCACCATCACGCGCCCGCAAACTCATCCCATTGCTGGTCAGCTGATTACGCCATGCCGAAGCCATAACCAATTCTCCTCCGGGACACATACAGAATGTACTCACCCCTTTGATTCCGGCACGATCATCCGCCGCCGACACAAAATTATATTCCGCACTCCAGAGCGATAACGGACGCTGTTTCAAATGGTACTGCTGCCGGTCGATCAGATATTGCGGATGTTCGATACGGCATCCGATTTGAAAACCTTTCAACTCATGCGGTATCTGCTGACGGATCATTTCCCGGGTCAATGCCCTGCCGCCAAGTCCGTGAGCCATCAATACTGCGCTGCCGTATATTTTTTCTTTTTGAGCAGTTATGATCCCTGCGGCAGCACCGTTTTCGATCAGCACGGACTTGACTTCTGTACCAAAACGGAACTCCCCGCCCAGACTTTCGATTTCATGCCGCATGGAACGCGAAATATTTACCAGAATATCCGAACCTATATGCGGCCTTTTCAAATAAAGTGTATCTTCCGGTGCGCCATGCTCTACAAATGTTTTCAAAACAAAATTACTGTCTGGATCTTTGGTCCTCGTAAAAAGTTTTCCATCCGAAAAAGTTCCTGCACCCCCCTCTCCGATGAGCAGATTGCTCTCTTCATCAAGCTCCCTGCTCTGCAAAAATTTCTGCCAGTCAGCACTCCGCTCATCCACATTTCTGCCGCGGTCAAAAATTATCACTTTGAATCCGGCACGGCTCAATGCCAATGCCGCAAATATTCCGGCAGGCCCGGTCCCGACGATAATTATTGGTGAATTATTGGAAATATTTTCAGCAATATGCAGTTCCGGTGATATCTTTTTCTCCACTGCTGCATAATCAACAATTTCTACTCTGATCTTTGTCCGCAGTCCGGCAAGATCGAGTTTACTCTCAACAAAAAGCGAATATACGATTTGCGGCAGACCGCGTCGGCTGTCAATGCTTTTGCTTTTTATAATACAACGGGTGATATCACTCTCTCTTACACCCAGATTTTTGCACAGATATCTGCACACGGCACGGTCAGGGTCCTGCCCCGCACGCACTGCATCCACTTCCAAACCGTCGGCTTGAAACCACATGGATCAATATCCTCCGCCCATCAGAGTTTTATAATACCCGTAGCAAATAAATCCGACCGTCGGTGCCAATCCCGCAAATACAGGATTTAATACCCCCTGTTTGCCGAGCATCAAAAACAGATTGGCACAAATAATATACCCCAGAATCAACGCCACAGCAACCATAATAGAAGTCATTACGCCTGATCGCTCACTCTTGGTGGCAATGGGTATTCCCAAAAAAACAGCAAGGAAACACGCCCACGGAAACGCCAGACGATAACAGAATAATGTCATATAAACATTTTTCATACGCTCCGACATGCTGTCTGTACTCTTCATAATGTTCCAAATCACCCAGCTGGGCAAATCCTCTTCATCTTTGATCGCATTCAAAATGGATTCCGGAGTTTCATCCACTTTTTTGGCAGACAGGAACATTTTATCCATTTGTGTCGGGCTGTAAGGCATCAAGCCGTCAGCGGTGTACAAAGTTTTAGTTACACCGGTGAATTCCCAGCCTTTGCCATCCACATACAACGCTTTTTCGATATTCAAATCATACTCAAGTGTTCCGTCTTTGCGGTACTGCTTGAAAATAACATTTTTCTGAAATGAGTTCTCTTCAAAAATACGGAAAAACCATGCACGCTCGCCGTCCATACTGCGATATACCAGCATCTTCTGCTGCGAGGCCTCATGTCCGCGCACACGCGCCAGTATCCGCTGGGCGCGATGTTCAGTTTTCGGCACCATTATTTCGTTAAAATAAATATTCACCATGGTGATGACAAATCCGACAAACATAATCGGTACTCCGCATCTGAAAAGTGAAACTCCCGAAGCCCGCATTGCCGTGATTTCCAGATTTTTGCCGAAAGCCGCCATCGTCCAGATAGTCCCCAACAGCATGGATATCGGCAAAATAAAACGCACATTTCCCGGCAAACGCAAAATAAAAAACAACAAAGTTTCACTCACCGAAGCATCCGCATCCAGAAAATCACCGAGTACATCATACACATCTCCCATGATAAATCCGAAAACAAACACCAATATCAGGATGCTCCATTTGATCAAAAACTCGCGCATGACATACATATCAAGCACTCTCAATACACCCCAGCGGCGTTTGGCAACTTCAAGTTTTTTAAACTCTTTGCGTGAAACAGTATCTCTGCCGAGAAAAGCATCATGCAAAAATTTCAACATCTTTTTTATCAATTTCAAAATCCTCTGCTGTTTTGAGAAAATATAACCGTTATTATTTGTTTTGCAAATATTTTTTCAAATAATCACGCTGATACCGTAATTTCACGCTCCGTATCCGAGATATGTTTGATATTTATAACCAATGTTCCCGGCGGCAGAATATCCTCTATGCGCTCCGGCCACTCAAGCAATGCATAAGAATTGCTGTCATTCAAATATTCATCGACCGCAAATGCCAGCGCATCACGGGAATTTTTTATCCGGTAAAGATCCAGATGATAAAAATACCCGCCATCAGCAAGCAGATATTCCTGAATGATCGTATAGGTCGGACTGCTGACAGTTTCCGTAACTCCGATCGCTTTGGCAAATGCACGCGAAAAAACTGTTTTGCCGGCTCCGAGGTCGCCATACAATGCAATAACAGTTCCACGCGGCAGTTTATTTGCAAGCTCCGCTGCCAAAGTTGCAGTATCCGCTTCACTGCGGCTGATAATTTTCAAATTTTCAATTTTCATCAGCAACTCACTTTCCGAAATACTTTTCAACTGCATCGAAAATTACCTGCGGCTCTTCCATCCGACCGGAACCGCCAGCTCCGCAGGCGACATGACCGTCAGCGGGTCCGCAGAAATTCACCTTGTTTTCCAGCAAGGCTGCAACATTTTTCTGAACGAAAACATTGTTCCACATTGCAGGATTCATTGCCGGGGCAAGCATGATCTGATCTGCTTTCATACAAACAGCCAGAGTTGAGAGCGCGTCGTCGGCAATCCCGTTGGCGATTTTGCCGATAATATTCGCACTTGCAGGAACTACAACCAGCAAATCCGCCCAATCAGCCCATGCCACATGACCGGGACGCCAATTCTGCTGTTCCCACAATGTAGTCATGACATCATTGCGCGAAAGAGTTCTGAATGTAAGCGGCGTTACAAATTCGCAGGCGTTTTCAGTCATTACAACCTTCACTTCATAACCATTTTGCACCAGCATACTGCACAGCATGGCACTTTTGTATGCAGCGATCCCGCCGGTCACGCCGAGAATGATATGTTTTTTTTCTGCATTATCCATAATAAACTCCTTAACGCTTCCTGACCGCGAGCGAAAAATTCAATATCAACTGATAAAGACGCTCTGCTGCAGTATCCGCATCATCGTTGATGATGAGCCATTCATATTTATCCCAGAAAGACAATTCGTGAGCCGCTTTGCCCAGACGCAGATTTATCTGTTCTTCGCTGTCTGTTGCCCTTGACCGCAAACGCCGCTCAAGTTCATCCATTGAGGGCGGAACGATAAAAATAAACTCAACTTCTTTGGCCAGCAGCGGATCAGATGCAGCTTTGTCCATGATCTGCAATGCCCCCTGAACATCAATATCCAGAACGACATTTTCCCCCTTTTCGGCAATGCTCATAACTTCGCTTTTGAGCGTGCCGTAACAATTGGCAAAAACATCTGCACTCTCAATAAAATCCCCAGCCTCTTTGCGGCGCATAAATTCTTCACGGCTCAAAAAGTGATAATCCACATCCGGAACTTCTCCATTGCGCATCGGCCTGGTAGTACATGAAACAGAGAAACGCAGCTCCGGCATTCTCTCCCTGACCTTTTTTATAATTGTGGACTTTCCGACTCCGCTCGGCCCTGACAAAACTATTATACTTCCCAGAGGTTTTGAGGTAAAATCAAGCATTTTTTCCATTTTTACATCCGGCTCCTTCACATTCATTTTCCCAACCGTCAAAGTTCCACCGCAGCGGAAAATCAATACACTGCTGCGGTTTGACCGGCTGAATTATACAAAGAGAACTCTCTGCATCAAAAAAGCAGCATTCTCCATTTTCCCTTTCCGTCAGCGACAGCGACCTTCTGTCCGGAGTCAAAACCGTATATTCATCCAGAAAATCAGCCACACTCATTTCCAAAAAAGATGATATTTTATCGATTTCAGCATCTTTCAAACGCACAAAACCGTGCCATTTACAGCAATTTCCGCATCTTTTACATTCAAATCCCATATTTCCTCACGGTGCGATATACCCCTGATAGGGAGATTTATTCGGATGACGCAAAATCCTGCATTTCGGACACATAAATTCCTGCAATCCGTAAAACAAACCGTATTCCGTTTGCGACTGGCTCAAAAGGACCTCTTCATTTTCCATAACAGTTTTTGTCCGGCGGTCATTATCCGCAATTATCAGCCCCGGGCCGCGAACAATCTGAATACGCACGACAGCAGTTTCCGGCAATACCAGGTGATTGACCTCTTCCGTAGAATTGCTGAATGACAATCCTATGCCGGTACGGAAAATGCTGTGCGTAATACTTTTGTAATAAGCCGTACTGCCGTGAACACTTGACAGTCCGACAGCATCGCCGACAACCTCATTGGCATACAATTCATCATTGATACGCACTCTGTAACGCAAAGCATTCATCGGCTCAAAATTATGGATAAAAATATCATTGATGGCGATAAATCTCTCATTGCCTGCTTCTGCAACCAGTTTCGGCAGTTTGGAAAGTTTCAATTCTCCGTCAACAAAACGCTGAAGTATATTTCTGTAACCATGTTCCTCGCATTGCGGAGCGGTACGGAAATCACGCAAAAGCAGTTTCGGAACAGATGGGAATTCCCTTTCAGCAGAAAGCATTGTTCCATCACCGCCATGAGCGACAACAAGTTCTGCATCGCCGTCAGAAATTATTTCCATGCCGTATTCTGCCAGCAAACATGCAATATCTTCCAAATTTTTTCCAATCAAATGAACCTTCATATCCTCTCCTCAAAAACGGCGTATCCCGCTTTTGTTAAGAACCGCATAAAGAACAGCCGCGGCAGAATTTCCAACATTTATTGATGCCTTGTCGCCGAACATGGGCAAACTCACAACACCATCGCACAATTTGATCGCTTCCGGATTGATTCCCAATGCTTCATTGCCGAATATCAATGCCAGCGGAAATTCATAATCACACTCCCATGCCAGTTTTTCTTCAAAACCGCTCTCTACTGCAAGAACCATTCTGTACCCCTGCTCTTTCAACATTCTCACTGCTTCACAGGAATTTTCACAATGAGCGGATTTCACAGTCAAGTCTGTTCCCATTGCGGTTTTTGCCAATTTGTCATGAGGCGGCAGCGGAGTATATCCGCAACCGATAATATCCGCACCGACGGCTTCTGCTATGCGGAAAATATTACCGACATTATGTGCGCTGCGCAAACGGTCGAGTACTATTGTTATTTTCTTTTCCATATTCTGACGGATTCTGTCCCTGAATAACACAAAAACGGACCTTTCCCCGCGCGGGGAAAAAGTCCGCAAAATTTGAACTGAATATTATTCTTCGTCCTCGTCGTCTTCGTCAAAAACTTCGTCCTCAACATCCTGAACTGTAACATTAACAGCGGTAACTGTCATGCCGGTTGTGCGTTCGACTTCTGTAATGACACTCTGCTGAACTGCAGCAGCAACTTCCGGAACGATATAGCCAAATTTGACCACGATTTTGATTTCCAGTTCGATACGGTTATCTTCTGTAAATCTGACAAAAATAGCACGATCCTGAATACGGCGGCTGCCGACGATTTCTCCGATTGTATCAACAAAATTGTTTCCTGACAGGCGGGAAACGCCTTTTTGATCGAGAGTTGCACGGCGGACGATTGAAGAAATCACATTTTCATGAATTTTGAGTTCGCCGAGAGACTGAACATCACCGTTAACCGGAGAAGTAATAATTTTTTCTGCATTTCCGTTTTCTGCGGTCTGAACTTTCTGATCATCTGTTGTACGCATTATTTTTTCTCCTTGCTTTTTGTATCGGATTTTTTGTCCAGCAGCATTTTCTCTACAAAACCTGTATCGTATCTGCCGGCGGCAAAATCCTTGTGGTTAATGATTTTCATTTGGAAAGGAATGGTGGTTTTAACACCTTCAATAACAAATTCACCCAGCGCACGACGGCATATCGCCAACGCCTCTGCACGGTCATTGCCGTGAACGATCAGCTTGCCGATCATGCTGTCATAATAAGGCGGAATCTGATATCCGCAGTACGAATGGGTATCAACGCGGACTCCTCTGCCGCCCGGCGGAATAAATGCTGTAAGTTTGCCGGGACAGGGTGCGAAGTTGCGTTTCGGGTCCTCTGCATTGATACGGCATTCAATGGCATGACCGCGCAGAACGATATCTTTCTGTTTGACTGAAAGTTTTTCACCTGCGGCGACACGGATCATTTCCTTGATCAGATCGACCCCTGTAACCATTTCCGTAACCGGATGTTCGACCTGAATGCGCGTATTCATTTCCATAAAATAGAATTTACCCTCTGAATACAGAAATTCAATCGTTCCGGCATTGGTATAATTGGCGGCTTTGGCAGCTTTGACTGCGGCCTGACCGATCTCTTCGCGGAGCTTGGGATTGGCGATCATAACCGGTGAAGGTGATTCCTCAACCAGTTTCTGATTGCGGCGCTGCATACTGCAGTCGCGTTCACCGAGATGAACGACATTACCATGATTATCACCGATGATCTGCACTTCGATATGGCGGGGATTGACGATGAATTTTTCCATATAAAGGTCGCCGTTGCCGAAAGCATTTTCTGCTTCGCTCCTGGCGGCATGATATCCCTGAATCAAGCTGGCATTATTGTGAGCGATACGCATTCCTCGTCCGCCGCCGCCGGCGACAGCCTTGATGATGACGGGATATTTAAGTTTTTCTGCCATGGCGAGCGCCTGCTCTTCAGTTTCGATAAGACCGTCACTGCCGGGAGTAATGGGAACTCCGGCTTTTTTCATGGTACTGCGGGCAATGGCTTTATCACCGAGCGCGCGCATAGCTTCGGGGGTGGGGCCGATAAAAGTTATTCCGTGTTTACGGCATGCCTCTGCAAAATATGCATTCTCCGCCAGAAAACCGAATCCCGGATGAATGGCATCGACATCACATATTGCTGCCACAGACAGGATGCGGTCAATCAGCAGATAACTTGATGCGGATTGAGCCGGTCCGATACATACAGCTTCATCAGCCATGCGGACAGGCAAACTGTCAGCATCAGGTTGAGAATACACAGCCACGGTGCGTACGCCGAGTTCACGGCAGGCGCGGATGATTCTCAATGCGATCTCTCCGCGGTTGGCAATCAAAATCTTATTAAACATCTGTTTTCTCCGTAAAGCATCTGCAAAAAGATGTTTTGCAAACAGTTTTATTATTCAATGACAAAAAGCGGCATTCCGTATTCAACGGGATTTCCGTTTTCAACGAGGATGTCTTTAATAATACCGCTTTTTTCAGCCTTGACTTCGTTCATAACCTTCATAGCTTCAATAATACAGACGGTAGTATCTTCGGTAACTTTGGAACCGATCTGGACAAAAGGTGCTGAATCAGGAGAAGCTGAACGGTAGAATGTTCCAACCAGCGGAGATTCAATAACCTTTTCAGGGGCAGGAGCAGCTGCAGGTGCGGCAGCAGCGGGAGCAGCAGTCTGAGCAGCGGGAGCGGCGGCGATAACCGGAGCGGCAGCAACAGGAGCCGGGGCAGCGGCGACCACGACCGGAGCTGCAGTATTTCCGCGTTTGATACAAAGATTGTATTCCTGTGATTCAAATTTGAATTCGGTAAGATCATTCTCCGACATCAATTCGACTATTGTTTTGATTTCATCAACTTTCATAATATTATCCTTTGCTTTTAAAGGTTGATTTACTGTTTTTTGAATATTTCATCCAGCGCATTCAATGCCAGAATATAAGAATTACTGCCGAATCCGGCAATCACACCGGATGCCGCCTGTGTGGTAATGAGGTTTTTGCGGAAATCTTCACGGGCATGAACATTACTCAAATGAACCTCTATAACCGGAACTTGCCCGTCAAGCGCACGCAAAGCATCCAGCAATGCAATACTGTAATGAGTGTACGCTCCGGGATTGAAAATAATACCGTCAATGTCGCGCTCAATCACAACATCTCCAATGCGTTTCACAAGCTCGCCTTCAATACAACTCTGAAAAAAGACAAGCTCAACATCGCTCCACAGCACCGCTGCGCATTTGCGCATTTTATCTGCGATACTCTCGAGCGTATCTGTCCCGTAAATACCGACCTCACGCTTGCCGAGCAGCTGGAGGTTCGGACCATTCAGGACCAAAATTGTTCTTTGAGTCTTCATATCCATAATATAACACCACTTTCAATATTTGTCAACTTTTTAATAAAAAAGTACATTATTGTTCTTCAAAAAAATTTATTTTAACGATGGCAGAAGCATTGCAAGCACCATTCCGAATGCCAGAAACGGTCCGAATGGAATTGATGCTTCACGCAAATTTTCACGCCGGATCAGCACACGGACAAGCCCCGCAACAAAACCTGAAAGCGATGCTATCAGCAATCCGGTAAAAAATTCCATAATCATCCCGCCACCGAAAAGAAACGCCGTTGCCGCCAGAAATTTAACATCACCAAGCCCCAGCGCATCCGCTTTGAATATCTTTCTGCCCAGCAATGACAATACATAAAAAAATCCCCATGCAGACAAACCGAAAAGTATCTGAACTGCCAATCCTTCCAAGCGCAACGCCCCGACAAACCATTCAACCGTCCAGAAAACAACTCCGACAATCATTGCCGGATAGTTCAATGCATCCGGAATTATCCTGTGTTCAGCATCTATGAATGAAGCCGCAACTGCCAGCATTATCATCCCCCCGAACGGAATCATATATGCAAAATACATATTCTTATAAGTTATTGCAGCATAAGCCATTGCAAAAAGTACCCCTGTCAGCAGTTCAACAATGAAATATCTCCATGTGATCGGCTGACGGCAGCTGCTGCATCTGGCACGCAAACACAAAAAGCTGAAAAGCGGAATATTTTCATACCAGCGTATCTGATGATTGCATTTCGGACAATGTGAGGGTGCTGTAATTACCGATTCACCGAGCGGCATACGCCATATACAGACATTGAGAAAACTTCCCGTGCAACACCCTACCCAGAAAATTACAGCAAACCAGAACCAGTACGCCGCGGGATTTTCCAGAAAAGCATTATACAATTCGTAATTCATTGTGCCTCCTCCAAACCTTTTCTCATTGCCGCGACCGGAGCTTTCAAATCCGTCCAGAATTCAAAGGATGCCGCCCCCTGATAAAGAAGCATATCAGAACCGTTGGCACATTGAATTCCGTTCAAACGGCAATATTTCAAAATTTCAGTTTCCCTGTAAATAAGATCATATACACAGATATTTTTATTCTCTGCCAGAATATCAAGCTCAAACGGCGCACCGTCAGCATCCTTCAATCCGACACTTGTAGATTGTATCAGGACATCACTTTTCCGGACAAATTCTGCCATTTTCTCCCTGTCTGCAAACAGACAACATTCGGTTTCAAGTTCAGGAAACGCCGATTTCAACGCATTTCTCAATTCGACAGCGCGCCCCTCTGAACGGTTGGCGATAAAAATACTTTCAGCTCCGCTGCATGCAAAATACCATGCCGCCGCCTGTGCCGCGCCGCCGGCACCGGCAAAAACAATACGGATATTTTTCAGCTCTCTGCCAAAATGTTCCTGCAATGCCGACGCCAATCCGACACCGTCAGTCGAAGTGGCAATCAGCCTGCCGTTTACAACTTTGACTGTATTTACGCTTCCGCTCAACTTTGCAACTTCACTGATTTCGTCCACATAGGGAATAATATCCTGTTTGTAAGGAACGGTAATATTGAATCCCTGCAAATTTTTGCGCGCATAATCGACAAACTCCGCAAGTTCTTCATGTTCAACATGTATCTTACCGTAAATACTGCCCATGCCGCAATATTCAAATCCGGCATTCTGCATCTGCGGTGACTTACTGTGTCCGACAGGGTTGCCGATTACCGCATATTTGCAATTTTTCAATACATCGAAATTCATTTCTTCAAATTTTCCTCAATTATACATCTCTGCAAATATCTGTCATACAGCAAATTGTAAATATCTATCTGCTGTGCATCAGGTGTATAAATTTTTGCAATCGGCGACTGCATGGCGCGTTTTGCTGTCAATGCATCAGGATATGCGCCGGCGGCTGTTGCCGCCATGATTGCCGCACCTCTGGCACAACATTCAGTCGAAGCGGCAATTCCGATTTCCATATTCAACACATCCGCACACATCTGCATTACAAACGGAGATTTGAGAGCGATTCCGCCCGAAGCAATGACTTTATTGATCTCAACTCCGAATTTCCGCAAATGTTCAATAATGCGGCGTGAACCAAGCAATGTACTTTCAACCATACTTCTGTAAAGCATCGGAACATTTGTCCCCAAATTGAGATTTCCGATCACCCCTCTGGCGGATGCATCATCAAATGGTGTCCGTCTGCCGTTGAACCAGTCAATTGTCCACGGATTTTCCAATGACGGTGCAACTGCGGCTGCATCTTTTTCCAATTTATCCCAAGTCACACCGCCGCAATAGTCAAACAGACGCTTGAACCACGCATAAACATCACCAAATGCCGACAATCCTTCTTCCAGAGTTATCATTCCGGGCAGAACTGAACCTTCAGCCTGACCGCATATTCCGGGAACAAGCCCGATATTATCCGATGCCAAAACCATATCAGGACAGCTTGTCCCCATGATTTTCACACAAGTACCATATTCAATACCCGCTCCGACAGCCCCCAAATGAGCATCAAGCGCACTGCATGAAACGACAATTTCTCTGCTCAAGCCCCATTTATTGCAATAATATTCTGAAAGTTTGCCTGCCGGAGTTCCAGCCACAAATGTTTCATTGTAAAGATGTTGCATAAACGGCAGTAATTCAGGTGCAAAATCCCGCCAGAAATCTGACGGCGGCAAACCGCCCCACGACGGATGAAACATAGCTTTGTGCCATGCCGCACATTGACTGCGTTTCCATGAAGCAACATCCCGGTTGCCGCAAAGCTCATGTACCATAAAATCACAATGCTCAACAAAAGTATATGCCGCCTGCTGCAATTCAGGAGAATTACGCAAAACATGGAGCATTTTTGCCCAGAACCATTCACTTGAATAAACAGTACCGCAGAAATCGGTATATTTCACCGCATTGGAATTGGCTTTTTCTGTAATTGCAACTGCTTCATTTTCAGCGGTATGATCCTTCCAGAGAACAAACATTGCATCCGGATTTTCTGCGAAACGCTCCTGCAATGCCAGAGGACGCCCTTCATGATCCGCCAGACACGGAGTCGAACCGGTAGTATCAACTCCGATACCACGGATCAAAGTGCGGTCGCACTGCTGCAGCACTTCACTCATCGCCTCATCCAGAGATTCAAGATAATCAAGCGGATGCTGACGGAACTGCTGATGCGCACCGTCGCTGTATTTACCCTCTTTCCAACGGCGGTAATATGAAACAGCATGAGCCTTTTCATTACCATATTTATCCAATACGATACAGCGCATACTGTCGCTGCCGTAATCTATTCCGAGATACAAAAATTTATCAGCATCAACCATTTTAAAACCTCACAAAAAAGGCATACCGAAGTATGCCTGAAAAAATTACAAATCCTTGCCGGACAACTTTTTATATGCTTCGCGGTATTTTTCCGCAGTCTTTTCGATCACATCTGCCGGAATTTCAGGGCCGGGGGCTTGCTTATTCCAGTCGAGCGTTTCCAGATAATCGCGGACGAACTGCTTATCGAGGCTTACCGGACTGGTGCCGACCTGATATTGATCCTGGGGCCAGAAACGGCTTGAGTCAGGAGTCAGAACTTCATCTGCCAGAATGATCTTGCCGTCGATGACACCGAATTCAAATTTGGTATCAGCAACAATTATACCGCGTTTTTCCGCATAATCACGGGCGGTGGTGTAGATTTTAAGAGAAAGGTCACGGATCTGTGATGCATAATCTTCACCGATGATACCAGCAACACCTTCATAAGAGATGGCTTCATCATGTTCGCCCTGCTCTGCTTTGGTGGAAGGGGTGAAAAGCGGCTCATCAAGCTTTGAAGCCTGCTGATAGCCATCGCGGAGCTTGATACCGGAAACGATACCGGTCTTCTGATAATCTTTCCAACCGCTGCCGACGAGATAACCGCGGACGATACATTCAACGGGCAGTATTTTTGCTTTTTTGACAATCATTGAACGGCCCTGCAAATCATCAGCATACGCTGCCAATTCAGGACGGCTGGCTATATCTGCAGTAATAAGATGATTGGGAATATCTTTCATCAATTCAAACCAGAAAAGAGAGATTCCGGTCAGAACTTTACCTTTGCCGGGGATACCATTGGGCATAACAACATCAAACGCACTCAAACGGTCAGTTGCCACAAAAAGCAGACTGTCACCCAAATCATAAACATCACGGACTTTTCCACGGTTGATCAAAGGAATACCGGGAAGTTCAGTTTCAATCAAAGCATGATTCTTATCGTATTTCATAATATTTTCCTCCCTTTAAACAAATAAAGCCGGATGCAAAAAACTGAAATTTCTGCAATCCGGCGGAAAAAATCAATAATTAAGCGTTGATAGCTGTAATTTTGACACGGGTCAAAGACTGACGATGGCCCTGAGTGCGGCGATAGCTCTTGCGGCGTTTCATTTTGAAAACAACGATTTTTTTGCCGCGGAACTGATCGACAATTTCGCCCTTGACAGTTGCACCTGCAACGACGGGAGTGCCGACATTCAATTTGCCGCCTTCTTCACCGACTGCCAGAACAGTATCAAAAACAACTTCAGCACCGACTTCACCTTCAAGTTTTTCCAATTCGACAAAATCACCGACTTTAACGGTGTGCTGTTTGCCGCCGCTTTGCATAATTGCGTACATTTTTCAACTCCTTTATTTTTATTTGAAACAGAATGTTTTATTAACCATATAACAATAATTCATATAATTTATACCCACATTGCTGTTTTTTCAAGTTAAAAGTCAAATTTAAGACAAGTTTTTTTCAAAAAAAGCTCTTTTCACGCAAACTTTCAACCATCCTGCGCAATTTCTCACGGGCATCACCCAATGAATCAGTACCCGCACTGATGGGAATTATCTCAATCGTTTCGCTGGCAAGTTCCTCTTGCAGCAGCGCGAGATTCTCCTCCGCTTCCGGCAAATCCATCTTGTTTGCCAGAATGATCGAAGGGCGCTTGCTCAAACCTTTCATATAAAGTTCAAGTTCATTCTGCAAATGCCTGAAATCATCCCACGGCTGACGCCCGTCAACTCCCGCCATATCAAGAACATACGCAAGCACATAAGTTCGTTCGATATGCTTGAGAAACGCATGTCCCAAGCCGATATTCATACTCGCTCCGTCAATCAAACCGGGAATATCAGCAATAGTCATTCTGGTATAATCCTCAAATTCAACCACTCCGACCACCGGATGCAAAGTTGTAAAAGGATAAGGAGCGACTTTCGGTCGCGCGGCAGATAATTTTGAAATAAGAGTAGATTTACCGGCATTCGGATAACCGACCAAACCGATATCAGCAATCGTCTTCAACTCCAGATGAGCATGAACGATTTCACCTTCTTCACCCAGTTCGTGCTCATGCGGAGCGCGGTTGTATTTAGTGGCAAAACGGACATTACCCCGTCCACCCTTGCCGCCCCTGGCAACAACAAACTTCATACCGTCCTCAGTCATATCAACGATAAATTCACCTGTATCTCCATCTGTAACTACCGTACCGACAGGAACTTTGACAAAAATATCTTCTCCGCGTCTGCCGTGCATATTGCTGCCT
>JAZSRU010000005.1:0-22477 GCA_045538635.1 Victivallaceae bacterium
AATTGACATTTCAATGTTAAATTTATTACGCATCTGATAAATCCTTTACTTTTTTTGTTGTTTCTATTAAAAAATAAAGGTCAGATGCACTTTTGTCAAGTATTTTTATCTTTCACAAAATTTCGGACAATAACAATATATAAGGAGATTATTATGAAAAAAGTTTCATCGTTTTTCGCTGTCGTAACTTTCCTTACAATTGCATTGCCGGCTGCACTTTGTGCCGCTGATATCAATAAAGAGTTAGGCTGGGCAGTTGCTGACGGTAAAATTGACAGAGTTGCAAAACTGCTTGATCAGGGCGCAGATATAAATTACAGCGAACGGTATAAATCAACTCCGCTTGTTTCCGCTGTTGCCAGACCGGATAATATTGAGATGGTAAAATTTTTAATCAGCCGGGGCGCGGATGTAAATAAAGGTGTGCCGCTCGTCGCCGCTGTCGAAGCTGAAAACATTGAAGCAATAAAACTTTTGCTTCAGAAAGGGGCAAAAATCAATGTCGTTCATAATTATCAATCTCTGCTCAGTATCTGTGTCAGAAAAGATAATATTGAAATTGTAAAGTTATTGAAAAAATATGGTGCAGATTTCAAGGAACTTGACAAATATAAAAATAATTTGCTTTATTATGCAATATCGCCTGCGATGGTTGAACTTTTGGTTTCGTATGGTGTGGATGCCAATGCTGCGCTTGCCGATAAATTGTCCGGAAAAAACTCGTTTGAGATTGTTAAAAAATTACTTGAACATGGTGCAGATGTTAATGTAACGCATTATGGTAATACTCTGCTTTTTAATGCGGATATTACTCCGGATGTTGCCGGCTTGCTTATTGATAAAGGTTTGGATGTCAACAGGAAAAATTCCAATAATGAAACTGCTTTGCACAGCATTGCTTCAAGTAATAATATTCCTCTGATGAAATTTCTCCTCTCCAAAGGCGCGGATATAAATGCCAAAAATAAATACGGCATAACTCCTGTCTTCAGGGTCAGCAATATTGATATGCTTAAATTTATGCTTGAAAACGGTGCGGAAAAAGTTGGCAGTGACGGCAAAACTTTGCTGCATTATGCCGCTGCAATCGGAAATTATGACATGGTCAAATACCTTATTGAAAAAGGTTTAAAGGTTAATGCGGAAAATAAATATGAGGAAACTCCGCTGCATAGAGCCGCTTTTGCGGACATTGCAGAATTGCTTATCGAAGCCGGAGCAAAAGTTGATGCAGAAAATAACAAAGATGAAACTCCTTTGTATTATGTGTTGAACAACAGAAAACTTGATGTCGCCAGAGTCCTTGTAAAGCATGGTGCAGATTTCGATGATTTCAAAAAGAAGGGAAGTGCTGATTGCCGGCTCCTGTTTGCTGCTGCGGACAATGATGAGCTGCCGGTCAAAGCATCTGATGTCAAGCAATATACATTTAATGAGATGGTGCGGAATGGTGTGGTCGAAGTTGTCCGTGCATGGGTGAAAAACGGTTTGGATTTGAAAAAATTTGATGCTTCACGGGCAATTGCAAATGCCAGATACAGCAAATCTCTGGAGGAGATGCTGAAATACCTTAAAACGCAGGGTTTTGATGTTTCAGCAAAGGATAAATATGGATACACTGTTCTGGATAAATGCGTAGATGCTTCGCGGTTTGATTTCCGTGTTTTCAAGATGCTGGTGGATAATGGCGCGGATGTTAAAAAAACAGACTCACAAGGCAATACTTTGCTTCACCGTTTAGCCGGAAATAACAGATTTTTGCCGTGCGTAAAACTGTTGTTGGCAAAAGGTGCTGATCCCAATGCAGTAAACCGGTATAAAAAAGAAACGCCGCTTTTCAATGCAGGCAGTCTGGAAATCGCAGAAGCTCTCATTGAGGCCGGAGCCGATGTAAATGCTCTTAATGCAAAAGGCGGCAATGTCCTTTTCAATATGAAAGATTCTGAAATCAATATTGTTAAACTGTTGATAGACAAGGGGATAAATGTTAATGTGGCAGACCGGAATGGATATACTCCTTTAATGAATGCCGCGTATATGAATTATGAATTGGTGAAAATGCTTATTGAGGCAGGGGCTGATGTTAATCATATTAGCAAATATGGCGTTACTCCGTTGAATTGTGTGAGTGACAAGGCAGTCGGGAAAAAGATTATTGATGTGCTTCTTGCTGCCGGAGCAGATACATCCTTGGCTGTATTTAACGCTGTAATTAATAGGCGAGTGAATTTTTTGAAATATTTAGTTTCAAAAGGTGAAAATATTTCCGGCGTTGTTGATAAAAATAATGCCACGCCGTTATTTGTGTGCCGGGATGTTGTTACTGCCCGCTTCCTGGTGGATCAGGGAGTGTATGTCAATGCCGCGGATGATAAAGGCAACACTGCGTTGAGCATGGCGATCCGCAGATGTGATCTGCCGATGATAAAATACCTGATATCTGCCGGAGCTGAAACGGAAAAAGTTGCTCTGTGGATACAAAATATTTATGGCAGAGATTCTGCCGCAGCGAAAGAATATCTGAAAAAGTTTGTAAAATAACTGTAAGAGATTATTGATTTTTGCAATCTGGATAAAAAGTAAAATAATGCATTTCAAAAAACGGAAACTGTTTTTTGGAGTGCATTTTTTCATATATAATGATTTTTTTTGAAAAAAATGGCTTGACAAATATTTTTTTTGCATTATACTATAACATAGTGTAACATAATAATACATGCAATAACAATAATTTAGAAATAGTCGGGAGTATTATGTACGGGATATTACAAAAAGATGAAGCAATTCCTTTGCCGCAGCAAATAAGCAATATTATTCGGGAGAAAATTGAAAACGGTGTCTATCGCCCCGGTAAAAAACTCGGAACTATCCGGCAATTCGCCAAAGATTTCGATGTCAGCCCGGTAACGATTATCAAAGCACTGGATATTCTGGAGGAGGAAACTTTGATTGAACGCGTGCCGGTCAAAGGGGTTTTTGTTTCGGATTTGCTTAAATCGCAGAAAAAGCAGCTTACAGGCTGTTTTGTTTTTCCTGAAAAATATATGTTCCCGCGGCCTGAAGCCAACGAAAACTGGGGGCTTAATTATGAGTTGTACCGCGGATTATTTGAGGCGGCCCAGCAGAGAAAAATAAATATGCAGTTTGTTTATTTTGCAGATTTTCCCTCATCTGAAATCCTTGAAAAGCAAAGAATTGCATTGAAAAAATTTGATTTTGCAATTTTTCCCGGTATGACACAATTAGTTGAATTATGCAAACTTTCCGCATCGGAGCGTCCTACCTATTGTTTTGCCGACGGAAATAAAGCAAATGAAATCGCAGATGCGGTTATATCAATAGATTATGATCGTGAAAATGTTACCAAATACCTTATTGATTATCTGCTTAAAAGTTCATGCCGGAGCGCGGGTGCAATAAGTTCCTTAAGGTACCAGACTGATCGCGCCGTTGATTTTTTGCAAGCCGCCTCTGCCAATGGTATCACAGTACATGATTCTGCATGGCTCAAACTTGAAAACGATGATGCAAATAATATCAACAGGATAAAAGAGTATCTTTTGAGCCGCAAACATGAATTTATATTTGTCGATTATACCGAGATAATGCCGCTGGTGTATGAGGCGGCATATCAGGCGGATTTGGCAGTCGGCAAAGATTTTATTCTTACGGGAGTTGCCAGCGGGGTAAGTTTCGCAAATCTCTTCCCGCGCTTGTCGTATTTCCGTATTCCCCGCTATGAAATGGGAATGCAAATCATAAAAAGTGCAGAAAAACTCGTTCGTAACGGGCAAAAAAGCGGCAAAGTCACGACGCTCAACCTTGAATTTGTCAAAGGTCATACCCTTTATAAAAAATAAAGAAAGGATAGAACATGAAAAAATCATTCACCCTGATTGAGCTCTTGGTTATTACATCACAGCTCTGCCGTGATTTTTGTAAGCGGACATTTTTTCGTTTTCAAAATACCCCGCTTTTTTTGAAACAAAAGGGGAGCGCGAGGGGAAAAGGAAAATTTTTTTCTCGTGAAAAAAAGTTTGCTTGTCCCCTCGCATCATATCCCTTTACTCTCATAGAACTGCTGGTTGTAATTGCAATTATTGCAATTCTTGCCGGCATGCTGCTGCCCGCCTTGAATCAGGCAAGAGCGAAAGCTGTTGCAGCAGAATGCATTTCAAATTTGAAACAGATGGGAACAATTTATAATTTTTATTCAATGGATAACAATGATTTACATCCGCTTATTATCAAAAAAACAGGTGGCGGAGATTTAACGCATATTTATTCTTCAATTCTTGCACGCGCCGGATACATTACCAACCGTGCAGAATAATTTCTTGTTTGTCCGACCAAAAGAGAAAAAAATCCTGGTGGGTATGCAATATATGGCAGAATGTCTGAACATGCAAATGAAATGTCTGCGGATTACTGGGGAACTGTTGCATTTTCCGGCAGTGAAACATTTTATTTTGTCAAAAATGCAAAAATTGAACAGTCTTCACAATTTCCGCTGCTTGCAGACTCTGTACGTCCTGACACAAAAGCGTTGAATTGTCTTGCCGCATTCACAATTACGGATACGACATGGGGACATTTCGGATTGCGTCACGGGAATGCAGGAAATATAGTTTTTCTGGATGGCAGTGCATCTGCAATAAAAGCAGATAATTCACTGAAAGAAGTGTTTTTTGCATTGAGCAAACGTACAAATTGGCCATATCCGAGAGCGTGCAGTATTGACGGTGTAATGGGAAGTGCAGTCCAATAATTAAAAAAAAGGAACATTTATGAAATCTAAATTTTTTCTGATGTTGGCAGGTATTATAACTTTTAATATCTGTTATGGTGCCATAATTATTGATAACTCTTACAAGGCAAAAGCAGAGATAAAAGAACTTATTTCAGCGGAAAAAACTGCACTTGCTGAACTTAATACTTATTTGAATAAAATTTTCGGAAAAAGCGCTGAAAAAGATAATAAATTCGTTATTCTCCGGTATGATGAAAAATTGAGTAAAGAAGAATTTACAATCTCAAGTGATAAAAAAGGCAATATAATTATTTCCGGAGGCAGACCGCGTGGTGTGATGTATGGAGTATATTATTTCCTCGACCGTAAACTCGGAGTAAAATGGCTCACCGCTGATGATGAATATGTTCCGACTGCCGAAAATATTAAAATTGAAAAAGTTGATTATCACGGAAAACCTGTTTTCAATGCCCGTATTTTTTCAAGTGAAGTTTGGGGTAAAAATTCAGAAAAAGTCCGCAGATGGTGTGCCCGTAATTTTATTAACGGCAAAGGCGGAAAAATTTATCCTGCTGATGAAAAATTCGGGGAAGAGTTGATGTTCTCTCCGCCGACAAGATGTCATGGACTTTTTCAAATCGTAACTCCGGCAAAATATTTTAAAAGCAATCCGGAATTTTGGGCATTGCAGAATGGAAAACGTACTCATCGTGATAAAAGAGGGTTGACTGCTGATTATTGTCTTACAAATGAAAAATTGGCTGAAGCAGCCGCCAAGGAATGTCGTGAATTTCTCAAAAAAAATCCGACTGCCAGATATATTTCCATTCAGGAAGGAGATTTTACGAAAGGGTATTGCGACTGTACACCTTGCAAGAAGCTGGTAAAAGAATGCGGCAATCGGGAATCTGTACGCTGGGTATTTTTTGCCAACCGGGTGGCAAAAATTCTGAAAGATGAGTTCCCGCAGACAAAATTTCTTATTTTTGCTTACACTGCCAGCCGACAGCCTCCGGTAAATATCAAGGCTGAAGATAATGTATGCGTTCAGCTCTGTGCCTGGAATAACCGCCGCGGGCAGGCATATAATCATCCGAAAAATAAAATAGGCAATACATTTTTGAAGCAGCTTGAAGAATGGAAAAAAGTTTGTAAAAATATTCTTATTTGGGATTATACCTATACTTTTTCTGATCGTTTGCTGCCTGCTCCTGACTTATTGCTTAATATTGATAATTTCAAAGCATTTAATGAAATCGGAATTGATGGAATATATCCTGAAAATGGCGCACCTGAAGAAATTTCTTATGGAATGCCATTCAAAGCATGGCTGCTGCCGCGAATTATGTGGAATCCCGCTGAATGCGGAAACGGTGAAGAGCTCGAAAATATTTTCTGTGAAAGTTATTACGGCAAAAAAGGCGGCAAATATGTTGCTGAATATTATAAACTTCTCCGTGACGTAAACCGCAAACAGGGCTTTGTTAATTATACTTCAGGCGGAGTTATCGGCAAAGCGGCTTTCGAGTCTCCTGAAATTACAGCAAAAGGTTATGAACTTTTTAAAAAAGCAATTGCAGAAGAAAAAGATCCTGTTTTGATAAAACGTCTTAAAACAGCAATGCTTCATGCTCAATATCAGGTTATCCGGAATTTCAGTAAAGTTCAGAAAATTGGAAAATTCACTGAATCTTATGATGATATTGTTAATGATATGATAAATTTGATAAAGGCAGATAAAAATACGACTGCCGCACTTAAAAACAGATTTATCAAAAATATAAATTCATTTGCATTGCTGAAAAATATCAAAGCAGATGCTTCGCAGCTTTATGCTAATTATCTGCCTGCTAAGGCATACGACGGCAAAATTGATACTTACTGGCATGCCGCAAACAGTACCGGATGGTGTCAAATTGAATTTGATAATGTAAAGGAAATCAGCCGTATAACTACTGTTCATGGTTCTTCTGGCAGTAGTCATTCTGGAGAATACAGTATTTCCGGCAGTCTTGACGGAAAAAACTGGTTTGTTATCAAACCGAAAACTTTTGTCGGCGCCAGAGACAATCTGAAATGGGTTTATTCCGATGATGTGTTTGAAACGCCGGTCAAAGCAAAATTCATCCGTACCTATCGTTTGAAAGCATTTACGGAAAGAAAAATTCGTAACGATGTGGCATTTTATGAACAATGGTTCAACTTGAAAGAACTTCCGAAAGAACTTTTTGTAAAAACTAAATAAAATTATCCGTATAATCTTTAAGTGCTGTTGCAGAAAATAAAAATGCAACAGCATTTTTTTTGAAAAATAATTACTTCATGTTGATTTTATGCGGTTTTATGCTATTTTTATTGACGGAGGCAATTATGTGGTTTGAAAAATTCTTTTTTCCGAAATTGGACTGGAAATTCGGTGTGCGACTGTGCATTATTGCGGTTACAGTCTGGTGTATTGGCAGTTTCTGGCTGATGCCGTGTTTCATCAACGGGCGCAGTATGCAGCCGACTTATGATTCTGTCGGATTTAATTTGTGCAACAAGCTCAAATACCGCAAATCCGGAGTCAAACACGGCGATATAGTTGTGCTTCGATATGTTGATAATAAGTATTTTTTGAAACGGGTGATTGCTCTTGAGGGGGAAACGGTCGAATTCAGAAAAGGTAAGCTTTTTCGCAACGGGGCTGTCGTAGAAGAGGAATATGTAAAGCTGCCGTGTGATTGGGATATGATGCCGGTTACGGTCAGAAAGGGGACGATTTTCGTCGTCGGAGATAACCGTTCCATGCCGATAAGCCAGCATCAATTCGGAATGATATCAACGGTACGGATAACAGGAGCGCCGCTATGGTAAAAAAATTTATAATTGCAGTAATTTTAATTATAGCGGCAGTTGCGGTGTATTTTGTATTTTTCAGTGAATCCGAAGAACAGAAAATCCGCAAAATGTTGAATGGATTGTGCGTTGATTGTGCGAAAAATAAGGAATCTTCATCGGCGGCGGCTTTGATTGTCAAGACAAATGTTTTGAAAAGTTATTTTACTGATCCTTGTAAGCTTTCGGTGCATCGCGGATTTTTGCAGGGGACTTTTAATGATGTGCGTATTGCCAATGAGATAATGCGGGTTAATTTGCTGTTGTCTTATTCAGATTTGTCGATTTCGGATTTGAGTGTAACCGTGGATAAAGTTGAGGCGAGGGCTGTTTTTACCGGCAGATTCAGAGGGATATTGAAAAGCGGTGAAAAAGTTGAAGAGGTGCGTGAAGTCGAAGTCACTTTAAAAAAAGTTGATAAAAAATGGAAAATTTCATCAGCTGAAGTGCATGATATTCTCGCCAAAAGATAATTTTATATTTTTCTTTAAAAAAAATATGAAAAATGCTTGTTTTTTTAAATTGGTGTGCTATTCTTTATTGTAAACAGAAATGTCATGGTGACATTTCCGTAAAAAAGGAGAAAAAATTATGAAAAAAATGTTGATCGCTGCTGTTGCTGCCGTTATGCTTTGCACTCTCGCTGGTTGCGGATCTCTCCGCACTCCGACCTCCGGTCCCCGCAGCAAGAATGTTTACTATCAGACTTTCTTCGGCCTTTCAATTGAAAGTGCTGTTTATGGTGATGGCATCATCGTCAATCAGAAGTAATTTAATTGCTTTTGTCAACCGGTTCGTGTATGCGGACCGGTTTTTTATTGTAAAAAATCTAAAAAAAATAAAGTTTTTCAGTATCTGACTTGAAAAATAAAAAAAGCGCAGTATATTAATAAATACAATAGAAGATTTTATCGCGGAAGGATGGTCGAGTGGTTTAAGGCAGCGGTCTTGAAAACCGCCGAGGGGCAACTCTCCGTGGGTTCAAATCCCACTCCTTCCGCCATTTTTTTTGCAAAAATGCTGGGATAGCCTGAATGAAATGAAGGCAATCCCATAAGAGCATTTTTGAAAAGCAAAAAAAAATGGCGGAACGAAGACGCAAGTCTTCTCTTCACTGCGCAAAGCGCAACTTCACTTAAAAGGCGCAGCCTTTTCTTCACATCTTCACCAAACACCAGAGAAGCCTTGCTTGTGAAGTCGCTCCCTGTGGTCACTTGTGAAGAGGTCAGCTTGCGCTGCCCGTGAAGTTGCCGCCTGTCGGCCGGTGGATGTGGTTCTTTTTACTGCGCTTCGCTTACACGGCGGCAAGCCGCCTTGATTTTCTTGCTTGCTATGCTATATTATTTCCCGAAAGGAGATCATCTTATGGCTGAAAGCAAATTGCGCACATTATCGGTTGATTTTGCAGTACAGATTCTCAATCTGGTGAAATTTTTGAAAAGTCAGCACGAAACGATCGTTTCCAATCAAATCGGCAGAGCCGGAACCAGTATTGGAGCGAATATCCATGAAGCGCAATATGCCCACGGCAAATCTGATTTTATCGCCAAACTGCAAATTGCCCTCAAAGAAGCCAACGAAACAAGTTACTGGTTGGAACTTCTCTTGAAAACAAATTATATTGACGATGTAAAATATCAAGAATTGGATAATGCCTGTTCTCAAATCCGGGTAATGCTGATAAAATCCATCAATACGGCAAAAGGGGAGGAAAAATGAAAAAAATCATTTTTTTATTTGCATTGCTTTGCACTTCTTATTTTTCCTTTGGTGCAGAATTTGACCCGGCGGCGTGTCCGGATTTATCGGTAAAAATCTTTCCTGGCAATAATAAGCAATCAGTTCTGCTTGTAACGGCATCCGGATATGCCCACAGCGGTCTTGGATTTGACTATGCAAAATGCCGTGTAGTCGGTAAACTTTCAAATAATACTTGGAGAACATTACTTCATTTTGAAATGGCACCCGGCAAAAAATCTCAATTATATTATCTGGTGACCATTCCGCAACATGCCGCCAAAGAAAGTGACCGTTTTGAATTGGCAATAGATGATCGCTTTTTTACCGGTCCCAAGAAGACGATCCCTTTACAAGTTATTAGAAACAGTAAAGCGACAGTTACGCTTACTTCGTTTGCGAAATCGGGTGATCAAACAAAAATTCTCCGGGAATTGAAAATAAATCTGGCGGATAATACCGCATTTTTCACGGATGCCCCGGAGCGCAAATTAAAAATATTCTGGTATTCTGATTTTTTCGTTACAGCTGGGATGCCAAAGGGCAACGATCAATTTTTCTTTGTCTGGTCAGGAATAAATCACTCCCGAAAAGCAGATAATGGCATTACCGTCTTTCATTATAAGGTCGGGAACCGTCTGGGGATATTTCCAGTTTATGGAAAATTTTATCTGACTGGTATTGAATAGTATTCTGAGTTTTTCTGAATAAAAGTGAAGCGATTTTCAGAATTTTATTTCACAGAGAAATTCTGAAGTTTCTGCCTCAAAAAGCCTTTCTGAATGGCGGGGGAAGATAAAAATTTCCAGCCGCCATTTTTGTGCTTAAATTGCGGAAAAAGGTACCGTTTGGTACCGTTTTTATTTTATATGGTCCTTAAAATAAATAATTTATTTTATTTGAGTTTGCTCAAGTCAATGCCGGTTGCTTCCTGTATTGTATGATTTTGTTTGCGGGGGAATTGGGAATTTGTTGCAAAACTTTATTTGTGCAAATATTTGTTATTGTCCGGAATTTGCCAACAAAATTATTCAAAATATCCTTACTATATCACCAAATAATTCTTTGCTTTTATTATGTCTCATTTATGTACTGTAAAATTGATATTTCCGTCTATTGACTTTTTATTCGGCTTTATTTATATTACCGTAGAAAACAAGGAGTTACCGCTTATGCTTGAAAAAGATATAAGGAACATGAAATCATCTCAGCCGCTGTATATCCGGCTGTATGAGCATTTGCGTGAATATATTGCAAGTGAACAGGCGCGCAGTGAGGGTAAATTGCCGAAAGAATTGGATTTGTGCCGAATATTCGGAGTTTCACGTAATACAGTATCTCAAGCATTGTTTATGTTGGAAGAGGAACAATTGATATGTCGCATAAAACACCGCGGAACTTTTTTGCTTTCAGTATTGAATGAATTTGATCCGCAAAGTATCCGGCGAACCATCGGAGCGGTATTCCCGAAAGGTAATTTATGGATTGAAGCAATCACGGCGATCCGCGAGGGCTGTCGTACTTTAGGTTATGATTTCCGATTGTTCACATACGATTTGAATATCGGGGAAGAGGAGCAAAAAGCCATCAGGCTTGCAGAGAATTATTGCGGCGGTGTGATTTTGTATTTCAGCGGAAACAGCAGTAATATGGAATATATCCGTCAGGAAGCAGGACACTATCCGTTTGTTTTACTGGATCTTTATGTAATCGGGTTGAAATGTAATCTGGTATCTTCAGATCATTATCTCGGTGCATATTCTCTTGCTGAAACATTGATCTCTAAAGGATGCAGAAAATTTTGTATACTCGGAAGTGCAAAAAAAAATTCTTCGGTGCGGCTTCGTATAGCCGGTTATACCCAGGCATTGGATGAGTACGGAATTAATTATGAAATTCTAAATGATGGTAAAGTTCCGGAATGGGCAGACGCCATACTCGATCCGGAATTTATAAAAATTCATGCAGCTGCTTCGGAAAAAAAGATTTGGCTGGCACGCTTTGATGAGGCAACAGAAACGGAACAGCGGCTATTTCATACTTTAGTCGCAAAACAGGACCATTCTCTGTTGGGAATGAATTCTGTTATTTTGATGAAAGATGTATTGCGTTCCGGAATGACACCTGAACGGAGTATTTTGATTGCACCTGAAATTATTGAACAGAAAGAAATATCATGAAAAAGAAATTATATATCATTTGCAATTCGCATATAGATCCTGTCTGGCTCTGGAATAGAAGTGCCGGACGAAGTACATGGCTTAATACCATGCATTCTGTCGTCAGAATTATGGAAGAAGAACCTGATTTGAAATTCAATTGTTCATCGGCTGCGCTTTATCGCTATGTGGAGGAGTGTGATCCTGCGCTTTTCCGTAAGATCCGCAGACTTGTAAATGAAAAACGTTGGGATATAGTCGGCGGTTGGGAGGTTCAGTCTGATGTAATTCTGAGCCGTCCGGTGACACTGTATCATCAGGCGGAAAGTGCAAAAAAATATTTCCTTGACCGCTTCGGCGCGGATGTAAAAATTGCTTATAATGTTGATGCGTTCGGTCATTCTGCCGGACTGCCGAAAATTTTGAATGAAACAGGTTTTCAGTATTATGTTTATACAAGAAGTCATACTACTCCGTCGCTTTTCAGATGGCAGAGCGAAGATGGTTCTTCCGTAATTGCGTTGCATATTATAAATTCTTACGGAACAAGCGGCAGTGAAATGTTTTTGAAGCAGCACTTCAATAAAAATCTGAAATCTCCGCTTGAACATCAAGCTGTGTTTTTCGGCATCGGGGATCACGGCGGAGGTATCTCCCGAAAAGAGTTGGCACTTATACGTGAATGGCAGCAGGATTATGATATTGTTTTTGCTACTCTAAGTGAATATTTTGATGCAGTAAAAGATATGCCTTTGGAAACTGTTACAGGTGAACTCGGACCGGTTTTCCGCGGTTGTTATTCAAATTGCCATGAGGTCAAAAGGAAGATTGCCCGTGCTGTCAGACGTCTGGAAACTGCCGAAAAACTCGGTGTTTCATCTGCTGAATTACAGGAACCGTGGCAAGAATTATGTTTTAACCATTTCCACGATATTCTGCCGGGAACATCAATCCGTGAAGCTTTTGAAAAGGATATTTTCACCGGTATAGGAAGTGTGGAGCATCATGCAGATAAACTGATTGACCGGCAGATTTTTCGTCGCACATCAGAATTGGATACCATGTATATGCCTGAAGGCGGTATTTATTGCTGGAATCCGCATCCGTTTGAACATAAAACTGTTATGGGGTTCAACGGTTTTGCGGATCCGAACAGGAACGGAGTTTTTTTTAATGTTCTCCGTGATGAAGACGGCAATGAAATTCCGCTTCAGTTTCTGCCGTCTGACTCAACATTCGGTCCATTCGGAGATGCTTGGGGAAAAATAACTGCCGTGATCGATTTGCCTCCCACGGGAGAAAAGACATTTGCCTATGGTGTTTCAGCAAAAGATTATCCAAAAGTCGGATTTGAAAGACAGAAAAAATTGTTGAAAAATCTTGCTTTGGAAGTTTTCTTTGACAACACCAGAACATGGGGATTTGATCTCATTCAAATAAATAACAAACTCGGCAATATGGAACTTGTACATACTGAAGAGTATTGCAATGGTCCTGTATGCAGTATTTTGCGTGCTGTTTACCGCTTCAGAAATTCTGAAGTACGGCTGGATATTTATGATTATATCGGAATTCAGGAAATCGGTGTTAAAGTCCGCCTTGACTGGCAGGAGACCATGAGCTGTATGAAACTTTCATGGGCGCATAAGTGCGTCAATCCTGATTTTTATACAGGAAGCTGTGCAGCGGCAGTCTGCCGTCTCAGCAAAAATGATTACGGGCCTGCCAAAGAATGGAGCAACGGAAGTATGATTACCAAATTGCCGTCAACACAAGAATTTTCCATGATCGATTGGTGTGCTGCCGCTGCTGACGGAAAAATTGCCGCCTTTTTTGCTGCTGATATCCACTCCTGCGACCATGCAGATAATCGAATGAGGCTTACACTTGTCCGTCCCGTACTGTATGCAGATCACGCACCTTTTGCCCGAAAAGATGATGACGGCTGGATGGATCTCGGTATTGGATTCCGTTCTTTCTGGATTGCTGAATATGATCAGCTGCCGTTAAGTTCATTGCAAAAAAAATCAATTGCCCGGCTCAATAATGGTGAAGTCCGGGAAATTACGGCACATGAAGCAGGCGATCCGCGTGGATATTGTGAATTTATGAAATTTGAACTTGCAGAAGAGCAGCTTACGGTTCAGGAATTGCGCCGTAATGATGACTGCGAAACAGAAATCAGACTTTTAAATTCGGGGGAAGCAATATCTTTGAATCTTCCTGAAATCGGAAAGACGGAGATTCCGGCTTTTGCTTTGCGGACATTCAAATGGAAAAATAATGACATATCAGCAGACGCTTAAAACGGAGATTAATTTGTTATAAAAATCAGTATACGTTCAATACAAAATCTAAAACATCAAAAATGAAAGGACCACAGACAAAACATAATAAATTTTGCAGGTAATTGTGACATTGAAAACTGTAAACATAAAAAATAGGGGAAGGTAATAAAGAACAAATATAAAATAATTCTTACTGAGATGTAAAAGTGTACATATTAAAGTTACCGCTGAAAATAAACTGTTTAACCAAAAGGGAAAAAATGAAAAAATTTACTTTAATTGAACTGTTAGTCGTAATCGCCATTATCGCAATTCTCGCAGGAATGTTGCTTCCTGCACTTGGTAAAGCACGCGAAAAAGCCCGTGCCGCAGCATGCGTCAGTAATTTGAAACAAATGTATACAGGTGCGCATATGTATACCAGTGATTTTGACGGATGGTTTTGCCCGTATATGTGGGGACCTTATGATATTAAAGCAGATGCGCCTTTCTGGGAAGGATCAAAAGATAAATCTGCATCAAATGTTTACTGGGCATGGTTTCTGACAGGTCACAAGTATATGACCGAAAAGCAAATTGGCAATTTAAAATACCCCAGAGGTGTTTGCGGCGGTCAAATCGGAATCAACAAAGAAGTTGCACGTATCGGCAATTTCAGTTACGGAGGATTAAGTAAATTCTGGCGTCTTGACAGATGCAAGCAGCCTACGATCAGTGTATTTTTTGCTGATGCAGATTCGTATTTTTATTTTTCTGCGGAAGATGCAGAGACCAGAAAGATTGCATTCCGTCATAATAACCGGGCAAATATTTTGAAGATTGCAGGTCATGTTGAAACTATTGACACTAATCAGTACAATAAGAACAAGAACAAATATTTCTCAAAATTTGACTGGTAATAAAAATAAATTCAGGGAGATGATTATGAATTCTAAAATTATATTAGGCGTAACTGCTGCAGTATGTTCTCTTGCTGTTGCTGCCTGGGAGATAGTATTGCCGGAAAAAGCAGTTATTTCGGAACAAACTGCTGCAAAAGAGTTGAAAAGTTATCTTGAGAAAAGCACTTCTTCTCTTACTGTCGGCAAAAAAGGTTTTTTTACCGGAGCAAAAGAAGCTGTTTTTCATATCGGAGACACCGATTTCGCCCGCAAAAACGGCATTGATTCAAGCAAAATGGAAAGTGAAGCATGGATTATTAAATCTTTTGACAACAATGTTGTAATCACCGGCGGCGGTACGCGCGGCGTACTGTACGGAGTATGGAACTTTCTGGAAAACCGCATCGGTGTCCGCTGGTGGAACGATTTTGAAGAGTACGTTCCGGTTAAAGCTGACCGTCATTTTGAATCTCTGAATGACAACGGCAAACCGCATTTCCTTATGCGTGAAGTCTATACCGGTCTGGTCCCGCCGAAAACATCGACCACCAACCGTCTGCGCAACCGCGTGAACCGCGTTTTTGACAGTTTCCGCATTCCCAAAGAATACGGCGGCGGTTACGATTACGGCAAACCGCGTTTTGTACACTCATTCAACAACTATATACCTCCTGCACAGTATTTCAAAAAACACCCTGAATATTATGCTCTGTACAATGGTAAACGAACCACAGCACAGCCCTGTCTCACTCATCCTGAAGTTTTTAAAATCTTTCTTGCAAACCTCAAAAAATTCGTCAAACAAGATGAAGCTCAAGCAAAAAAACTTGGCGTAAATCCCCCGTCACTTTACAATATTTCAAAAAATGACAACTGGGTTATCTGTCAGTGTGCTTCATGTAAAAAATATCTGAAAACTGAACGTCCTTCGGGCATGTATATTGATTTTCTGAACCGTTTACAACGTGAAATCCGCAAGATCAGACCCGATATTTCTCTTGAAACTCTCGGATATTTTTTCACCGAACAAATTCCTTTGAAAGTCAAACCCGATCCCGGCATTGTCATCCGCCTCTGCGATACAAGAAGCAACAACGCTTTTGACTTGAACCATCCTGATGCAGCTTCTTTCAAAAAACTGTTGAATGACTGGAAATCAACAGGAGCTATTCTCTCTATTTGGGATTATGGTGTTACTTACTGTGGTGCAGAAGGTGCGCCGCTGGCCAGTGAATATGCTCTGGCAGAAACGATGAAACTTTATGCAGACAATAATGCAAAACATTTCTTCTGGGAACACGAAAAGACCTATGAAGATTTTCATTCTCTCAAACATTGGATGGAAGCAAAACTTCTCGAAAATCCATATCTTGACGGCAATAAACTTATTCTCGACTTTATGAATGGTTATTACGGCAAAGCCGCTCCGTATCTCATTCAATACCGCAAAGAACTTAATGATGCAGCACATAAACAACGGACTTCACATGCTGTTTATGATTGCGGTCCTTCAGCATTTACTTTCATCCGTCCTGCAAATATGAAACGTTTCATAGAACTCTGCGACAAAGCTGAAGCTGCGGTTGCCGGAGATGAAATAATGAGCCGTCGTGTGCGTTTTGCCAGAATGAGTCTTGACCGTCTGGCAGGTTATCTCCGTCCGATAGCTTACAGCAACATCGGTGTCGATCTTGCAAAACTCCGCTCAAAATATGATGCTGCTCTTGAAGAATACATGCAGTGGGTCGGATATAAAAACTGGTCGCCGAAAAGTCATTACGGTCAGCGTGTAGTCCCGGGACTTCGTAAAAATCTCGATCATCACAAAACATACATCAAATATGCAAAATATTCTCCGCTCAAGACAGACAAAAAGGTCATTGATGAATTTTTCGCCTCAGATTGCCGCCGTTTGAAAGATTCTCTTGTTGAAATCGTCGAAGATCCCAAGTCATCTTTAAATGCCGCACTGCGAATTAAACTCGGCAAAAATCCGTTCCCGATGCCGGTTGCATTCTACAGTCAGAGAAAAATCGGAGATTATCCCGGTGCAATGATAACTCCAATCGGAAAAGATTACCGCTTGTATTACATCGGAACAGGTAAAATAACAGACAACGGCTATTTGTATTTCTCAAAAAGCTGGAACATGCAGGTATATATGGGACCGTTCGGGGACAAACCTGTCTCAATCTATGCTTCAATGCGTTTCGATAAAAAAGACGGCGAAAACTATATGTATATGGATCGCGTAATTGTTACAGAACCGGAAAAAGGCACTTGGATAAAACCTGTACAATTTACCCGCGGTATCCATAATAACGCTGAACTGCTTGAAATCAACCCTGCAAAAAAATATCGTCTTGACGCAGAAATCCGTTATATAGAGGGAAAACCTGCAACTTATATCGGAGTCCGCATGCTCACTGAACCCGGCTGGAAAGTTATTACAACTCCTTCCGTCCGGATAATCAGACCTGCACTTTCAACTATCACCAATATTGACGGTAACAAAATAACTTTTGACAAACCGGTTCCCGAAGCAGCAAAAGGTTTGCTTCTTGCCTTCGATGCCATGCCTGATCTTTCGGATCTGCCCAACTTCAAATACTCCGCTATCCGTGCGATTGAAGGCTGTACCGTCACCGTTGCCAAAGTACCAGACGGTGTCAAAGCCGGTTCAAAAGTCCGTCTTCACGGTCCCGGCAGCTATCTCTATGCCCGTAAAGTCGGTACCGACGGAGAGTGGAATAAATATTCTATTACACTCAACGGAATAGCTTCGTCTTTCTCTGCCAATTCCTTCTGGAAAGGAACCCGTTATGCCGGCATGGTACTTATTGTAAACGGAGAAGGCGCTGTTGAAGTGCGTAATGCAAAAATCATTGAAGTAAAATAATTATTCGGAGAGAGAGAATTTTTGTTGCTGTGATTACTTTGCTGACGCCCCGCAAAGTCGATAAATCTGACGGCAGGCTCCGCAATGGTAATGTATTCTTGAAACTGAAGTATTGGACTTTTTTAAACAGAAGTAAATGCCTGATTTATTGCAGGGAGGCAAAAGTTTATGGAATGGTCTGCTGAATGCAATTCGTTTTTACAGCTGTCGAAACAGTTAGCAATTTATATCTCAGAAAAGAGGTAAAATGAAAAATATTATCTTTTATATTCTAATATTTTTATTTATTGTTGCAGGAACCATAATTATGGCAGATAATAGAAAAGATCAGAAAGACAAGGCAGATGAAGCATGGAGAAATGTAAGTTCTCTTTATAATCCTCAAAATGCATATTTTGATAAATATATACCTGATGATTTTTATGCCCAAATATCTGCAGGTGATTTTTCAAGAGATATTTTTCCGAAATTCTCAGATCGTAAAGCATGGGCAAAAGCGGCAGAAAGCAAATATGCAGCTGTTTTGATAAAAGAGGCTGACAAGGTTTTGAAAAGCGATGTCCCGCAGATGCTTTTCTCTGATTACCGCAGATATGCTGTTGAAGGGAACCGCAATAAATTTGAGCAGTTGTATTTTACAAAACGCAGAGAGTTGAGTTACCTTGCTCTGGCATTGTGTATTACAGAAGATAAAGAAAAATACATGCCGCGTCTGCTTGATTATGTCATGTCTGTACTTGAGGAGTTTTCATGGACTTTGCCTGCTCATACCGGCTGGGATAAAAAAAAGCTTCTGGATATGTCGCGTACAGATTTGTTTTGTGCCGAAACAGGGGCTATGATGGCGCTGCTTTATCACATTCTGGGCGAAGAACTTGATAAAGAGATTGAGAATTTATCTGAAAAGATTAAAGTCATGACTCTGGAACGGACAGTTTATAATGTCATGTATAATCCGAAATCTGTAAGAATCCACGATTGGTATTTTACTCTGCCGCCTAACAACTGGCTGCCATGGTGTTCATACAATATGCTTGTAAGTGCAGTTTTATTGGAAAATGATGACGAACGGTTGGCTTTGTACATCCGTCATTTTCTGCGTTCAAGTGCCCGTTTTGCGGCAAATTATTCAGATGACGGATTTTGTGATGAAGGCGCAAATTATTGTAATGACGCCGGGATGATGCTTTTCAATATTCTGCATTTGATGCACAAGATCCGTCCCGGAAGCATGGATAAAATTCTGGCGCTTCCAAAAATTCGTGCCATATTTGAATTTATTGCCCAAGTCCGTATCGGCGATGAACATCAACTGACATACGGCGATGCATGTCCGGCATATACCCCGTGTATAGAGCGTGCGGCGATTTGCGGTGAGCTTATAAAATCTGATTTACTCAAAGAAGTCGGAGGAGCGAAAATTGCAAGAACCGGGAAATGCGGAAATCATTTAGATACAGGATTGAAGCTGCTTTTTGATATGCCTGAATTAAATTCAAATGCCGAGAAAAAAGATGCTCTGTTTACATATTTCAAGGATCGTCTTGCAATTGTTCGTTCAGAGAAATTTTCCGCAGCGGTGAAAGCAGGGCATAATGCTGAATCTCATAATCATAATGATCTCGGTCACTTCACATTGTATTATAATGGAAAACCATTGATAGTGGATGCTGGTATGGAAAAATATACTGCTGTAACTTTTTCAGCAAAACGTTATACTTTGTGGTATACCAGAGGTTCCGGTCATAATTCACCTGTTTTGGGCGGTATTGAACAGCTTGCCGGCAAAGATTATACGGCAAAGTTCATAAAAGCAGATAAAAACGGATTTATCTGTGATTTAAGCAAAGCATATCCTGCTGAAGCAGGGGTGAAATCATTTATCCGTACTCTTGATTTCAAGCCGTCAGAAGTCGTAGTTGAAGATAAATTTGAACTTGAAAAACCGCTTGATGCTGTTATAACTTTGCTGACTCCGTGTGATGTTGAAATAATTGACGGGAAAGTCCGTGCCGGAAATGTTTTGATTGAAACTGAGAATATTGAGTTTTTTGAACAGAAACAAATGCCTGAACTTTTCTGTGATACCAGTATATGGGGCAAACCACTCAATGCAATCCGTTTTAAAAGTAACAGGAACAACTATAAATTCATATTCAAAGAAATTAAAAAATAATTTATTTTGGTTATTGTTCAAAATTTTGTGAAAAAGTCACGTAAATATACCTCTGATATAGCATCTTTTTATGCTTCGCCAACCATCATAAAGTCATATTAAAACGCTGGTAATAAGTAATTTGCAATAAGATATAATAGGAGTATTCCTATTTTTCTGCACCTAAAGAACAGGAATATGGAATTAAAAAAAATTGTTATTGTCCGAAATTTTGTGAAAGATAAAAATACTTGACAAAAGTGCATCTGACCTTTATTTTTTAATAGAAACAACAAAAAAAGTAAAGGATTTATCAGATGCGTAATAAATTTAACATTGAAATGTCAATTTGTCAAGCGGAAAATGGTTTTTCTTTGGATGAATTAGTGAAAAAATTATCAGATGCTTTTGAAAATAAGGCTTTTTCTGAAATTTTAAAGATGAATTTACAACTGACACAAGAAGTTTTAATGCATCGGATTTTCAACAATTCATGCTGCCTACACTGTTGTGCAGATGGTCATTTGATGCTTAACGGCAGTTTTAAACGCCGCATCAGAACCAGTTTGGGCGAGTTCAAAATGGATTTCTGGCGTGTCCGTTGTTCAAAGTGCGGCAAAACTTTTGCTCCGTTGGCAAAGTTCATCGGGTTGAAGCGTTATCAAACTAAAACTAATGAACTCGAAAAATTAGTCATTGAAGCGGTCAGCGGAACTAATTATCGTCGGGCAATAAAGGATTTGGAACAAGCCGGTAAATTTCCTGTATCATTCCAAACAGCTCATGGTTGGGTGATGCGGAATGATTGTGATGAAATAAAAATACCTTCCCAAACAATAGGTTCAATTCCTTTGCAAATAATGCCGGACGGAACCGGTTTCAAAGGCCCCGGACTTAACGGACAAGCTCAAAAAGGGGATTTGAAAGTAGTTATCGGCATTTCGCAGAAGGGAAATATTTTTCCGTTGGCTTCAAAAGCAGGAGCAACTTGGAAAGATATTACTGATGAATGGGATAGAAACAAAATCAAATTCAAAGACGGCAGTATTTTGATTTGTGATGGAGAACTTGGATTAGCTGAAGCATTCGCAGATTATGCCACTGAACAGCAACGCTGTCACTGGCATATCAAGCGTGATTTGTACCATATGATGTATCAGGATGGAGGAAGATTAAAAGAGTCAAAACCGATTCAGGATGCTCTTGCCGGAGTGTTGGCAATAGAATTGCCGCAGGATGATTTTCAAAAGGTTTCCGAGCAAGAAAAGAGTGATATTGAAGAGCGAATGGAAAAAGCTGAACTTGCCATAGATAAATTGATCGGATACTTTGATGGTTGCGGTTATAATACTGCCGCAACCTATATCCGGCGGGCAAAAATCGGAATGTTCGGCTATATCAGAAGATGGCTCAAATGGGGATTGATTTCTCCGAGAGCATCCTCGATGGTTGAACGGGTTATGAGAGAACTCGGCAGGAGATTAAAAAAAATAGCTTACGGATGGAGTGACAAAGGGGCAACAAAAATTGCAAGAATTATATTAAAAAGATTCACAAACATAAGAGACTGGGAAGATTATTGGCAACAAAAAATGAATATAAACAGTAATGTTGTTGTTTTGTTTGACAATATAAAATGTACTTCGTGCAATATATAAAACTCGCATTTATTGATAGTTGAATTATATTATTTATTACCTTTCAAATGATGTGTTTTACAATCAAATGGAGGTATTTATGAAAAATAAAACGATTCAACGTAAATTTATTCTGGATTATCTGCAAAAAACAGATAATCATCCGACTGCAAAAGAAATTTATTTTGCTTTAATACCAAAATTACCTCAAATAAGTCAGGCAACTGTTTATCGCAATCTGAAATTAATGGCTGCCGAAGGTAAAATTCAACAAATTTTTCTTTCAAACAATGAAATGCATTTTGATGCAGATTTAACGCCGCATTTTCATGCTTATTGCCCCAAATGCGGCAAAATCAAGGATATAAATCATCCGGTACTGTACGAACAAATTTTATCTGAAACACCGCACTTGAAATGTCAGGATTTTTGTCTCGTATTCATCGTAAAATGTGAAAATTGTGAATAAAATAACCTTTTAACTTAATGACGTAAAATATCATCATTTGAAAGGCTTTATTTGTTGTAACTTGTTTATATGCAAAATGATAATCATTATTTATTTTGTAATAAAAAGCAATAATTATTTCCATTTTTGTCTTTTTGAATTATATTATCAACAAATAAAATGGAGAAAGCTATGCATAAAACAATACAAAGAGAAGCAATTTTGAAACTTTTGCGTGAAAGCGAAAAACATTTAAGTGCAGATGAAGTTTTTACAATTTTACGATATAAAGTTCCCCAAATCAGTCTGGCGACAATATACAGAAATTTGAAACAGTTATCTGCCGCTCAAATAATCAGTGAAGTTACGACCATAAATATACAGAAAAAGTTTGAAAGTAATATGTCTGTACATTTTCATATTCATTGTCCTGTATGCGGTAAATTGACAGATGTGCAGTATGATTCACTTGTCAATATAGATGAAATCCTGCTTGCAAAAACCAAAGAATTGAACTGCGACGGCTACCATCTTGAATTTCTTGCAAAATGTACCGATTGTATCGAAAGATCCGTCCGGCAAAAAACATAGGATAAACCGCCCCCGCTTTCTCTCATCTGACATTTTCACAAAATTCCGGACAATA